>CADBKF010000003.1 GCA_902795195.1 Oscillospiraceae bacterium
TCGCCGGCCTTCGTCAAGCAGATCTCCGCCGGCACCATTCTCTGCATTCCGACGGTGTTCGTCTCCTACACCGGCGAGTCGCTGGACAACAAGACCCCGCTGCTGCACTCCATGGAGGCCCTCAACCGCCAGGCGCTGCGCATCGTGCGGCTCTTCGGCGACCACGACACGAAGAAGATCACGCCGCATGTTGGCGCAGAGCAGGAATATTTCATCGTCGACAAGAAGAACTACCTCAAGCGCCGGGACCTCATCTACACCGGCCGGACGCTCTTCGGCGCGCCCGCGCCCAAGGGCCAGGAGCTGGAGGATCAGTACTTCGGCGCGATCCGCGAGCGCGTCGGCGCGTTCATGCACGACCTCAACATTGAGCTCTGGCGCATGGGCATCACGGCCACGACCCAGCACAATGAGGTCGCCCCCGGTCAGCACGAGTTGGCGCCAATCTACTCCACCTGCAACGTGGCGGTCGATCAGAACCAGCTGACCATGGAGACCATGAAGCGGGTCGCCACGCAGCACGATCTGGTCTGCCTGCTGCATGAGAAGCCCTTTGCCGGCGTCAACGGCTCGGGCAAGCACAACAACTGGTCGATCTCGACCGACCGCGGCGACAATCTGCTCGAGCCCGGCGAGACGCCCAACGACAACCTGCAGTTCCTCCTGGTGCTGGCCTGCATCATGAAGGCGGTGGACGAGCACGCGGCGCTGCTGCGCCAGACCGCCGCCAACGTTGGCAACGACGAGCGCCTGGGCGCGGACGAGGCCCCGCCGGCCATCGTGTCCATCTTCCTGGGCAACCAGCTCGATGACGTGGTAGAGCAGATCATCCGTCACGGCTCGGCCGAGGGCTGCCTGGAGCGCGGCAAGCTCTCCACCGGCGTCTCCACGCTGCCGGTGCTCAACAAGGACGCCACCGACCGCAACCGTACCTCGCCCTTTGCCTTCACCGGCAACAAGTTCGAGTTCCGCATGGTGGGCTCGTCTGACTCAATTGCGAACGCGAACACCGTACTCAACACGATCGTGGCCGACGCCTTTGCGCAGGCTGCGGACGAGCTGGAGGCCGCGGAGAACTTTGAGGCCGCGGCAAACGAGCTGGTGGCCCGCTACATGCGCGAGCATCAGCGGATCGTCTTCAACGGCGACGGCTACAGCGCCGCCTGGGTCGAGGAGGCCGCACGGCGCGGCCTGCCGAATCTGCGCACGATGATCGACGCGGTCCCGGCGCTTACCAGCGAGGAGAGCATCGCGCTCTTTGAGCGCCACGGCGTGTTTACGCGCAGTGAGCTGGCCTCCCGTGCCGAAATCCTGTACGAGACCTACACCAAGACCCGGTCCATCGAGGCCAGGACCATGTGCCACATGGCCAGCAAGCACTTTATTCCGGCCACGATCTGCTTTATCACGCGGATGGCCAAGTCGGTCAACCAGGTCATGACGGCCTGCTCCGATGCGGATACCAGCGTGCAGCAGTCGCTGCTGCGGCAGTGCAGCGCCCTGCTGCGGACCGCGCAGAGCGAGCACGACGCGCTGCAGGCGGCCGTAGACCAGCTCGGCAGCCTCGACGAGGCCAAGCAGATGGCCCACTTCTGCCGCGATACCGTGTGTCTGCACATGCAGGGCCTGAGGAAGGCCGTGGACGCCCTGGAGCTCATCGTGGACAAGGACCTCTGGCCCGTGCCCACCTATGGCGATCTGATGTTTGAGGTATAACGAGTACAAAACAGCACCGCTTACCGGTTTGGTAAGCGGTGCTGTTTCTTTGAGATCATTCGTCCTCGGGCTTCCCGAAGTCGAAATTTGCGCCGAAGGGGTCGCCCTCCGTGCCGGGTTCCGCAGGCTGCGGAGCCGGTGCTTCGGGGACCGCTTCGGGCTTGTTGTCAGTGAAGCGGTCGAAGATCGACTCATGCTCGGCTGCGGGGATCTCTCTGCCCTCCATGCAGGCCAGGAACTGGGTCCGGGTCATGGTGTCATGGCTGAGCAGGAACTGTGCCACGGCCTCGAGCTTGTCGTCGTGCTCGGTCAGGATGGCCGTGCAGCGGGCGTAGGCCTCGTCGATGAGGGACTTGACCTCCTCGTCGATCTGCCCGGCGGTCTGCTCGGAGTAGGGCTTGGTGCGGCCGTAGCTCATGCCGACAAAGACCTCGTCGTCGTTGCCGTAGCGCACGGGGCCGAGGCGGTCGGACATGCCGTAGCGCGTGACCATATCGTGCGCGATCGCGGTGGCCTGCTGGATGTCCGCGGAGGCGCCGGTGGAGATGTCGTCCATCTTGCGCTGCTCTGCGATCCGGCCGCCGAGGGCCGAGACGATGGACTCGAACATCTCGTTGCGGGAGGTGTCGTCCTGGTCCTCGTCGGGCAGGTACATCGTCAGGCCGCCTGTGGGACCTCTGGGGATGATTGTGACCAGCTGCACCGGCGGGTGGTGGGGCAGGTAATAGGCTGCCACCGCGTGGCCGGCCTCGTGATAGGCGGTGAGCCGGCGGGTGCGCTCGGTCTGCTTGTGGCTCTTCTTCTGGGGGCCGGCCACGACCTTGAGCAGGGCCTCCTCCATGTCGTTCATGATGATGCAGGGGCGGTTGGCTCTGGCGGCCAGAAGCGCTGCCTCATTGAGCAGGTTTTCCAGATCCGCGCCGGTAAAGCCGATGGTCGCTCTTGCCACCACGTGCAGATCCACGCTGTCGGCCAGGGGCTTGTTTCTGGCGTGGACCTTCAAAATCGCCTCGCGGCCGTCGCAGTCGGGCTTGCCGACGTAGACCTGCCGGTCGAAGCGGCCCGGACGCAGCAGCGCCGGATCGAGGATGTCCTTCCGGTTGGTGGCGGCCATCACGATGACGCCGGTGTTGCCGGTAAAGCCGTCCATCTCGACGAGCAGCTGGTTGAGGGTCTGCTCGCGCTCGTCGTGTCCGCCGCCGAGGCCTGCGCCTCTGTGCCGGCCGACGGCGTCGATCTCGTCGATGAAGATGATGGCAGGGGCCATCTTCTTGGCCTGGTCGAACAGGTCGCGCACGCGGCCTGCGCCGACGCCCACATAGAGCTCGACAAAGTCAGAGCCGGAGATGGACAGGAACTGCACGTTGGCCTCGCCGGCCACTGCGCGGGCAATCAGGGTCTTGCCGGTGCCCGGAGGGCCGACCAGCAGCACGCCCTTGGGCACCTTGGCGCCGAGACGGGTGTACTTTGCCGGGTCCTTCAGGAATTCGACGATCTCCTGGAGCTCGGCCTTTTCCTCCTCGGCACCGGCCACATCCTTGAAGGTGACCTTCTTGTCGCCGGAGCCCACCTTGGCGTTGGCCCGGCTGAACTTCATGGCGCCCGCGCCACCGCCGGCGCGGTTCATGATGATGGCCATGCCGCCGATCATCAGGGCAACCATGATGAGCATCGGCAGCACCGAGGTCAGGAACCACGAGCTGTTGCTGTTGGGCAGGTAATCGTATTCCTCGATCACGCCCTTTTCCTTCTGCTCCTGGATGAGATCGTTGAGATCGGCGTAGAACACCGAGAAATCAATGACCCGGTAGCGGATCTCGGTCTGGTCCTGGAAGGGCTTGCGCAGCTTCATTTCCAGCACATTGTTTTCAATGGCAAAGGATTCGACGTTTTCCGTGCGGAACTGATCGATGACGTCGGAATATTTCATCTCCACGGCAGTGCTGGAGTTGAAGAGCATGTAGATACAAAACAGCATTGCCAGCAGGATGAAAATGTAGAGCATCATCGGGCCGCGTCTTGGCTTGTTTGTGTTGTTCAATGGGTTATCTCCTTTATCGTAGGAATCAGGTGCCGGGGTTCGCAGCGGACGGGTTCTGCGTCCATTTGAGGAGCAGTACCGGTTGATCCGGCAGCGGCTGGAAGTCCTCGTTGACGGCTAGGCCCAGTACGCCGGCGATCTGATCGCCGCACAGAATCACCGGCAGCGCGTCCCGCTGTGACTTGGGGATTCTTCGGTCGATCATCAGCTTTTTCAGTGTGCGGTGTCCGCCGGGCAGAAGGAGCCGATCTCCGGGCTGCCGGCTGCGCACGCTCCACACATTTGCCGCTATTCTATCACATCGAAGCGCAAAAGTGAAATCGTTTTTTTGAGGAAAGTTTGAATTTTCTGTAACAATTGCGACGATCTTCGCGGAAATTTCCGGAAGCAGCGTCTCTCCGGGCACGTTGAGCTGCCGCGCAGGGCAGATTTGGGGCGCTTCGACGCGGCGGATCACCAAGCGGTCATAGGCGCGCGCGGCGCGCCAGCCCTCGGGCAGCGTGACGCCGGCAGAGGGGGCAGGGGAGCGCACCAGCCGGTCGAGCGCCTCCAGATGGACGGCGGACGGGTTTTCCAGGTCCAAATCGCGCAGAATGGAGAGCAGCACCCGCCGCCGCAGTACCGGATCGAGGGCGCAGAGACGGCTGCAGCTCCAGCCGTCTGCGTCACGGCAGTCGGCGCCGGCCTTGGCAGCCAGGCCGGAGAGATAGGCGTCCTCCTGCCGCAGCAGCGCGCCGGTGCGGGCGGCTGTCTGCAAAAAACCTGGATTTTCCGCCTTCAGCAGCGGCAGCACATGGTGCCGCAGCCGGTTGCGGACGCAGTCGTCGCCCGCGTTGGTCTCATCTTCAATATGAGGGATGTCGTTTTGTTTCAAATATGCCTCGATCTCGGCCCGGGAGACCGAGAGCAGCGGGTGGATCACGCGGCCGCTTTGCGGCGCGATGCCGCCCAGACCGCGCAGCCCCGTGCCGCGCAGCAGGTGCAGAAGCATCGTCTCGGCGTTGTCGTCGGCGTTGTGAGCGGTCGCGATTTTGTCCGCGTCCAGATTCAAAAGAAACGCGAAGCGCAGATCTCTCGCGGCCTCCTCCAGGCTTTTACCGGTCTTTTTTGCGTAAGCCGGCGCGTCGCCATGACCGACGACGCAGGCAATTCCCTGCGTTTGGCACCAGGCATGGACAAATTCCGCGTCCCGGTCCGCAGCCTCGCCGCGGATGCCGTGGTGGAAGTGGGCTGCAGAGACTGTGATGCCAAGCAGCTCTCGCAGCTGCAGCAGCGCAGAGAGCAGCGCCATGGAGTCCGCCCCGCCGGAGACGGCGGCGATTACATGCTCGCCGAGCTGAACCATGCCGTGCTGACGGACGAAAGAAAGAATTTGTTGTTCCATAAGTGAATGGACAGTTGACAGTTGATGGTGGACAGCGGATAGATTCTTCGCTGCGCTCAGAATGACATGGTCAGGCACGAGTCACTAGCTACTAACCACTAACCACTAACCACTAAACGCTAAACACTACTTACTGCTCGACCCGGTGGGATTCCAGGTTGGAGAAGGCGAAGAATTCGGGCAGCCACTGGAGCTTGACGGTGCCGGGTTCGCCGTGGCGGTTCTTTGAGACGATGACCTCGACGATGTTCTTTTCCTCGGAGTCGGCATTGTAGTAGTCGTCGCGGTAGAGCATCAGCACGATGTCGGCGTCCTGCTCGATGGAGCCGGATTCGCGCAGATCGGACAGCTGCGGCCGGTGGTCGTTCTTGTCGCGCTGCTCGGCGCGGCGGGAGAGCTGGCTCAGGCAGACCACGGGCACGTTCAGCTCCTTGGCCATGACCTTGAGCGAGCGGGTGATCTCCGAGACCACCTGCACGCGGTTTTCCGAGCTGCCGCCGGGGCCGGCGGAGGTCATGAGCTGCAGATAGTCGATGACGACCAGGCCCAGATTGTCCAGTCGGCGGCACAGAGCGCTCATTTCGGCCACGGTCACGGTACCGAGGTCCGACACGCGGATGTCGGTCTGGCTCAGAGCGGAGGCGGCCACGCCGATGGCGCTCCACTCCTCCTTCGAGAGCTTGCCGGTGGTGAGCTTGTTGTTGTCCACAAAGCTTTCGCAGGACAGAAGCCGCCGCGCCAGCTCCTCCTTGGACATTTCGTAGGAGAAGAAGGCCACGGTCTTATGGGAGGTCTTGGCCACGTTTGCCATCATGTTCAGAGCCATCGTGGTCTTGCCCATGCCGGGGCGGGCGGCCAGAATGATCAGGTTGCCGTCGTTGAGGCCGTGGATCCTGCGGTCGAGATCCTTGAAGCCGCTGGCGTGGCCGGGGAAGTCCCGGTCGGATTTTGCCAGCTCGTTGAGCCGGTCGAAGGTCTTGATGAGCACGGTGCCGATGCGCTCGAGCGCGTCGTCGGCGGTGCCGCGGCGCAGGGCGTAGATCTTCTTCTCCGCCGCCTCGAGCACCTCCGAGGCCGTGCCGACGCCGGAATAGACCGTCTCGTTGATCTCGTCTGCGGCGGTGGAGATGCCGCGCAGCAGCGCCTTGTCCCGCACGATGGCGGCGTATTGCTTGACATTGGCCGCCGTGGGGGTGATCTCCATGAGCTGCATGAGGTACTTCGGCGTCGTCTGCTCGTCGAAATGGCCCAGCTCCTTGAGCTTGTTGAGCACGGTGACCGCGTCGATGGGCTCGGCGTAGTTGAACATGGAGTAGATGGTCTCGAACAGCTCCTGGTTCTGCCGGAGGAAGAAGTCCTCCGGCTTGAGCATGCCGATCACATCGCCGACGCAGCGGCTGTCGATCAGCATGGAGCCGAGCACCGCCTGCTCCGCCTCCAGCGACTGCGGCGCCTGTCGGTTGAGTAGTTCGTCCATTGGGATCTCCTTCAGAGATAATGAAACAATGAGAAAATGAAAGAATGAAAGAATTGCGGTATCCCTTCGGGATGAATTCAATTCTTTTTCATATCAAAATATGAAAAACACATCAATTTTTTCATGATTTCATCGTTTCATTTTTTCATTTTTCGACTACGTTGATCCGCAGATTGGCGTTGATCTCGTAGCCGAGCTTGCACTTGACGGTATACAGCCCCACGGTCTTGATGGGCTCGTCGATCAGGATGCGGCGGCGGTCGAGCTCGATGCCGGCCTCCTGCTTGAGCGCATCGGCGATCTCCTGGCTGGTGACGGAGCCGAACAGTCTGCCTGCTCCGCCGCCCTTGGCCCGGACGGTGAGCTCAAGATCCTTGAGCTTGCCGGCGATCTCAGCGGCTTCGGCTCTGGCCTTCTGCTCCTTTTCGAGCTTGGCCTTGTCGTTCATGCGCATGGTATTGATGTTGTCGGCGGTGGCCTCCACCGCGATCTTGCGGGGCAGCAGGTAGTTTCTGGCGTAGCCGTCGGAAACCTCGACCATCTGACCCTTCTTGCCCTTGCCCTTGATGTCCTGTAAGAGGATGACTTTCATATCGATAACCTCCTTCGAGTTATACTGTCAGATATTGATCCAGCGCGGAAACCAGCTCCTGCTGAACCTCCGTGATGGTTTTGCCGCGGATCTGCGCACCGGCCGTGGCTGCGTTGCCGCCGCCGCCGAAGGGCTCGAGTACGACCTGGACGTTCATCGCGTCTATGGAGCGGGCGGAGATGAACACCGCATCGCCCTGCTTGAAGAGCACAAACGAGGTGTCGATGCCGTCGATGCCCAGCAGCTCGTCGGCCGCCTGACCGGCCAGCTCCCTGGGGACCTCGCCGTCCACGGCGGAAATCGCGATGGAATTGCGGTAGAGCTTCGCGTGCTCGATGAGCTGATAGCGGGCGACGGTCGAGCCGAAGTCGCTCTGGAACAGACGCTTGACCGCGACCGTGTCGGCGCCCAGACGCCGCAGGAAGGCGGCGGCTTCAAAGGTACGGCTGGAGACGCGGACGTTGAAATTCTTGGTGTCGAGCACAATGCCGGCCAGCAGCGCCTTGAGCTCGGCCTGCTGGATGTGGGAGGAATCCACCGCGTACATGAGGATCTCGGTGACGAGCTCGGCTGCCGAGGAGGCAAAGGGCTCGTGCAGATTCAAGGCGGCGTTTCCGATGTAGTCGGCAGCGCGGCGGTGGTGGTCGATGACCGCGACGCGGGTCATGGATTCAAGCAGGGATTTGCTCTCCACCTGGTCGGGCCGGTTCGTGTCCACGACGACGAGTAAGCTCTTGGCGTCGGCCGCCAAAAGCGCATCCTCCGGGGTGATGAAGCGGTCCTTGTAATCCGGGGTTTCCCGCAGCATGTCGATGACCTTTTTCGCCGAGTTGCGGTTGAGGTCGGTGACGATGTTGACCTTGCGGTTCCGCTCCCGGCACAGGCAGCACACGCCGGCCGCGGCGCCGATGGCGTCGGCGTCGGCGTTGCGGTGGCCCATGACGAACACGCGGGAGCTCTGCTCGATCAGCGCGGCCAGGGACGAGGCCATGACGCGGGCCTTGACCTTGGTGTGGCGCTCGGTCTCCTGGGAACGGCCGCCGAAGAAGGTGAAGTCATATTTGTCCTTGATGACGGCCTGGTCACCGCCGCGGGAGAGCGCCATCTCCAGCGCCAGCATCGCGTAATCGTAGTTCTCCTGGAAGCCCTGGCCGTCCTTGCCCAGGCCCATGGAGATCGTGGCCGCGACGCCGGAGGGGCTGGTGACCTCGCGGATCGTGTCGAGCAGAGAGAATTTCTTCTCCTCCACCGCAGCCAGCTCCTTGCTCTCGAGCAGGAAGAGGTAGCGGTTGCGCTCGAGCCGGCGCAGCAGGCCGCCCACGCCCACGCTCCAGTTGGTGATGCGCTCCTGCAGCTGGGCGACGATCGCGGAGACCGTGGCGTCGGGGCAGTTGTTGGTGAGCTCGTCGTAGTTGTCCACCAGAATGATGGAGACGACGGGCCGGGTGCGCTGGAATTCGTCGCGCGTGTCAAACAGCTCGGTGCTGTCCACGAGCTCGATCACCGCGAAATCGGCGCGTTTGCCGTCCACGGTGGGGATATAACCCAGGACCTGATAGCGGCGATCCTTGAGCTTGAGATCGGTGTCGGGGCTGAGCTTGCCCTCCCGCAGCCAGGTGAGCGGTAGATCCTTGATCGCCTGGCCGAGGGTCGAACCGATCAGCTGCTCCTTGGCGCCGAGCGCCTGCTGCAGCTGCTTGTTGTGCCAGAGCACCTCGCCGTCCTCCAGACGGACGGTCAGCAGGGGAAAGGGCGCGGCGTGCATCACATCGCCGGAGAGCAGATCCACGCTCTGCTGGACATATTGCTTGATGCCGCGCACCCGCGTGCGGTTGAGCACGAGCGTAAAGATCAGCATGACTGCGGCAGCCAGAAGGAGCGCACCGCCCATAATATAGTTGCGCTGGGCCAGCTCCGCGACGGCAAAGCCGAGAATCACGAGGCAGTAGTAGTATGTTTCGTTTCGCAGCAGCCGGTTGAGATTTCGGTCCGTAAACGTCACGCCCTTTCTGAACGCCGGACGATTGTCCGGCAAGTGATATTATTCTTTTGAGGTTTGGGGTTCTCCGTATTCCACCTGCATGCGGAAGACGCGGTGGTCGGATTCGCCCAGGAGGAACCAGCCGCTCTCGGTTTTGGCGACGCCGACGGACAGCTGCTCGCCCCATTTGGCCTCGCCGCTGTATTCCACGGCGATCCTTGTGGGAGCTTTTTCCATCTGCTCCGGCGGCAGCAGGTCCTGCACGAGGTCAAAATAGCGGGTGTTGTTCATATGACCGTTGAGGTCGAGGTAGCTGAAGGGCACCGTGAACGGCACCTGGCGCTGCGCCGGGACGTTCTTGAAGGTGCGCGGCAGGGGCGGCTCGTCTCCGGTGACGGTCTCGGGCACCTCGATGCCCTCCTCCTCGGGGAAGATGAGCTTGCGGCTCTGCCGGTCCATGAGGCCCCAGAGCGCGCTGCCCTCGACCAGAATTTCGCCGGCTTCATCCCGCATCCGGTAGTAGCGGGGGAAGAACACGTGCATGGTCCGCCCGGGCCAGGACTCGACCGTGATGCGTTCGTCATATTCCGGCAGCCGGCGGATCGTGACCTGCTGCAGGGCGATCACCCAGAGAAAGCCCCGATCCAGGGTTTTTTCGCGCCCGGCGCCGAGGGCCTCGGTGTGGGCGATGGAGGCCTCCTGGAACATCGTGAACATCGTGTCCCAGCGCAGCCGCCGGTAGAAATCCGTATCGGCGTTGTGCAGCCGGTACTCCTTGCGATATACGTTCATCTGGGCATCCGCTTTTCGATGGCGTCCACCACGTCGCCCAGGGTGGACAGGCGCTGCCACTGGCGGTTGGGGATGCGCACGTCAAACGCGGCCTCCAGCCGGCAGATCACCAGCGTAAAGCCCATCGAGTCGATGGCGGTGTCGGTGTTGATGACCGTATCCTCCCGAAGCTCCATGCCATCCAGCTCGGGCACGGACTCGTAAATCACTTCTTTGGTTTTTTCCAGAATCTCCGCTCTTGTAATCATTCTTTTTCCACTTTCTGTTGGAGCTCCCAACGTTGTATTTTTCCCGTTGCCGTTCGCGGCAGCGGATCTTGCACAAACAGAATTTCGCGCAGCTGCTGGCCTCTTGGGCGCAGCGCCATCAGGGGCTTGAGCTGCTCGACCACCGCGCTGCGGCGGCTGTCGTCGCCCTGCAGCACCAGCACCGGCTGGCCGTTTTTGAGGATGACCGCCAGCTCCTGCGTGCCGAGCACGCCAGCCAGCTCCCTCTCATACTCAGGCAAGAAGAGCTTGGTGCCGTCCTGCAGGACCAGCATTTCCTTCTTCCGGCCCGTGATGTGGAGCTTTCCGTCTGCGTCAAAATGTCCCAGATCGCCGGTGTGCAGCACGCCGGCCTTGACGACCGCGGCAAAGGCCTCCTCCATCTTGTAGTAGCCCTGCATGATGCAGGTGGGGGCGGCCACCAGGATCTCACCGTCGTCGGCGATCGTGATGTGGTCGTCCGGGCAGACCTCCATGGCGTAGGGATCGCCCGAGACGGAGATCGCCACGCCCGAGCTGGTCTCGGTCAGGCCGTAGCCGAAGCTGACCTGCAGGCCGCGGCCTGCCGCCAGGGCCAGCAGCTGCGGCGGGCAGTCGCCGGCGCCGACAAGGACCAGACGCAGCGCGTCGTTCATGCAGTTGTTTTTGAGCAAAAAGCCCAGCAGCAGCGGCACCACGGAGACCGCGGTGGGGCAGAAGTGCTGCAGATCGTCATAATAGTGCCGCGCGCCGCGGCCGAGCGCCACGCAGGCGCCGCAGCTCAGGCCCCAAAGAAGCCCACAGACGAAGCCGAACACGTGGTTCAGCGGCAGCATGCACAGAAGCCGGTCGTCCTGCCGCAGCGGCAGCATGGCAGAGCCGTTCCAGGCAGAGGCGCACAGGCTCTTTTCCGTCAGCACCACGGCCTTGGCCCGGTCGGTGGTGCCGGAGGTGAAGAACAGCAGCTTGCCCCAGCCGTCGCCGGCGCCGGGGGTGAGGTGCGGGGTGAGCTCTTCCTTCAGATCCTCGTCGCACCAGAGGCAGTCGACGTCTGTGTATGCCATGAGCCCGGGGATCTGCGCGTCGGGCGTGTTCTCGTCAAAGAGCACCACCTGCAGGCCGGCGATGCTGGCGGCCAGAATCGTGACCACGCAGTCAAACGAGCCGTCGCAGAAGATGCCGATGCAGGTTTTTTCGCTGCGCTGCAGCTCGTCCGTCCTGCGCAGGACCGTGTCGAAGAGCGCGCGGTAGCTGCATACGGTTTTTGCCGTACCATAGACCAGCGCCGGCGCGTCGGGCGTTTGGTCCGCCCAGTAGGACAGCAGATGATGGAACCCGTCAAAGCGCATGATAAATCCCTCCCGCCTTGAATTGCCGCAATCGGCGGCGCAGACATAGTTGCCTCTTTACATTATAACATTTTATCGGCCGCTTCTACAAGTCCTTTATGAAAAAAATATATTTTTATCGGAAAACACAAAAATAATTCGTGCAATCCGGCAATGAATGGTGTATAATGAAAAAAGCGAATAGAAATATGAATGGAGGCAAATTCATGGACAAGAACATTCGCATCGCAATCATCGGCGGCGGCCCTGCCGGCCTGTCCGCAGGCATGTACCTGGAAAAGAAGGGTTACGAGAACTACACCATCTTCGAGCGGCTCGACCGCGTGGGCGGCAAGTGCTGGTCCCCGCATTACAACGGCCGCCGCTATGAGATGGGCGCCATCATGGGCGTGCCCAGCTACTACGCCGTGCACGACGTGGAGGAATTCTGCGGCATCACCCACGACGGCCCCAAGCTCAACCGCAACTATAAGAACGCCAAGGGCGAGGTCATCGAGCCCTTCGAGCCCAAGAAGAATATCCTCAAGATCCCCCGTCTGCTCAAGATGAAGAAGCAGATCAAGAAGCTGGGCGAGATCCTTGAGACCAAGTACAAGGGCTATGACGTCAACGGCCACCGCGGCGTTGCCGAGGGCCGCTACGACGGCTTCTCCCAGCAGAACGCCAAGCGCGAGCCCATCTCCGGCAAGAACGAAAACCTGAAGGACCTGGCCCTTCCGTTCAATCAGTTCTGCAAGCTCAACGGCGTTGAGCTGACCCAGGACGTGTGGATCGGGCCCTACACCTCCTTCGGCTACGGCTACTTTGACGAGATCCCCGCTGCCTATGTTCTCAAATATCTGGACTTCCAGACCTGCATGAACTTCGTCAAGGTCAACCTCTGGACATGGAAGAACGGCACCCAGTACATCTGGGAGCAGCTGAACGACCACCTGAAGAACCCTGCCCGCCTGAACAGCAAGATCGACAAGGTCGAGCGCAAGGACGGCAAGGTCTACATCACCGTCAACGGCGCGGTCGAGGAGTTTGACAAGGTCATCATCACCTCTCCTCTGTACGTGCCCAACAAGGAAAACCGCAAGGACGGCCTGGTCGGCATGGTCGACTACTTCGACGCCCGCGAGGACGAGAAGCAGCTCTTCTCCAAGATCGACTACGAGCGCTACGACGTGCTGGCCGTGGAGACCAAGCCCGAGGATCATCCCGAGATCTCCTACTATGTCTTTGAGAACATGGTACCCGAGAAGCTGGGCCACCTCATGGTCTACTATCGCCGCTGGAAGGACACCAAGGACCAGGTCATCACGACCTACGCCCTGCGCAAGCACAAGAACCGCAAGGAGATCCCCTACGAGGAGTGCAAGCAGATGGTGCTCGATGATCTGAAGGTCATGAAGAACCCCGCCTCCAACGTGATCAACGAGTGGTCCGTCTACTACTTCCCCCATGTCTTCTCCGAGGACTACAAGGCCGGCTGGTACGACAAGGTCGAGGCCATGCAGGACAAGTACGACACCTTCTACGCCGGCGAGATCATGTCCTTCGGCGACATGGACGAGACGGCGGAGTACAGCCGCGAGCTGGTTGAAAGATTCTTCTGATTCTGGAGGGATCAGGGATCAGTGATCAGTGATCAGTGATCAGGGATCAGGGGTCAGGGATCAGTGATCAGGGATCAGGAGGTACATCCATGAGCAGCTTTCAGAAACTCGGCTTTTGGCAAAAATCGAGAGTCCTGGTAAAAGAGATTTATCAGTTGACGGCCAACTTTCCAAAAGCTGAGATGTTTGGATTGACTGCGCAGCTTCGCAGAGCGGCTGTTTCAATTCCGTCGAATATTGCAGAAGGGTATGGACGACAATACAGAGCCGATTATATTCATTTTCTGAATATTGCGCGTGGCTCATGCTACGAGGTGGAAGCGCAGCTGATTTTATGTGTTGATCTGGGGCTGCTGCAGGAAGCACAGTGCGAACAGGTGCTTCATCTGTGTGAGGAGATCGGAAAGCTCTTGAATGCCACAATTCAATCCCTTCAAAAGGAATGAAGAAATGTGGACAATCCCTGAATTCTGCGGTCATTCGGAAACCTCTCTCAAAGACTGTTCCTATCGAATGCAGATTCGACACCGAAAACCCTGATCCCTGATCCCCAATCCCTGGTCCCTTATATTCAGAAAGGATGATGCTATGAAATTCTATAAGGATCATTATCAAGTGATCATCATGGGCGGCGGACTGGCGGGCATGTCCTGCGCGCTGCAGCTGCAGGCCTGGGGCATCAAGGACATTCTGATCCTGGAAAAGCACAACATGCCGGGCGGCCTTGCCACGGACTTTGTGCGCAACGGGTTCGAGATCGAGGCCACGCTCCACGAGATGATGTCCATCGGCACCAAGGAGGAGCCCCTCAAGGTGGGCAAATTCTTCGACGAGATGGGCGTTGACATCGACTGGCTGCACGTGCCCGAATGCTACCGCGCGGTGCTGCCCAACTCCGGCCTGGATGTGACGCTCCACGAGGGCTACGAGACCATGGCCCGGGAGATTGACGCGGCCGTGCCCGGCACCTTCGAGAAGGTGCACGAGCTGATGCTGCTCTGCCGCCGGGTCTACGACAGCATGAACATTCTCTCGGTCACGCCGATGAGCAAGGTGCAGATGCTGCTCAAGCATCCCGACTTCGTCAAGACCGTGGGCTATTCGGCCACCGAGGTCATCAACACCTTCGGCCTGCCGAAGAAGGCGGTCGAGCTGCTCACGCCCTACTGGATCTACGTCGGCAACCGCATGGACGATCTGCCGTTCACGATCTACGCCTTCCTCATGGCCGACTACTTCACCGGCTCCTACGTCTGCCGCGGCTACAGCCACGAGATGTCCATGAAGCTGCAGCGGAAGGTCGAGGAGAACGGCGCCCAGTTCGAGTTCCGGCAGGAGGTCACCAAGATCCTGGTCAAGGACCGCAAGGTCTACGGCGTGAAAACCGCCCGTGGCGACGAGATCCACGCGGATTATGTCGTCTCGGCTGCCTACCCCAACAAGGTCTACTCCCAGATGATCGAACCGCTCAGCGAGGTGCCGCCCGAGGCGATCAAGTCCGTCAACGGCCGGACCCTCAGCCTCACGCCGGTCTCCGTCATCGCCGTGCTCGAGGGCACGCCGGAGGAAAACGGGCTGCAGAACTATTCCACGTTCTCCGGCACCACGATGGACACCAACGAGATCTGGAAGAACTACGCCAACCTCACCGAGCCCTATAATTTCATCACCACGATTTGCCTCAATTACGCCAACCCCGACTGCGTGCCCGAGGGCTATACGCAGATCTCCATCACCGCGCTCGTGCCGAACGATCCGTTCCTCAACGTCAAGGAGGAGGAGTACCACGCGCTCAAGCGCAGACTTGCCAATGAGATGATGGAGGAATACATCAAGATCTCCGGCATCGACTTCCGCAAGAACATCGTGGAGATCGAGATCACCACCCCGATGACCATCGCCCACTATGTCGGCGCCTGGAAGGGCAGCATCTACGGCTATCTCCACTCCCTCAAGGACCATGCGGTGGCCCGTCTGCAGATGAAGGAGGAGGACCACTTCATTGAGGGCCTCGAGTTTGCTGGCGCGCACGGCATGTCCGGCGACGGCATGGGCCCCGCGGTCACCAACGGCCGCGCCGCGGCCAAGGGCATCCGGGAGGATCTTGAGCGGAAGGAGGCGGCAAAGAAATGAGTATGAAAGTCAAAGGCTTTTTTCAGGACGTAGGCGGCGCCAGCCGCGTGACCAAGGCCAGACGCGAAAGCTACGCAAACGCCTCCGCCGTGCCCGATCCGAAGGACCCGATCCGCGCGCTGGCAGACGCGCTCCATCCGGCAAAGATGGAGTTCCGCGTCGTGGCCGTGGAGGATACCTCCCCGACCTCGAAGCTCTACCGGCTGGAATCCACCGACGGGCACATCCCCGTCTTCCAGAGCGGCCAGTATGTGAACTTCCGCCTGAAGATCGGCGAGAGCGAGCTCACCCGGCCCTACACCATCAGCTCGGCCCCCTATGAGGCCAGAGGCGAGCACCCCTTCATCGAGGTGACGATCCGCCGCAACCGCCCCTATCTCGTGCCCGACTACTTCTTCGAGCATGTGCACGAGGGCACGGTCCTGCAGGGCAACATGCCCTTCGGCACCTTCTACTGGGAGCCGCTGCGCGACAGCAAAAACATCGTCGCCCTGGCCGGCGGCAGCGGCATCACGCCGTTCCACTCCATGGCCAAGGAGATCGCCTTCGGGCAGATGCAGGACGCGCACATCACGATCCTCTACGGCTCGGTCCACCACAGCGACATCGTCCTGGGGAAGCAGCTCGAGGCGATCGAGCGGGCCTGCCCCGAGCGGGTCAAGGTGGTGCACGTGCTCTCCGGCGACCCCGACTGGGCAGGGGAGCAGGGCTTTGTGACCCGCCAGATCATTGAGAAGTATGCCGGCGAGGACCCCACCTACATGTTCTGCGGGCCGCTTGCCATGTACAAGCTGCTCAAAAAGACCATGGACGAGATGGGCGTCACCTGCCGCCGCTTCCGCCACGATGTGATGAACAATCCCGTGGACGCCCGGCAGATCGACGGCTGGCCCATGGGCAACGAGCAAAAGACCTGGAAGATCACCGTCGTGCGCGGCGTGCACGAGGACGTCATCGACGCTGCCGGCGGCGAGCCGGTCGCGGTGGCGCTCGAGCGGGCGGCCATCCCGGTGGACACCCACTGCCGCTGCGGCGAGTGCGGCTACTGCCGCACGCAGCTGCTTGAGGGCGCGATCTTCGTCTCCCCGAACGGCGACGGCAGACGCCTTATGGACCGCGAAATGGGCTGGTTCCACGCTTGCTCCGCCTACCCCGTGAGCGACCTGAAGATCAAGATCCCCATTTTGTAATCAACAGGGAACTGCGGAGAGGAACGACGCATACGCCTGTTGAAAATAATTGAAACGGAGGCAATCACTATGAAAGCTTGGCAAAAGTATCTGGCAGAATGCATCGGCACCTTTGTTCTGGTCTTCGTGGCCTGCGGCGTTGCGGTCGCGATCGGCTGCGACGTCACCGGCGGCTACCTCGCAACGGCGATGGCCTTCGGCCTGGTCATTGTGGCCATGGCCTACTCCATCGGCAACATCTCCGGCTGCCACATCAACCCGGCGGTCTCCCTGGCGATGCTGCTCAGCAAGAAGCTGAGCGTCAAGGACTTCATCGGCTACGTCGTTGCCCAGTGCATCGGCGCGGTGCTGGGCTCCGTGCTGCTCGGCGTGATCTTCGGCTGGGACTGCGGCTTCGGCGCCAACGCCATGCAGGCGGGCTTCGAGGGCAACTACCTGGCGGGCCTGCTGATCGAGATCGTGCTGACCTGCATCTTCGTGCTGACCATCCTGGGCGTCACCTCCAAGAAGGCCTTCGGCAATGTGGCCGGTCTGGTCATCGGCGGTGCGCTGATCCTGGTCCACCTGATCGGCATCGCGGTCACCGGCACGAGCGTCAACCCCGCCCGCAGCTTCGGCCCCGCCCTGTTTGCCGGCGGCGAGGCGCTCAAGAGCCTGTGGATCTTCATCGTCGGCCCGCTGGTCGGCGGCGCGCTGGCTGCCGTGCTGCACAAAGCCATCGGCGGCAAGGACGAGTAAGCATTTTGTTGAAAAAAAGAACGCTTCGGCTTCGGCCGAAGCGTTCTTTTTAGTGGGTAGTGGTCAGTGGTTAGTGGTTAGGTAGGAGTTAGGAGCTGTTGCCCTCAAGTATGTCATTCTTCGCTGCGCTCAGAATGACATGAAAGAATGCAGTCCGAACAGGCGCAAGTGCCGCTTTAACAAAAGTACGTCCGTGTGGTGCCTGTTGCCTATTGCCTGACAACTTTTGCCTCTTCCCTGACCCTGGGCTCCTTCTTTGCATAGCGCTTGCCGTTGCGGTCTGCCCAGTGCTCGGTGTAGAGCCAGGAGTAGGGCAGCTGACGTTTCTGGCGCAGGCGGACAACCGGACCGAAGCCGGCCCAGATGAAGGACGGAAGTCCGATCACCAGCAGGTAGCTCGGTCCCAGCAGCAGCGACTGGATCGTGTGCCCGTATTCATGGTTGAGCAGGGGCCGGTATTGCCTGGGGTTCCAGTTGTTCTGCAAAAACAGGAACATGCCCATGGACATGCTCGAGCGCAGCGGCCAGATCGTCGCCACAGCGCCCTGGTAGGTAAAATGCGGGCAGCGGATCAGCACCAGCGTGATGAGCGCGCCGATCAGCGTTTGCGGCAGCCCCCAGGTCCACTGCCAGAGCCGATATAAGAACTTTTTCAAACAATCACCGCCTGATGTTCGTAACTTGCTGTATTATAGCACAGCCGGCCCGGCTTGTCGAGTGCGCAAATCTGAACAAATCGTAAAAATGGCGCGCCTACTTGCTTTTTTGCGGAGAAATGCTATAATGAAGTGAAATTTATGGAGGTTTTCGCAATGAAGGACAAGAAACAGACCGATAAGGCCAGGCTCGAGGCGCGCATCCGCCGCTGCGAGACGGTCAGAATATGGATGATCGTCCTGGCGTCGATCCTGCTGGTGGGCGGCTACGCCAGCGCCATCAAGCCGGTCATCTACGCCTGCATCCTGCCGCTGGCGATTGCGGCGGTGCTGACCTATGCGATCAAATCTCTGGAACGGAGCAAACCCGATGACTGATTATTTAGCGGTTTCCTGCGAGGAAAAGGACCTGCAGCAGACGAGTGAGCTGGCGCTGGCCCATGTGGGCGACGCGGTGTTTGAGCTCATGGTGCGCACGCAGCTTTGCCTGCACGGTGCGGCCACGAACAAGAGCCTGCATAAGCAGGCCGTCACCCAGGTGACGGCCCCGGCGCAGGCGGCCTTTGTGGGCACGATCCTGCCCCTCTTGGATGAAAACGAGCTGGCGGTCTACAAGCGCGGGCGCAACGCCAACTCCCACCAGGCGCCCAAGAGCGCCACACCCGGTCAGTATGCCCGGGCCACCGGCCTGGAGACGCTGTTCGGCTGGCTGTGGCTGACCGGTCGGCGGGAGCGGCTGAACGAGCTGTTCTGCGCCGGGATGGGGGAGGACTAGCCATGCCGTTTGACGCTGTATTTCTCTCCGCGGTAACGGCGGAGTTGAACGAATTTCTGCCCCAGTGCCGCATCGACAAGGTGCAGCAGCCCGAGCGCGACTGCATTCTGCTGAGTGTCCGCGGCCGCCAGGGCAGCCGGAAGCTGCTGCTCTCGGCTTCGACCAACCATCCGCGCATCCAGTTCACGACTGAGAGCTTCGAGAACCCGGCGCAGCCGCCGATGTTCTGTATGCTGCTGCGCAAGCACCTGCAGGGCGGCCGGATCCTGTCGCTGCGGCAGCTGCCCATGGAGCGGGCGGTGGACCTGTCCGTGGAGTGCACGGACGAGCTGGGCGAGCTCAGCGAAAAGCACCTGTTTCTCGAGCTGATGGGCCGAAATTCCAACCTGATTTTTGCCGACAAGGACCTGCGCATCCTCGACTGCCTGCGGCGGGTGGACTTTGAAATGTCCGAAAAGCGGCAGGTGCTGCCGGGGCTGTTCTACCGCGAGCCGCCCGCGCAGGACAAGCTCGACCCCACCGCGCAGAACGAGGACAGCATCCGCGCCGCGCTTGCGCAGGTGCAGCTGTCCAAGAGCCTCGATCGCTGGCTGACCGACAGCTATCGCGGCCTCTCGCCGCTGATCGCCCGGGAGCTGAGCTACCGCATCACCGGCCGGACCGACGCCGATGTGCTCACGCTGGACCGGGATTCCGTCAGCCGGGCGCTGGCAGCGAAATTTGCGCAGCTGACCAAGGACCCGGTGCCGGTGCTGCTCAAGCTCGCCGGAGAGCCGAAGGACTTCACCTTCTGCCGGATCGGTCAGTATGAGGGCTATCTGCAGGCGGAGGAAAAGGAGAGCTTTTCCACACTCCTGGACGCCTTCTACGGCGAGCGCAGCCACGCCGAGCGCATGCGCACGCGCTCCCAGGCCCTGCACAAGACCGTTGCCAATCTCCACGCCCGCGTGAGCCGAAAGCTCGAGGCCCAGCGCAAGGAGCTCTCCGCCGCCTGCGACCGCGAGCGCCTGCGCCAGCTGGGCGATATCGTGACGGCAAACCTCTACCAGATCTCCCGCGGCCAGGCGCGGCTCACCGCCGTGGACTTCTACGACCCGGACATGCGGGAGATCGAGATCCCCCTGAACGTGACGCTCTCGCCGCAGCAGAACGCGGCGAAGTATTATAAGGACTACGCCAAGGCGAAAAACGCCGAAAAATTCCTCACCGCGCAGATCGCGGCAGGGGAGAGCGAGCAGGCTTATTTTGCCAGCGTGCTCGAGGAGCTCTCCCGCGCCGAGACTGAGCGGGATCTGTCCGAGATCCGCGCTGAGCTCGTGGAAAACGGCTACGTGAAGGACAACCAGAAGCGCAAGCAGATGAAGCTGCCGCCGTCGCGGCCGATGGAGTTCCGCTCGTCGGACGGCTTTACGATCTACGTCGGCCGCAACAACCGGCAGAACGATTTGCTCACCTGCAAGGCCGCCTACAAGACCGACCTGTGGCTCCACGCCCAGAAGGTCAGCGGCAGCCATGTGGTAATCGCCTGTGCCGGCGCACCGGTGCCCGATCAGACCCTGACCGAGGCGGCGATGCTCGCGGCCTACTATTCCCAGGCCCGGGCGGGCCAGAAGGTTCCCGTGGACTGCTGCCCCGTGCGCCAGGTCAAGAAGCCCAACGGCGCCAAGCCCGGCATGGTGGTCTATGAGAACTACAATACCCTCTACGTCACCCCCGACCCTGCGCTGCCCGGAAGATTGGGCGGATGAGAGAGGACAATCGGGCGTGGGGAATGAGGCGCGAGGAGGTGAAGGAGCCGAGACCTGTCATCGCGAACCGGTGACCGACGTCATCGGTTCGGCAATCCGTTTTTCCAATGTCGGGGGACATTTTACAAAGGAGGAAAACGAGATGAAAGACAAGAAACGCATGTTGAAGATCCTGAGTCTGGTGCTTCCCGCCCTGGCCGTGCTCCTGAAGGCACTTCCCATCAGCGTCCGGTTGGTTTGGATGCCGGGGCCGAATGAACAGCACGTCGAGCTGCGATCCAGCTTTGATCCCTTACCCTTCTGCTATGGCGACATCGGCCCGCTGATCACGGCGATCCTGAGCAGCCTTCTGCTTCTGCTGGTCCTCATCCGGGCCTGGAAGGGCAAGCCGACAGGAGAGGGCGCCTTCTGGCTCTGCCTTTGGGCGGCTGTGTTCTCCCTGCTTCCGCTGCTGATGTTTGCCCTGAGCGCCTATCCCATCGCCGCCGGGGCGATCAGCCTGCTTCTGATCGCAGAAGCAGTCGTGCTCGGTATTGTAAAGAAAGAAAGCTGACACAGACGGTGCCTGTTGCAAAATGCTCTGTCATTTCGAGCGAAGCGAGAAATCCGTTCCTATTTCACGCTTTTTCACGTGAAGAGTACGGATTTCTCGGTCGCAAGCTCCCTCGAAATGACAGGTTCGTACATTTTGCAACAGGCCATTTTTTGATGCCGTTTTGATGCCTTTTGGTGGTATCCTGTATCGTGGAGGTGGAACTATGATCCGGATATTGATCGTCGAGGACGAGCGGCCGATCTCCAATCTGATCCGGCTGAGCCTCAAAAAGGCCGGCTATGACTGCAGCTGCGTCTTTGACGGGGCCGAGGCCGCGGACATTCTGGAAACGCAGCGCTTCGATCTGATTCTGCTGGACGTGATGCTGCCGGAGATCGACGGCTTTTCCCTGATGGAATACATTCGTCCGCTGGAGATCCCCGTGATTTTTCTCACCGCAAAAAACGCGGTCGCCGACCGGGTGAAGGGCCTGGAGCTGGGCGCGGAGGACTACCTCGTCAAGCCCTTTGAGATCATCGAGCTGCTGGCGCGGGTCAATGTGGTGCTGCGGCGCTACAACAAGACCGCAGCCGAGCTGCGCGTGGGCGGGCTGGTCATCGACACGCAGGCGATGCAGGTACGGCGAGACGGCGAGATCATTCCGCTCACGCCGAAGGAGTACGAGCTGCTGCTGCTCTTTGCCCGCAATCCCGGGGTCGCGCTCTACCGCGAGACCATCTATGAGCGGGTCTGGAACGAGGAATTCCCCTACGGCAGCAAGACCGTCGACCTGCACGTGCAGCGCCTGCGGAAAAAGCTCGGCTGGGAGGCACTGCTGCGCGCGGTGCCCAAGGTGGGCTACCGCCTGGAGGCCAGGCCATGAGATTCCGGCAGAAGATGCTGCTGGCGATGGTCTGGCTGCTGAGCCTGAGCTACGGCCTCGGCGGGGTGCTGCTGATCTCCCAGAGCTTCCGGGCCAGCCTTGCCCAGGAGCAGGCGAACGCCGCGGCGGCCTACGAGATGACCCTGCAGACCGTGCAGCTGGTCAATATGGTGGATATCCAGCAGGATTTTTCCAACATCCGCGCCGCGCTTGAGCGTATGGAGGGCGGCTCGAACCAGGTGGGCCTGCTGCTGCAGCGAGACGGCGAGACGATCTGCCAGACCGGCGAGCCGGTCAAGGCGCTTGACCCGGATGCGGAAAGCCGACTGGTTTTGCTTGCCCGGGAGGATCGGCATTTTCTGCAGCTCAGCGGCCGGGTGGCCTCCAACGAGGCGCCGATGCAGCTGGACATCGTCTATGAGATCACACCGATCTATGCCGCACGCAGCGCGCAGATCCGCACCTATCACCGGGTGTTCGCGCTGCTGCTGCTCTTTGGCGGCGCGGCGGCCTGGGGCATTGCCTGGGTGCTGACCCGCCCGCTGGGGCGGCTGTCCCGTGCAGCCCGGCAGCTGGCCGCCGGCAATCTGAACGCCAGAGCCAGGCTGAAAACCAACGACGAGGTGGGCCGGCTCGGGACGGAGTTTGACCGCATGGCGGCGCAGCTCTCGGCCAACATCGACGAGCTCAAAAGCGCCATGGAGCGCCAGGAGCAGTTCATGGGCAGCTTCGCCCACGAGCTGAAAACGCCGATGACCTCGATCATCGGCTACGCAGACCTCCTGCGCGGCCAGAGCCTGGACGCGCAGGAGGCCCAGGAGGCGGCAAACTATATCTTTTCCGAGGGCAAGCGCCTGGAGTCGCTCTCCTTCAAGCTGCTGGACCTCTTGATGCTCAAGCACCGGGATCTGCAGCTCGCGCCCACGCAGCTCGAGCCGCTGATCGAGACGCTCATTTCCCATCTGCAGCCGGTCTACCGGGCGCAGGGGATCCGGCTGCAGTGCCGCTGCGCGCCGGGCGTGTGCCTGCTTGAGGCCGATCTGTTCTCCTCGGTGCTGACAAACCTGCTGGACAACGCCAGAAAGGCGCTGGGCCAGGGCGGCAGGATCTACGTGCTGGGCGAGGTGGTGGACGCGGATTACCGCATCCAGGTCCTCGACAATGGCCGCGGGATGCCAGAGCGCGCGCTTGCGCATCTGACCGAGGCCTTCTACCGGGTGGACAAGTCCCGTTCGCGCGCCCAGGGCGGCGTGGGCCTGGGGCTGACGCTCTGCCAGCAGATCCTGGAGCTGCACGGCGGAACGATCTCGTTTGCCTCCCGCGAGGGCAGCGGCACCTGCGTCACCGTGCGCCTGCCGCGTACAGAGCAAGCTGATTCTGTCATTCTGAGCGAAAGCGAAGAATCTCTACAAAACCAGATAGATTCTTCGTCGCTTCGCCCCGCAGAATGACATGGGAGGTGCAGCAATGAGAAAACGAAATCTGCTGATCTTTGCCGCGCTGCTGCTGGCGGCTGCGCTTTTGGGCTGGCTGCTGCCGACGGCGGTGTTTCGCGGTGTGGACCAGAGCCTGGAGGGCCGGCCGGAGCCGGTCTCGATCCGGCAGATCGACCTGTCGTATCAGTCCGACCTGCAGTTTGCAGACCGGCTGCGCCTGCTGAGCGCAGAGGTTCCGGGCTCCAATATTTCGTCGCTCGAGCGCGGCGTCTACCGGGACGAGGCCGGAATCCGGGACATCCTTCGCACGCTGCTGGAGGATCTGACCGGCTTCAGCTTCCGTGTCAGCCAGAGCAACACCGACATTGTGCCTGTGCTGATGCAGTTTCCGGAGCAGGGCGTGTTTGTCGCCTGGCGGGCGATTGTGTTTTTGAATGAAATGTGGAGCTTTGAGGCGATCCTGGACGATCAGACCGGCGCGCTGCTGGGCTGCTCGTTTGAGGGCGGCCCGGGGGCCTGGGACAATTTGTTTCACCGGCCGAACGGTATCGCCGACTACAACGAGACGCTGCGCGAGCGGGTACTGACCGCGCTGGAAACACACTACCGGACGCAGCTGGGCGCGGACTACAGCGCCAAAACGGTAACGCTGGATCAGAACAGCGAGGTTCTCTACAGCGAGATCGCCTTCCTGGAGGACGAGCAGGAGCAGTTCCGCATCGTCTTCATGTTCGTTTTTCCCGAGGGCTATTTCAATATCCGTTGAGCGACAATCTGCGTACCGGCCGTCCCGTAGTGGCCGATGCCCACATCGGCCATAAAGCTGCGATGCGAAAACGGGGGTCTCATGGCCGATGTGGGCATCGGCCACTACGAGAGCGAAACTTGATGCCGTTTGGATGCCGAATGCTGGTCGTTTGGCGGTCTTCCTTTGCTACAGTAAGGGCACCAAAGCAAAGGAGTGACCCCGCATGTACGAACGACAAACCGAGACCGCCAGACAAAAAAACCGCCGCCGGGCGGTCCGGCGGCAGCGCAGGCTGCTGTTTGGAATTTTGATTGTGATCCTGCTGACGGTGATCCTGATTTTCAGCTGCTGCGGCAGGGGAGCGCAAGCGCCCCAGACAACGCCGCAGCAGACTGTACCCGGCAGCATCGCAGAAGGCACCACCGCGCGGCAGGCAGAACCCTTGCCGGAGGGCTGGGAATACCGCGCATCGGAGGATCTGAGTCTGCAGGATGGCACGCTGGTGCTCGTGAATGCCGATCACTGCTTTGACCCGGCGCTGCCAGAGACCGTGAGCGTCTATGACAACATGACCGGCTCGTATCTGGTCAAGGACATCTATCTCAGCCTCACGGAGGAGGCGATGGCCGCGCTCAACCGCTGGATGGACGCCTTTGCCGCCCAGAGCGGGCGCAGAGACGTCAACATCGTGGCCGGCTGGCGCAGTTTTGAAGACCAGCAGGCGATCTATGACAATGCCGTCGCCACAAAAGGGCAGGCCCATGCTGACGCCTACATTGCCCTGCCGGGCTGCAGCGAGCACCACACGGGCCTGGCGCTGGATCTTGACACCTACGATCTGGCCAGCGGCACGAGCGGCGGCTTTGACGGCGACGGCGCCTACACCTGGGCGGTCGAGCACGCCTGGGAATACGGCTTCGTCCAGCGCTATCCGCCGGAAAAGAGCGCCATCACCGGCATTTCCTATGAATCCTGGCATTTTCGCTACGTCGGCCTGCCGCATTCCTATATTATGTCAACCGAAGACCTCTGCCTCGAGGAATACATCGAGCTGCTGCGGCAGCATCCCTTCACCGGCGAGCACCTCAAGGCCAGCTGCCAGGGCGCGGAATACGAGATCTATTTCTGCCCGCAGGACGCCCTTGTCGTCCCAAGCGGCCGGCCCTATACCGTCAGCGGCAACAACGTGGACGGCTATGTGGTGACGGTACATCATTGAAAATGGACAGCGGACCGTGCAGGAAGCACGGTCCGCTGTCCATTATTTTACTTTTTCGTCCACGTGGACGGGTTGAGCAGGAACAGGATGGGGTAGAGCTCCAAGCGGCCCAGGAGCATGCCGAAGGAGAGGACGAGCTTGGAAAAGTCCGAATAATTGGTATAGCTCAGCGCCGGGCCCACCAGACCCAGGCCGGGGCCGATGTTGTTAAAGCAGGCTGCCACCGCGGAGAAATTGGAGGTGAAATCAAAATCCGGCTCGAGCGAAACCAGAAGAAGCATGAGCGCGAAGATGGCCATATAGAGGCCAAAATAGGTGCTTACGCTGACGAGCGTGGCGTTCTCCACGGGCTTGCCCTCGAACTTGACCGAGCCGATGGAGCGCGGATGCAGCATGTGCTGGAACTCGCGCCTTACAGTCCGGAGGAGCAGCACCACACGCGAGACCTTGAGGCCGCCGCCGGTGGAGCCCGCGCTGGCGCCGATGAACATCAGAATGATCAGAATCGTGCGCGAGAAGTCCGGCCAGGCGTCAAAATTCACGGTGGAATAGCCCGTGGTGGTCATGATGGACGAGACCTGGAACGCGGACAGGCGCAGCGTGTCGGCCAGGTTGTGGTACATGGGGTAGATGTTCACGCTGATCAGCAGCATGGCGGTCAGGGCGATGCCCACATACGCCCTGAGCTCGTCGCTCTTGAGTGCCGGCCGGAAGCGGCCGATCAGCAGCATGAAGTAGAGATTGAAGTTCACGCCGAAGAGGAACATGAACACCGTGATGACCCACTGGCAGTAGTTGCTGTAGCCGGCAATACTGTCGGCCTTGATGCCGAAGCCGCCGGTACCGGCAGAGCCGAAGCTGTGGACGATGCTGTCAAACAATGGCATGCCGCCGAAGAGCAGGAGGATGATCTCGATCACGGTCATGACCACGTAGATCAAATAAAGGATCTTAGCCGTGTCGCTCAGCCGGGGACGGAGCTTGCCCATCGTGGGGCCGGGCATCTCGGCGCGCAGCACGTGGATCGTGCGGCCGGAGACTGTGGGCAGCACCGCCACAAGCAGCACCAGAATGCCCATGCCGCCCACCCAGTGGGTGAAGCTGCGCCAGAACAGCAGGCTCTTGCTCATGGCCTCGACGTCTGTGAGGATCGAGGCGCCGGTGGTGGTAAAGCCGCTGACCGTCTCAAAAAAGGCGTCGACATAGGAGGGGATCTGCCGGCTGAGGAAGAAGGGCAGCGCGCCCACGAGCGACAGCGTCAGCCAGGCCAGCGCGGTGATGACAAAGCCCTCCTTGGCGTAGTAGTCATTGCTCACCGGCTTGCAGGTCAGCTGCAGCACGCCGCCCAGAGCCGCGGAAATGAGCGCCGTGAGCAGAAACGGCAGCCAGCAGCCGTCGGCATAGAGGAAGGAGACCACCAGCGGCAGCATCAGCAGCAGCGCATTGAGCAGCAGGATCTGCCCGGTGGTATAAAAGACCATCTTGCGATTCATAGCGGCTACCTCAGAATGTCGGTCAGGCTCTGCAGCCGGTGTCCGGCCGCAAGGACGATCACCCGGTCGCCGGGGACAATCATATCGTCGCCGTTCGGGATGATGGGCTTGCGGTTGCGGAGGATGCCGGTGAGCAGGATGTCCTTCTTGATCGGCAGCTCCTTGAGCGGGATCTCGGTGACGTCGGAGCGCTCGTCGACCTTGAACTCCAGGGCCTCAATGCGGCCGTCCATGAGCTTGTAGAGGGTCTCGATGTTGTTGCTGCCGCTGGAGTTCTCCAGCGCGCGGACGTACTTGACAATGACGTTGGAGACCATCTGCCGCAGAGAGAAAATGTTGCTCAGGCCCATCTGTTCGGCGATGGTGGCCAGCTCGACGCGGTTGACCTTGGCCAGGACCTTCTCCACCTGCTCGGAGGCGGCGTAGAAGGAGAGCAGGATGTTCTGCTCGTCGTTGCCGGTCAGGGCCACGAAGGCGTCCTGCGAGCGCAGGCCCTCATCGACCAGAAGCTGCTCGTGCGCGCCGTCGCCGTGGATCACCATCACGCCGGGCAGGGTGTTGCTCAGCTCGTGGCAGATGGCCTTGTCCTTGTCGATGATCGTGACGGAGCTGCCCGTGGACAGCAGCATCTGCGCCAGATAGAACGCGGTCTTGCTGCCGCCCAGGATCATAATGTCGCGCGCTTGCTTCTTCAGAAGGCCCATGGACTTGAGCAGCTTGTGCAGCTCGCCGGGGTTGGCGGTGAGGGCGATCTTGTCGCCGCCATGCAGCTCAAAATCGCCGCGGGGGATGTGGATCGTGTCGCCGCGCTGTACCGCGCAGATCAGGAAATTTGCGCGGAACTTGTTTCGCAGGCTGCTCAGGGGGATGCCGCAGAGGGGAGAATCCTCCTTCAATTTCAGCTCGATCATCAGGAAATTGCGCCGCGAGAAGGTCTCGACCTTCATGTTTGACGGGAATTTCAGCGTGTTGAACAGCTCCTGCGCGGCCAGCTTTTCAGGGTTGACCGGCAGCGTGATGTCCAGCTGCTGGCGCATGAAGCTGAGGGATTTTCCGCTGTATTCGGGGTTGCGGATGCGGGCCACCGTGTGCAGCGCGCCCAGGCGCTTGGCCAGAAAGCAGGAGAGCATATTGAGCTCATCCGAGCCGGTCACGGCCACAAACAGGTCGCTCCCGCGCACGCCGGCCTCCTCCAGGGTATCGCAGTCCACGGCGTTGCCGCACACACCCATGATGTCGTAGCTGTCGGTCAGAGTGGAGATGAGCTCGGCGTCGTTGTCGAGCGCGGTCACGTCATGGCCCTCGGCGGTGAGGCTTGCCAGCAGCGTGGTGCCGATTTTGCCGCATCCGGTAACGATAATCTTCATAAAAATCGAACACTCCCAGAAATGATACAAATTCAGTATGCGCATTATACCACAGGGGTGCACAAAAAGCAAGGAAAAGTGCGAAACAAAGGCGAACATGCAAGATGTAAACTTAATGTAAATGCGGGAAAAGAGAGAAATAAAGACTTGCTTGTCTGAAAAAACGTGCTATAATATAGACCAAGAGGCACTTTGCCCACCAATTTCAGAAAGAGGTATGTAAAGAATGAAAAAGCTTTTTGCGATTTTGCTGGCGCTCGTGCTGGTGATCGGCGTGTTCGCAGGCTGCGCCAAGCAGACCCCGAACGGCGAGACCGGCGACGTGCAGACCCCCACGCTGGACGGTCAGGGTGAGCCCGCCCCCGCAGACACCAATGCCGCCGGCGGCAGCGCCACGAGCGGTGATGCCGCCGACGAAGGCGACGCCACCGAGGACGACGTCCCTGTGGGCGCAAGCGATCTGACCCTGGCGCTGGTTGTGGCCGGCTCCTTCGGCGACCGCTCCTTCTACGATTCCTCCAAGCAGGGCGTGGAGCGCCTTGCCGCGGACCAGGGCCTGAAGACCATCTCCATCGAGTGCAACAACGAAAACCATGACGCCCAGATGCGCAACGCCGCCGATCAGGCCGACATCGTGGTCTGCGTCGGCTGGGAGTTCTACGAGATCGAGAGCATCGCTCCCGAGTATCCCGACGTCCATTGGATCTGGATCGACAACGCCACCGAGGCGCCTGTCGAGAACGTGCTCAACATCACCTATGCCCAGAATGAGGGCTCCTTCCTGGCCGGCTATATCGCAGCTGCCATGTCCAAGAGCGGCGTGGTCGGCGCGGTCGGCGGTGAGGACTCCGACACCATCAACGACTTCATCGTGGGCTACCGCCAGGGCGCCGCTGCCTTCAGCGCGGACACCAAGGTGGTTGTGAACTACGCCGGCACCTACGACGATCCGGCCAAGGGCAAGGAGTGCGCCTTCGCGCTCAACGACCAGGGCGCGGACGTGATCTTCCAGATCGCCTCCGCCACCGGTGACGGCGTCTTTGAGGCGGCTGACGAGCGCGGCTTCTACGCCATCGGCGTGGACAGCGACCAGAAGTACATCAACGACGATGTGATCATCTGCTCCATGAAGAAGGAAGTCGGCAACTCCATCTATGATGCGGTCGTTGCCTTCCTCAATGGCGATGACTCCCGCTGGGGCACCACCTGGGTCGCCGATATGTCCAACGGCTACGTGGGCATCGGCTACGGCGAGGAAGGCGCGCAGCAGCAGGTCTCCGACGAGATCAAGGCTGCCGTCGAGGAGCTGGCCGGCAAGATCATGAGCGGCGAAATCAAGGTGGATACGACCCGATAAACCGGCACCATGCAAAAACGGCGTGACGAAATTGTCACGCCGTTTTCTGCAGGAGAAAGAGGTGAAGCAAATGAGCGAACCAGTCGTTGAGTTTCGACATATTTCCATGCAGTTTCCGGGCGTTCTGGCAAACGACGACATCTCTCTCACCGTCAACAAGGGCGAGGTGTTCGCTCTCGTCGGGGAGAACGGCGCGGGCAAGTCCACGCTCATGAACCTGCTCTACGGCATCTACACGCCGACCGGCGGCGAGATCTACATCCGCGGCAGGCGGGTGGAGCGCTATAACCCCAAATACGCCATCGATCAGGGTGTGGGCATGGTGCACCAGCACTTCATGCTGGTGCCGTCCTTCACGGCGGCGCAGAACATCGTCATGCGCAAGGAACCGAAGAAGCTCGGCCTGTTCTACGACAACGCCGAGGCGATCCGCCAGACCCGGGCGCTGGTCGAGGAGTACGGCCTGGAGGTAGACCCGACCGAGAAGGTCGCAGACCTCTCCGTGGGCCTGCAGCAGCGCGTGGAGATCCTCAAGGCACTCTACCGCGGCGCGGACATTCTGATCCTGGACGAGCCCACAGCAGTGCTGACTCCGCAGGAGACCGACGAGCTGTTTGCGGTTTTGCGCCGCATCGTGGCGGAAAAGCAGATGACCGTCATTCTCATCACCCACAAGCTGGGCGAGGTCATGGCGATCTCCGACCGCGTGGGCGTCATGCGCAAGGGTCGGCTCGTGAACGTCAAAAACACCAGCGAGGTCGACCAGCGGCAGATCGCGTCCATGATGGTGGGCCGTCCCGTGCTCTATGAGGCGCTGGAAAAGACCGGCACGCCCGGCGAGCTGCGCATTGAGGTCGCGCATCTGCGCTGCCTCGACGAGCGCGGCCTGCCTGCGGTGCGCGACCTGTCCCTCTCGGTCCGCTCCGGCGAGGTGCTGGGCATCGCGGCGGTCGAGGGCAACGGCCAGAGTGAGCTCATCGAGGCCATCGCCGGCATGCAGCACATCGAGAGCGGCAGCGTGAAAATCTGCGGCAAGGACGTCACCAACCGCAGCCCGGCCGAGATCCGGGCAGCCGGCCTGGCCCATGTGCCGGAGGACCGCTTGGCAACCGGCCTGTCCGCCGAGGCCAGCGTTGGCGAAAACCTGCTCACAGGCCGCCAGCGGGAGAAGCGCTTTCGCAAGGCTTTTGACTTCCTCGACCGCTCCAGCGTGGCCCGCTATGCCGGCGAGCTCTATGAAAGATTCGATATCCGCGGCGCCGGCGTGGATGCGGCTGCCGGCGATATGTCCGGCGGCAACATGCAGAAGGTGGTCATCGCCCGGGAGTTCAACTTTGACACCCCGGTGCTGATCATTGCCCAGCCCACGCGCGGCGTGGACGTGGGCGCGATCGAATTCATCCACAGCCGCATCATCGAAAAGCGCAACGCCGGCTGTGCGATTCTGCTGTGCTCGGCGGACCTCGACGAGGTGTTCCGGCTCTCGGACCGCATCGTCACCATCTACGAGGGCCGGGTCACCGGCGAATTTGTGACCGACCAGGTCACGCGCGAGGAGGTCGGCTATTACATGACCGGCGCAAGGGAGGTGGCACAATGAGCGAACGCATGCAGCAGCGGCTGCGCTACCTGGCGTTTCTGGTCATCAGCATCCTTCTGGCCTTCGGCATCGGCGCGATCGTGCTGGCCGTGACGGATCACGAGCCGCTTGCGGCCTACAAGGCCATGTTCCAGGGCGCCTTCTCGGCCCCGCGGCACATCGGCGATGTGCTGGAATACGCGATGGTCCTGGCCCTGTGCGGCCTGGCCTGCGACCTCGGCTCGCGCGTCGGCATCTTCAACGTCGGCGGTGAGGGCCAGCTGCTTCTGGGCGCGATCGTGGCCTGTCAGGTGGGCGTCTGGCTCAAGGGAAGCCCCACCTGGCTCGTGATGGTGCTCGCGGCGCTGGCGGCGATCGTCGTGGGCGGCGTGTACGCCTTCATCCCGGGCGTGCTCAAGGTCAAGGTGAAGGTCAACGAGGTCATCACCACGATCATGCTCAACACCGTTGCGGCGCTGCTGTGCTCGTACCTGGTCAAGGGCCCGTGGCAGAGCTCGAGCAAATACGTCACCGCCGGCACCGAGAAGCTGAACGCGCAGTACTGGTTCGGAGGGCTCATCAAGGGCTCCAAGCTTTCCACGGCGATCTTCGCCGCGGCGGTCATCGCGTTTTTCATCTGGTATGTGATGCAAAGAACCTCGCGCGGCTACGAGATGAAGCTGATCGGCCAGAACCCGCGCTTTGCCCGCTTCTCGGGCCTGCGCAACGACACGGTCGTGATCCTGTGCATGACGATCTCAGGCGCGATCTGCGGCCTGGTGGGCATGTTCCGGGTCTACGGCGCGGAACACATCTTCAAAAGCGGCATCAGCAACGACTATTATTTTGAGGGCCTGATGGTGGCGATGATCGCGCGCTATCAGCCGCTCACGACGATTTTGCTCTCGCTGTTCTTTGCGGCGCTCAAGATCGGCGCCGAGGGCATGCAGGCCAGCGCCGGCGTGTCCAATCACATCTATCTGATCATCCAGACCATCATCATCTTTTTCATGGCGGCCGAGAGCGGCATCTTCACCGCCATCGAAAACCGCCGTATGCAGAAGGCCGCGCGCCGTGCGGCGCTGGCCAGAAGGGAAGGAGGCACGGACAATGAATGACATTCTCGGCAGGATCTTTTCAGCCGGCACCTTCCAGCAGATGCTGCGCAGCGCAACCCCGGTCGCGCTGGCGGCCATCGGCGGCTCGATGACCGAGCACGCCGGCATCATGAACATCGGCATGGACGGCATGATCCTCATGGGCGCGTTCTTCGCGGTGCTGGGGAGCTTCCTCTTCCAGTCCGCCATGGCGGGCCTGGCGCTGACGCTGGGTGTGGGCCTGATCGTGGGTCTGTTCTTTGCGCTGCTGGTGGTCAAGTTCAAGTCCGATGAATTCATCATCGGCTGCGCGCTCAACACCTTTGCCCTGGGCCTGACCGGCTACCTCAGCGACTCTGTGTTCGGCGCCTCCGGCGCCAAGGGCAACCCCTCGCTTCTGGTGGTTCGCCTGCCGTTTTTGCGGAAAATCCCGTTCATCGGCACCGTGCTCAACGGCCAGTCCATCCTGGTCTGGGTGACGGTCGTGCTCATGGTCATCATGTGGGTGTTCGTCTACAAAACGCCGCACGGCTTCTGGCTGCGGGCCTCGGGTGAGAAGCCTGAGACACTGCGCACCGCCGGCATCAGCCCTGAGCGCATGAAGTGGATCGCGAGCATCCTCTGCGGCCTGTTCTGCGCCCTGGCTGGGGCCTATCTGTCGCTTGGCCAGCTCAGCGGCACCTTCTCCAAGGGTATGTCCAATTCCCGCGGCTACATCGCCTTTGCCTGCGTGATCTTTGCAGCGGCGCACCCCGGCAAGGCCTATCTGGCCGCCCTGATGTTCGGCTTCTTCGACGCCATCGGCATGCGCCTGCAGGCCTACGTCAGCAGCGAGCTCACGCAGATGATCCCCTACATCATCACGATCCTCATGATGATCTACGTCGTCGTGCGGCAGAATAACAGGCGCCGCGCGCCCCGGAAGCTGCAAGGCATGGCAAAAAGCTGAATTTGCGAACAAAAGCAGGAAAAAGCGCGGCTTTTTTCCTGCTTTTGTTCGATTATTTCTGCTGCGCAGCAAAAAATATTCAAAAAATACTTGACATTTCCGCGTTCTTGTGCTAATATATGCGCGCTGCCAAAGACAGCAGGTGGCTTTTGCCGTAAATCCTGCCGAGGTGAACGTGATAGAATCTCACTGTGTCCTTGCGTCTTTGGCCGCACGGACACTTATTTTTTTCGGAGGTGACACCTACATGCCCAACGCAAAGGTTCTGGAAAGCAAAAAGGCGATCGTGGATGCGCTGGCTGACAAGATGCAGAACGCAACTTCTGTCGTCTTCGTCGACTACAAGGGCATCACTGTCGCTCAGGATACCGAGCTCCGCAACAAGTTCCGTGAAGCAGGCGTGGAATACAGCGTCGTGAAGAACACTCTGACTCGCTTTGCCGCCAACAAGATCGGCTACAGCGATTTCGACGAGATCCTCAACGGCACCACCGCCATGGCCTCCACCACGGATGACCCCATTGCTCCTGCCCGTATCGTCAGCGAATTTGCGAAGAAGAACAAAAACGTCCTGAAGATCAAGGGCGGCCTTGTTGAAGGCAAACCCCAGAGCGTCGAGAATCTCGCCGCTTTCGGCGAACTGCCTTCCAAGAACGCGCTGATCGCCCAGGTCCTGGGTACCTTCCTGGCACCCATCTCCTCTCTGGCTTTCGTGCTCGATCAGATCCGGATCCAGAAGGACCCCAACGCCGCTCCCGCCGAAGAGGCTGCGGAGTAATCCAACCCCAACATCAAACTATACATGGAGGATATTACAATGAGTGAAAAAATCGCTGCCCTCATCGAGGAAGTAAAGAACCTTTCCGTTCTGGAGCTGGCTGAGCTGGTTCATGCTCTGGAAGATACCTTCGGCGTTTCCGCCGCTGCCGCTGCTGTCGCCGCTCCCGGCGCTGCCGCTGCTGCCGAGGTCGAAGAGAAGACCGAGTTCGACGTTATCCTGAAGTCCGCCGGCGCTTCCAAGCTCGGCGTCATCAAGGTCGTCCGCGCTGCTACCGGCCTGGGCCTGAAGGAAGCCAAGGAACTGGTCGACAACGCTCCCAAGCCCATCAAGGAAGCCATCTCCAAGGAAGACGCGGAGAAGCTGGCCAACGAGCTCAAGGAAGCCGGCGCCGAGGTCGAGGTCAAGTAAGATCACCTTACCGAACAGCGTACAAAAACAGGACCGCAGACATGCGGCCCTGTTTTTTTGTGCCGCTGCGCTGCGATATATTTTCAGTTCAAAAACTTGCAAATACTTCCGCTATGCTGTATACTATCTGTAAACACATGAGATATGTACGTTTCGTGCAGTTTTGAATCTGAAAGGAGCATGTCCAATGGGCGAGACGGACAGCGGAAAAACATTTACTGAATACAGTCAAAGAGAATCACTACAGTATCGGGCAGGCATTTTGGCCAAGTGGATTTGGGCCCTGTTCTGGCTGGTTGTTCCCAGCACAATCGCAGCGATCTTGAAAACGGATCAAGTGAAGAGTCTTTCCCCAGGCATTTATTTATTCGGTCAGATTTTGAACGTCGTTTGTACGTTTGCTTACGGCGCCATTCTTTTGAAGCTTTCTTCTGTGGAGAGCAGATATCGTACCGCAGCAATTTATGGTTTCATATCTGCAGCTGTGGGCATATTATTACTCATTTTCATTTCCGTGGCGTCAAAAGCACCTGCATGGTCGCTGCTCATAACGCTTCTCGGTACAGTTTTCGCTTTGATTCGTGATTACAATGAATACAGCGCTCATGCTTTTGTGCTCAGGGGAGCGGATGATGAACTGTCTGCCAAATGGACAGCATTGTGGAAGTGGTCCATGCGCTGTATGCTTGGTTTGATTGGTGGCTTGGTCCTCGCACTGGTTGCTCCGATCCTTGCGCTGATTCTGTGCGGTGTTGCCAGTATTGGCTTAAGCATCGTGAGCGTTGCAAAACTTGTTTATCTGCACCGAACCGCGATGGTGTTTAAAGAATATTCCGCGGATAGATTTTCATCTAAATGACGGAAAGAATACCCTGTACCCAAATTAGGGTACAGGGTATTCTTTTTGGGTGAAAAGCCCTGACAAATCGAAAAATGCAGGGCTGCTTTGCTGATTGATTGCAAATAATCAACAAAGCGGCCTTTGTAGTAACAGATGTCACTTTCCACTTTCCATTTTCCACTTCAAACTTGAAAGCGGCGTCAATACTGAGCAGAAGCAGATCATGGTTCCATCTGCCGGCCGAGGAAGCCGGCGACGGTCTGCACCAGCTTCTGGTCGAATTCGGTCGGACGCTTTGTCTCGTCCTCGCCCAGCAGCAGCGCCACGCAGCCCATGAGATCGCCCTCGGCGCAGATCGGCGCCGCCGCGCCGATGATCTGCCTCTCGCCGTCCACCAGCGGCAGCTTTGCGCCCTCGCCGGTGTAGCGGTAGCTGCGGCGCTGCTCCATGAGCTGCTCCACAGCCCTGGAATTGGGCTTTTCCAGCAGCGCTTTTTTCGGTGCGCCGGCCACGGCGATCACATTGTCTCGGTCGCAGACCGCGGCTGCATGTCCTGTGTTGCGGGCAATCGAGTCGCAGATCTGCCCGGCAAACTCCGTCAGATCGCCCATTGGGGAGTATTTCTTGAAAATGACCTCGCCGTCCTTCTCCGTGTAAATCTCCAGCGGGTCACCGTCGCTGACAGCATTGACACGGAAAACCTTGTCGGAATGATGGATGGCCTCTTGAATGATTTCAATCCCGAAAGGGGTGGGGGTAGCGGATTGCCGCGCCGGCGTTCGCACGATCTCACAATGACGGTCGTGGGGGACGGCGGCATCTGCATCCTGCCCGTCCAGGCACGCACCTTTGCGTTCGGCGTAGGGACGAGCCTCGCTCGTCCGCAGGCCATCATCCCCAGACCGCTGCTCCGGACAAGCGCGGCTTGTCCCTACCGCCTGATTCGGAATTTGACCGCATCGCAGCAGGGCGTCAATATCGTTCTTGAGCTGAACCTCGATCCGGCCCTCAAAGACCCGGATCTTCTCAATGACTACCTGCAGGTCGTTCCGGTCCAGCTTCTGCTTTTGCAGGATGTCCGCAAAGACGTCCAGGGCCAGCTTGGCGGAGCGGTTGACCCGGAGGATCGTGCTGCGCCGGTCCTCGGTCAGCTCGATCTGGTGCTGCAGTCCGTCGATCTTCTGTGTGAGCGCCGCCTCCAGCGCGTCATAGGTCTCCTCCAGCAGTGCTTCGCGTTCCGGGTGCCGCATGATGTCGCGGATGCGCTGGCGCTTGGTGACGCGAAGTTCTTCCTGCACATCGGCCAACAGCGCTTCCAGGTTCTCTGCAGCACGTTCGGTCTCGGCCGTGTCCGCGTCCTCAGCCGTCAGATCCGCATTCAGCCGCTCCACCATGGCGGCGGAACGCTCCATGACGAGCTTCACATATTGCTTCACGAGCCGGTCGAGGGTCTCCGCGCGGATGTGGTGGCTGGAGCAGGCCTTGACGCCACGGCGATGATAGAGCCCGCAGCGATAGGCGGCCTTCTGCCCCGCGCGGCACAGGGCAAACATGGGGCTGCCGCAGTCGCCGCATTCGAGATAGCCGGAGTAGACGTTGTCGTTGCGCTTCACGCCCCGATAATTCGACTTCGTGCGCTGCGCCCGCAGAGACTGCGCCGCGGCGAAGGTCCGCTCGTCGACAATCGGCTGATGCTGCTTTTCAAACACCAGCACCTCGTCGGACGCCCGCTCGACCTGCCGCCCGTTGATCTTCGCCCGGGTCGTCTTGCCCTGCCGCAGCGTGCCGATGTAGAAGTCGTTGTCCAGAATGCCCTGCACCGTGGCGATCGCCCAGATCGGCTTTGCCTCCCGCCGGACCGGCGCGCCGGCGGCCTCCCGCCGGGCGTTTTCCGACATCCGCGGCGTGGGGATGCCCTCGTCGGTCAGGTAATTTGCGATCCGCTTATAGCCCCAGCCGGCAAGATACAGCTCGAACACCCTGCGCACGATCTCTGCCTCGGTGGGGACGATCTCAAATTGCTGCTGCCGGTTCACGAGATAGCCGTAAGGCGCGGCGCAGATCCATTTGCCGTCGGCCTGCCGGCGCTGGACGACCGCCCGAACCTTTTTGGACGCGTCGGTCACGGGCATTTCGTTGATCAGAAACTGGAACTGGATCTTCAGCCAGTCGTCGTCATTGGGAAAGTCGATGCCGTCGCCGATGGAGATGATGCGCACGCCGGCGTCGCGCAGATCCTCCAGCTCCACCAGGCCGCGCGAGTTGCGGCGGGAGAAGCGGGAGAAATCCTTGACCACCAGAATGTCGTATTTTCGGCTGAGCAGCCCCCTCCGCATGGCCTGGTAGCCCTCGCGCTGCTCGAAGGTGTAGCCGGAGCGGTCCCGGTCCTCGAAAAAGCGCAGCGAGCTGCCGGGAAAACGCTGCTGAACAAAGTCTGCGATGATGGCCTTCTGGTTTTCAATCGAGACATTGTCCCGGTCCAGCTCGTCGTCCACGGAGATGCGGCAATAGCCGACGATTTCAAATGATTCTGTCAATGCTGTTCCCTTCGATCTGTGTTATGTTAACTTTACTTTATCTTAAAAATTGAAATTTGCAAGCGGCAATGTTTGGTAACTGTCTTGTGCTTCCCGCGGCCAATCACACAGCCGCGTGCACAACGGCGGCGAACGAAACAAACCGGCGCGGCTGGATCGCGCCGGTTTGCTGCTACATGGTCATGTTCCGTTCCCGTTCCTCGGCAAGCTCCTGTGCGGCGCTGCGTCTGCGGTTGTATTTCAGCAGGGCAAGGGTGGTTTCATAGAGGCCTCCGCTGCCGGATCGGTAGAGCACCGGCGTCAGGTGCTGGCTGCGCCAGACAGAGAGCCGCGTCCTGAGCTGCGCCATCCGACCAGGGTCATTCTGATCCTCATGTGTGAGCCAGGCCTCAACGATCTGCAGCTCCTGGTTGATCCGAATCTCCAAATGCATTCCCCCTTTTCTGCGCTCTGCCCATAGTTTCCACAGTTTTCCGCGAGTTTATACCGGGGAGGGGGTGCAAAGAAGCGCAGACGGATTTTCTCAATCAGATCGGCTGGCCGTATGAGCGGCTGGAGGCCTCGGGCATCCAGTCGCCGGTCATCGGCGTTGACTGCAAATACAAAGCCCCCACGACCTTCCCGGATCAGGTCCGGATCCGGGTTTCCGTGGAGGCATTCGACGGTCTGCGCCTGCGTTTCCGATACGAAATGCGCAAGGAAGACCGCGTTGTGCTCGAAGCGCATTCCGAGCATTGCTTTTTGGATACAAACGGGAAGATCCTCCGCGTCAAGCGGGACTACCCGGAGCTGTACGAGCTGCTGGCGGGCCTTGCCGCCGAAACCGCATAGCACCCAGGCAGCAAATGGCAGCCGCCTATGGCCGGACTGCTTCGACACGAATCAGAAGCCTCGAGCCGTCCTTCATTGTGGCGAGCAGAGAGTTTTCACTTTCGCCGTTTTGAAGATCGAGCAGCTCGGTCTCCAAGGCGTCGCTTTCATTGATCAGATCAAACAGAGTTTCTTTGAAATCATTGCATTCCATGTGCCGCAGCCTCCCATACAATCCTCAGTGATTGCAAATCATAAAAAGGGCGCAGACCGAAGCCCACGCCCGAAAAACACAAGCCTCGATTGCTGCGACACAATTTTCTTCTGCCCACCCTAAAGTGTATGAAGCCGAAGCCTATGTTTTTGCCAAAATGACAAAAACATACACTTTAGGATAACACAGAACACCAGGCATGGCTTGCCCGGCAAAAAAGCAGAAGTATCAATTGTGTCGCAAGCTTACTTTACCACACTTTCGGTAAAAAAGCAAACGGTTTCTGGGAAAAACATGGGACCTTGAAGAAATCGAAGGACTCAATTAAAATGCAAAACAGCATTTTAATTGAGTCCTTTTTCAAAATTTATTAGAGAAGCGGCGCAATGACCTGGGTCCAGAGCGCGCTGATCGGCATTGCGAGGATCATGCCGGGGATCAGATTCGCCAGGGGCAGCTTGATGATTTTGAGGATCGAGAAGCCCGTGGCCAGCAGGATGATGCCGCCGGTGGACTTGAAATCATCGATCATGACCTCGGTGGTCAGGGGATAGATCAGCTTTGCCGAGAAGAACAGCAGCAGCATGATGACGATCTGCGGCACGCCGATGAGGCAGGTCGCCTTTTTCAGCTGGCAGGCGAAGATCATCGCCGTGAAGAAGTCCAGGATGGACTTGGCGATCAGAATGCTGTGGTCGCCGTTCATGCCGGAGACCAGCGAGCCGAAAATACCGGTGCCGCTGCAGCAGAACAGGATGATGCCGGTCAGCATCAGGTCGCCGTCGATGTTGTCGCCCAGGTGAATGGCCTTGAGCGCCTTGCCGGTGCCCTTGCGGATCAGAGCGTCGAGATTGAGCAGCGTGCCGATGATCGTGCCGAGGATCACCGAGAGGATCACCGCCGGCATGTTCTTCATCAGAACCATGGAGGTGATGCCCATCGCCATCGCGCAGAAGCCGAAGACCATGGTCAGGGTGCGCTTGAGGTTGTCCGAGAGCTTTTCTCCCATGATGCTTCCGAGAAAGCCGCCCAGCACCACCGCGCAGACGTTTACCAGAACTCCGATCGGCATGGGATCACCTCTTCTTCAGCAGCTTCAGCAGCCACTTCTGGAAGGCGTCCACGCACACGCCGACGTAGAAGACACCGGCCAGCATCGCCGCGGCGATCTGCCAGGGCAGGGTGCCGAACTCAGCCGTGGGCAGGGGCCCGAGGATCGTCAGGCCGATGGCCCAGCCGCAGAGCCAGGCCGGCGTGAAGATGATCTTCGGCAGGCTCTCGCCGATGAGCACCGCGATGCCGCCCATGAGGAACAGCGTCAAAAACAGCTCCAGCATCGGAGGGAGGCCGAGCTTTTCCATGATAAAGGTGGCGATGACCGCCCAGAGGTCGCCCAGAAGGAAGCCAACGGCGATCTTCACGGCGTCCTGGATCTTGTTGCCGTTGGCGACGTACACGCCAGCGACGATCAGCGCGACCGCGCCGGTCGTGATGCCGACGGAGGCCGAGAGCACCGCCCAGATCGGCGGCAGCAGCGCGATCCCGAGCGCCAGCGTCCATTTGAGTCTGCGTTTTTCCTGTTTGTCCATGGCTTACTCCCAGTCGAATTTTTCCCACACCAGCTTGCCGGTGTAGGTTTTGAGCTGCTCCTCGCCGTTGAGCACGCGGATGGCGCCGGCGGCCATGGCCTCCATCTCGAACTCGCCGGGATAGGCGGTGACGGGCGCGATCCAGCCGCAGTAGTCCTTCAGAGACTGCACCAGGCCCTCGTTGTGGACCATGCCGCCGCCGAGCAGGATGCCGTCGACCTTGCCCTCGAGCACGGACGCCATCGCGCCGATGCCCTTGGCGATCTGATAGATCATGGCCTTCCAGATCATTTCGGCGTGGCGGTCGCCCTCAGCGGCGCGGCGGTTGAGCTCAATGGCATCGGAGATGCCCACGTGGCTCACGAAGCCGCCGGCGGAGGTGAGCAGCTTGCGCACGTCCTTGATCTGGAGATTGTTCTTTTCCATGTAGTTGAGCAGCTCGGCCACGCCGATGGCGCCGCAGCGGGTGGGGGCCATGGGGCCTTCGCCGCCGACGATGTCATAGCCGTCGACCATTCTGCCCTTGCGGTGGGCCGAGACCGAGATGCCGCCGCCGATGTGGCAGACGACGTAGTTGCACTCCTCGTACTTCTTGCCCAGCACGTTCTTGCTGTGGCGGATGGCGGTCTCCTTGAGGTTCAGCGCGTGCAGATGGATCATGCGGTTGACGCCCTTGATGCCGGTCACGCGGGCGACCTCCTGCATCTCGTCGGTATCAGGGGGGTTCACGACCATGGCCTGCTTGCCGTAGCGCTCGGCAAAGGCGTGCGCCAGCTGAGAACCCAGTGCCGCCGGATGGATGACGCCGTTGGCGCAGGTTCTTGCGTGCTCCAAAAGCAGCTCGGTGACGGCATAGGTGCCGCCCTCCATGGCGAGCAGTCCGCCGCCGCGGCCGACAAACACATCCACGGTGGACAGATCGACATTTTCCTGTGCCAGCAGGTCCAGGATGGTCTTTTCGCGGTAGGGGCGCTGGTCGGGGATGGTCTTGAATTTTGCCAGCTCCTGCGCGTCGTGGGCGACGTTTTTGGAGAACAGGCAGGTCTCACCCTCAAAGAGGGCGATCTTGGTGGAGGTGGAGCCGGGATTGATGGCCAAAACGCGGTATTGTTTCATTTGGTATCTCCTATTTTGCTCGTCTTGAAAAACAGGCCATGGAACGGCTCCATGGCCTGTTTTGCTGTGTTATTTCTTCATGCCGGCAGCACGGACCGCGCTGATGACGATGTTGCCCACGATCTCCGAGACCGGAGCGCCGCGGGAGCAGTCACAGACGACCTTCTTGAAGCCCTGGAGCATGGGGCCGTAGGCGTCGGCATGGCCGAACTGCTGGATCAGCTTGACGCCGACGTTGCCGACGTTGAGGTCCGGCCAGATGACGACATTCGCCCGGCCGGCGACCTTGCTTTCCCGCTTGACCTTCTTGGCGGCGACCGCCGGATTGATGGCGGCGTCGAACTGGAACTCGCCGTCGATGGCGAGATCCGGGCGCTTCTCCTGGGCAATCTTCACGGCCTCGACGACCTTGTCGATCAGCTCGCCCTGGCCGGAGCCGAGGGTGGAGTAGCAGACCAGCGCGCATCTCGGCTCCCAGTCGAGCAGGGACTGCACGGTGTTGCAGGCGGCGATCGCGATGTCGGCCAGCTGGTTGGGGTTCGGGTTGGTGCACACGGCGCTGTCGCCGATGGCGAGCAGGCTGCCCTCGCTGCCCTCAAAGCCCGGAATGTCGCACAGGCCGATGGAGGAGACCGTGCTCAGGCCCTCCTGCAGGCCGATGATGTACTGACCGGCCAGCAGCACGTCGCCGGTGGTGTTGTCGATGCCGGCGAAGGTGACGTCCGCTTCCTCGACGGCCTGCATGACCATCGCGTAGTACAGCGGGTCCTGCATGCGGCGGCGCAGCGCCTTTTCCTTCAGGCGGGCGTCGGGCAGGGCAGTGTACTTTGCGACCAGCTCGGAAAGATAGCCCTCCTCGTGGATGTCCACGACGGTGAACACGCCGGCGTCATAGCCGCGCTCGGCTGCCAGGGCCAGGATCTTCTCCTTGTCACCCACCAGGATGGGCAGGATGTAGCCTTCCTTGCCCGCCTGATAGGCGGCGGCCATCATTTTTTCGTTTTCTGCCTCGGGGAAGGCCACCTTCTGGGGGTTGGCCTTTGCCTTGGCGTAGATTTGATCCAATACGCTCATGCAATTATCCTCATTTCAATGTCATTCTGAGGAGCGCAGCACCGAAGAATCTGAGATCCTTCGACGCGCTTCGCTCGCTCAGGATGACAGGATGGATGCCTTATACTAGAATGCAATAAAACCATTTATAATGGTTTTATTCGTCGAACACGGAAAGCGTTCGACGCTCCGCATGAAATGCGGAGGCATTCGTACGTATTCAATCGTTTTATTGCAGTTCAGTATTACAGCTGCTCTTCGACCTTGTCGACCAGCTCGGCGACGGTCTTGCAGGCGGCTGCGACCTGGAGCTGCACCAGAACGTCCAGCTCGTTTTCGATCTCGGAGACCAGGCCCACCATCTGGATGGAGGCGCCGCCCAGATCGTCGGCAAAGCTGGTGTCGAGGTTGACCTCTGCCACGTCCTTGCCGTAAGCCATGGCGACCAGTTCAATGACCTGCTGCTCTAATTCCTTGCGATCCATAGTAAAATCTCCTTTGAATAAATTTTGATTAGATTCTTCGCTGCGCTCAGAATGACAGGGAAGGTGTTATTCCTCGTCGAGCACGAACACGACGGTCTTGTAGCCGTTACGCTGGAAGGTCTCGGCATGTACCGGGACCGGCAGCTTGGGCATGAGCTCCTTGCGCTTTCTCTTGTTGATGCCCTTGACGACCGCGTTGAAGCAGGCGCCCTCCTCGAGCTCCACCTCGCCGTAGGCATACTGGCCCATCTGGGCGTATTCGGGCTTGGAGGACAGGGCGGCGGGCATGACGATGGACTTCATAACGCCCTTGCCGCTGCACTCGACCCATTCGGTCTCCAGGCTGCCGCACTTGTTGCAGGCATAGACCGGCGGGAACTCCACATTGCCGCAGACCGGGCACTTCCGGCCGAGGAACTTGCCTTCCTCGAGGCCTTCATAGAATCTCTGTACGACCTTTTCCAGTTTGATCATGTCAGTTCCTCCCCTCAGTCGATGGTCCGCAGCAGGATGGCCGCGATGTTCTGCGCGCCGCCGTAGCCGCGCAGCATGGCGGTCTTGGGCAGCTTCTTGACCTGGCGTTCGCCGCATTCGCCGCGCATCTGCATGCAGCACTCGTAGACGTCGGCCAGGCCGGACGCTGCGTGCGCATGGCCGAAGGAGGTACGGCCGCCGTTGGTGTTGATGGGCTTGTCGCCGTCGTAGGCGGTGCGGCCCTCGCAGATGTACTTCCAGCCCTCGCCCCAGGGCAGGTAGCCCGCGATCTCGGCAGAGATCAGGTGGGAGGTGATGATGAAGTCGTTGGCAAAGAAGATGTCGAGCTCCTCGGGCTTGACGCCGGTGTTCTCATAGACCTGGCGGACAGCCTCCTCGGTGGCGCGGATCTCAAAGTGCGGGGTGGTGGCTTCGCAGGCGGCGTTGCCGATGCCCAGCACCTCGATGGGCTTGTGCTTGAGATTCTTTGCGATCTGGGGGATCATGTCGGTGGCGCAGACGATGGCGGCGGCAGCGCCGTCACACTTGCGCTCCACACCCTCCATGCGCAGGAAGTCGCCCATGCGGGGGTTGTAGGGAGAGCGCATGTAGGACATCACATCGGGGAAGCCCTTTTCCTTGGCGATGTCCTCGAACTCGCGGCGCTCGATGGCCAGCGGGTTCTTCGCGGCGTTGCGGCGGTTGTTGATGGCCATCCAGTTCAGGGTGTCGTCCATCTGCTGCGCAGTGATGCCGCGGGTGCGGACATAGTCCTCCGCCGCGTCGTCATAGATGAGCTCCATCGGGGCCATCATGGAACGCGCGTAGCAGCGGTCATACAGCCACATGGTGGTGGCGAGGAACCGGTCCATGGTCATCTTTTCGCGCTTGTAGGGGTGCTTGGGCGTCTCGACGGTGTCGTTGGGGCCGAAGGGCGCGGGAACGGAGTCGCCGAATTCCACGCAGCCGGTCAGCACGCAGTCGAACTTGCCGGAGGCCACGGCGTTGACCGCCTGGTCGATGGCGAGGTAGCCCGTGCAGCAGGCCTCGGAGTGGTGGATGGAGCCCTTGCCCTTCATGCCGAACCAGTTGCCGATCTGGATGTTGGGGGTCAGGTAGTTGGAGCCGTTGAGGGGGCTGGCCTCGCCGTGGAAGTAGAAATCCACATCCTGGGGGCTGACGCCGGCGTCCTCCATGGCCTTGAGGGCTGCGTAGCCGAACAGCTCGCCCTCGGTCAGGCCGTTGGTCTCCTCGTTGTCAACGGTGTACATGAACGGCGTGCAGCCCACGCCGATGATGGATACGCTGCGGTTGAGTTTTCCGATTTTTCCCATAGTGTCGTCCTTTCGCTGATTTTTTGGTCGGGCTCTCATGCCGGCGTGCACCGGCATGAGAGCTTGGTATTACCGTCTGCAGGGGATGGGCTTGAGCGGACAGCGGGGCTTGACCGCGCCGGCGAGGACGATGGCGTCCTCGTCGCAGGCGTCCTTACAGGCGCCGCACTGGGTGCACTCAGCCTGGTTGATGACGTGCACGAACTTCTTTCTGCCCAGGATCGCGTCCTCGGGGCAGGCGTCGAGGCAGTCGCCGCAGCCGATGCAGTCGCCGGCGATGATGTGGTAGGTCATAAAGCGCTTGCACACGCCGGCGCGGCAGCTCTTTTTGGCCGCGTGATCCTCCAGATCCTTGCGGTAGCGCTCCATGGCCTCCAGGAAGGCCAGGGCGATGTCGTCGCCGTCCTCGCACATGGACTGGTCCTTCATGACCGAGCACAGATCGCTCAGAAGCTCCAGGTCACCGGGGCGGGCCTTCTTCTCGGCCAGGTCGTTGATCACCATTTCCAGCTGCGTTGCGCCCTCGTAGCCGAAGGTGCATTTGCCGCAGTTTTTGCACTTGTTGTCCGCAAGCTCCTTGCGCAGGACGTCTACGATACACTCTTTTTCAGTGAGATTCTTCACACGTTCCAGCATAGACATATCGCAGCACCTCCTTAATATTCGTTCCAGAGCTTGGGTCTGGTGAGCTGCAGGCGCAGATCGCACTGCAGGCAGCGGGTGGCCTCGCAGCCGGCCTGCTC
>CADBKF010000004.1 GCA_902795195.1 Oscillospiraceae bacterium
AACACCGCCATCTTCTTCGGCCTGTCCGGCACCGGCAAGACCACCCTGTCCACCGACCCCAAGCGCCTGCTGATCGGCGACGACGAGCACGGCTGGGACGACAACGGCGTGTTCAACTTCGAGGGCGGCTGCTATGCCAAGGTCATCAACCTCGACAAGGACTCCGAGCCCGACATCTACAACGCCATCAAGCGCAACGCGCTGCTCGAGAACGTGACTGTGGACGAAAACGGCAAGATCGACTTTGCCGACAAGTCCGTCACCGAGAACACCCGCGTGAGCTACCCCATCGACCACATCGAGAAGATCGTCAAGAACGTGCGGCCCATCTCCGCTGGCCCCGCTGCCAAGAACGTCATCTTCCTGTCCGCCGACGCCTTCGGCGTGCTGCCTCCCGTGTCCATCCTGACCCCGGAGCAGACCAAGTACTACTTCCTCTCTGGCTTCACCGCAAAGCTGGCCGGCACCGAGCGCGGCATCACCGAGCCCACCCCCACCTTCTCCGCCTGCTTCGGCCAGGCCTTCCTGGAGCTGCATCCCACCAAGTACGGCGAGGAGCTGGTCAAGCGCATGGAGCAGTCCGGCGCCAAGGCTTACCTGGTCAACACCGGCTGGAACGGCACCGGCAAGCGCATCTCCATCAAGGACACCCGCGGCATCATCGATGGCATCCTGGACGGCTCCATCCTGAAGGCCCCCACCAAGAAGATCCCCTACTTCAACTTTGAGGTTCCCACCGAGCTGCCCGGCGTCGATCCCGCGATCCTCGATCCGAGAGACACCTACGCCGATCCCGCCATCTGGGAAGAGAAGGCCAAGGATCTGGCCGGCCGCTTCATCAAGAACTTCGTCAAGTACGAGTCCAACGAAGCCGGCAAGGCCCTGGTCGCCGCCGGCCCGCAGCTGTGATTGAGTGGCCAGTGATTAGTGATCAGTATCCAGTCATTCGTTGATTGAAAACACAAAAACCTCCCACACCCTTGATTGGGTGTGGGAGGTTTTTTATGGCAGATAGACCGGCACGCAGCGGATGTAGGCGCTGCCGCCGGCGCAGGAGCCGACGTAGCTGTAGACGACCGGGGTGCCGTCGCGGTCGAGCGTGAGCTGCATGTCGCCGAGCCGCGCCAGGACCACCGAATGGGCGGCCGCGCACATGCCGGCGGTTGCCAGCGGGTGGCGCTCCCAGCTTTTGAGATAGCAGCCGTGGAGGGCGTCCCGGGCGGCGGTTTGGAAGCGGGCCGGGTCGATCCCAAGCTGTTCCAGCAGCTCCGCGTCGCTGAGCCGGCGGGCCTCGGAGATGGAAAAATTCCAGATTGTCGGGTGGGTGTAGCCGCCGCCGGCGTAATCGTAGGTGACGATGCTAAGAATGTCGCCGTTTACAGCCCAGTCGAAGGCGCCGTGGTCCACAAAATAGTCGGCGACGAACAGCGCATCCATCGCCAGGACCTCGGCGGCCTCGGCCTGCACGGCGCGGTTGAATTCCTCGAAGGCCGCGCCCGGCAGCGTGATGTACGGAAACACCGCGTCGGGTTCCTCCGCCAGAATCTGCGCGCCGGTGTTCGCCATGGCGTATTCCGGCATTGCCTCGGCCAGCGGCACCACGGCCTGCGGCGCGTCGGTGCCGGGGTTGGACAATAGCGGCATCTGATCCTGGTAGCCGTAGGGGGTTTCATAGCTCACAACGCGCCAGCGGATCTCGCTGGCGATCTCGCCGTTTTCCTGCGACAGGGCCGGCACATAGGGCGTGGCGAGCGTCGATTGGCTGCCCGCTTCGTCCAGAAAGACGGCGTGCCAGCCGGTCGGCGTGGGCAGGCCGCCGGTGTAGCGACTGCCGTCGGCGTCCAGATAGGCCAGGGTCCAGGTCTTTGCATCGTCCGCGCTCTCGTAATGGGAGAAGCCCAGCTCGTCGAGGGTGCAGGACCAGCGGCCCAGCGCGGTGAGGGCGGTCCCGCCCTGCAAAAGCTGATAGACGTTGAGCGCGCAGGGCGAGGTATAGCGGCCGTTTTCCCAAGTCAGGACGTAGCCGCCCTCGAAGTACTCCGCCGCGGCGTTGCTGCCGGTCTCATCGCTTCCCAGCAGCGTCACGGGCCGGCCGTCCCACTGGGTGTAGAGGCCGACAAAGGGGCTGCTGTCGTATTCATCGTAGCCCGCGTAGTGCATCAGGCGCAGCTCCATTTCCTCCTGGCCGTCGCCGTCGAGGTCGGCAAAGCGGACGCCGAGGCTGCTTGGATCGTCTGCGTAGGCCGCCCAGCGGCTTTGCAGACGCCGGATGGCGTCCGCGTTCACCAGCGGGTAATTGGCCGGATCAAAGGCCGCGTCCAGGGCTGCGGCGCGATACTGGGTGAGGATCTCCTGATAGGCGGCCGGGGCCTCCTCCGCATAGGCTTCCGGGAAGCCAATCTCCACCGGAAGCTCGGCGGCGGTTTCGGGCGGCGCGGTGGATTCTGCAGGCAGGTCAATGGGCAGCTTCGGCACATTGTCCTCGCTGAGGATCTGCTGCTCCAGATGGGGAATTGCATCGGTGGGATCGCTGGGGCGCACGTCTCCGCCGTGCGTCTGCCGCAGCAGGCCGGCCCCGGCGATGATCCCGGCGGCGCCGGCCAGGCAGGCCAGACCGAGGCCGAGGCTGCGCAGGATGGAGCTGTGCCGCGCCGCGGTCAGAACCCGCCGGCTGCCCTCCCCTGCCAGCGCCTGCAGGCCCCTTCGGGACAGTTCGCCCTCCAGGGTGCGCAGAGCCCCGGGGGCGGGCTGCGCCGCGCTGCCGTCCTGCAGGAGCATGCGGAAGAACAGGATGGGCGACAGGCCATAGAGCCGGACCCCCTGCCGTTCCAGGGCTCGCACCTGCCGCTCGATCTTCTGCCGGCTGTAGCGCAGCTGGCTCTTGACCGTGTTCTGGGGCAGGTCCAGGCGCGCGGCGATCGTCTTGATCGGCAGGGCCTGGTCGTAGTACAAGCCCACCACGAGGCGCTGTGCGTCCGAGAGCGTGTCCAGGATTTCCGCCAGATACCGCCGGGATTCGTCCTGCTCCAGACGGTTTTCCGGCAGATCGGCGAGGCGGTCGTCCGGGATGTCCGTGAGCTGATCGGATTCCTCGTCCGAGAGCTCGGAGAACAGCGCGGGCTTTTTGCGGCGCAGATGATCCCGGGCGGTGTTGGCGGCGATGGTTCGCAGCCAGGGCAGCAGGCTGGCGTCGTTCGTCAGCCGGTCGAGGTGGGTGAAGGCCTTGAGATAGCTGTCCTGTACGATATCCAGGGCATCGGCCTCGTTTTTGACCAAAGTCCGCACCGTGCGCCAGAGCTCCGGATAGGTCGCCTCGTAGAGCTCCGCCAAGGCCTCGTGCTCCCCCGCCCTGGCCCGCCGCAGCAAGGCTTCGGTTTTTGTTTGTTTTGCATCGTTCATTGCGCTCTCCCCTCTTTGCTTGCAATTCTCGTTACACTTATATGACGAATCAGAAAGGGAAAAAGTTTTGTGAAACCTGGAATTTGTACTGATTATCGAGAATTTACCGCCGGACAAGCAAGGCTTGTCCCTACACTCCTCACTAAACACTAAGCACTAACCACTAACCACTGACCACTGATCACGAACAAAAACAGCACCGTCTTCATGACGGTGCTGTTTTTGTATGCACGATAGCATCGAAGCCAATTACACCAGCTCGATGACAGCCATCTCGGCGGCGTCGCCGCGGCGGGCGCCGGTCCGGGTCACTCTGGTATAGCCGCCGTTGCGATCGGCATAGGTCTTTGCCGTCTCGTCAAACAGCTTCTTGGCAACATCCTCCTTGGTCAGGTAGGACAGGGCTCTGCGGTAGTTTGCAAGGCCGCCCTTCTTGGCCAGGGTGATCATCTTCTCGGCCACGGGCTGCACTTCCTTCGCTCTGAAGAACGTGGTTTCCAGCTTGCCGTGCTCCAGAAGATCGGTGGTCAGCTGGCGCAGCATGGCGCGGCGCTGATCGCTGGTCTTGCCGAGCTTACGCGTTCCGAACATTCAGATTTCCTCCTTTACGGGATTTCTACAAGTAGAGGCGATATATATCGCCCGGGCAATCGCCCGTCAATCAGTTGTTATTGGAATCCTCGCTGGCCAGGCTCAGGTCCATCATGGCCAGCTTGTTCTGGACCTCCTCGAGCGACTTCCGGCCCATGTTGCGGACCTTCATCATATCCTCCTCCGTTCTGGCGATCAGATCGGCGACGGTGTTGATGTTGGCGCGCTTCAGGCAGTTGAAGCTGCGGACGGACAGATCCAGTTCCTCAATGGTGAGTTCAAGCATCTTGTTGTGCGTATCGCCCACGTGCTCGACCACGGTCGACTTGCTGGCGACGGCTTCGCTCAGATCGGTGAACAGGGCCAGGTGGTCCGTCAGGATCTTGGCGCCCAGAGACACGGCGTCTCTGGCGGAGATCGTGGAGTCGGTCCAGATTTCCAGCGTCAGCTTGTCATAGTCGGTCATGTTGCCCACACGGGTGTTTTCCACGGTGTAGTTGACCTTCTTGACCGGGGTGTAGATGGAGTCCACGGGAATCACGCCGATGGGCATGCCGGGGGTCTTGTTCCGGTCGGCCGGGACGTAGCCGCGGCCGTGGCTCAGGGTGATCTCCATGTTCAGCACAGCGTCCTCCCCGAGCGTGCAGATGTGCAGATCGGGGTTGAGGATCTCGACCTCGGCGTCGGCCTTGATGTCGCCCGCGGTAACTTCGCAGGCGCCGGCGGCGTCGATGTAGACGGTCTTGACCTCTTCGGTGTGCAGGCGGGCGATGATCCGCTTGATGTTCAGCACGATCTCGGTGACGTCTTCCTTGACGCCGGGGATCGTGGAGAACTCATGCATCACACCATTGATTTTAATCGAGGTGGCGGCGGTGCCGGGCAGGCTGGAAAGGAGAATCCTCCGCAGGCTGTTGCCCAGGGTTGTGCCGTAACCCCGTTCCAGCGGCTCTACGATATACTTGCCGTAGGAGCCATCCTCAGGAGAGTCGATACACTCAATGCGCGGCTTTTCGATTTCAACCATTCAAAAATACCCTCCTATTAAAATTTTGATCAATGCCAGGAGCTTCGCAGCTGCAGTGCAGCCGCGACGTTGCATTACTTCGAGTACAACTCGACGATGAGGTGTTCTGCGATCTCAAAGTCGATATCGTCTCTCGCGGGCAGTGCAACGACCTTGCCCTGCAGGGTATTCTTGTCGCGGTCGAGCCACTTGGGAGCGGCAACGAACGCATCGTCTTCCTTGAGCTTCTTGTAGAAGGCATTCTGAGCGCTCTTCTCGCAGACGGCGACGACGTCGCCGGCCTTGACCATGTAGGACGGGATGTTGACGCGCTTGCCGTTCACGGTGAAGTGGCCGTGGTTGACGAGCTGTCTGGCCTGGCGGCGGGTGTTGGCGAAGCCAAGACGATAGACCACGTTGTCCAGACGGCGCTCGATCAGGCTCAGCAGCACCTCGCCGGTGTTGCCCTCAGCGCGGGCAGCCTTGTCATAGTAGGAGCGGAACTGCTTCTCGAGGATGCCGTAGACGAACTTGACCTTCTGCTTCTCGGTCAGCTGGGTGGCGTACTCGGACTTCTTCGCTCTTCTCTGACCACCGGGGTTCTTGTGGGATTCCTTTGCGTAGCCCATGACAGCGGGAGAAACGCCGAGCGTTCTGCAGCGCTTGAGAACGGGCTGAGTATTCTTAGCCATTGTAAATATCCTCCTTCTTGATCAGACGCGGCGTCTCTTGGGAGGACGGCAGCCATTGTGAGGAATGGGGGTGACGTCCTTGATGGAGACGACTTCCAGGCCTGCGGACTGGAGGGCGCGGATGGCGGCCTCACGTCCCTGGCCGGGGCCCTTGACATAGACTTCCACGGTCTTGAGACCGCAGCTGTCGATGGCTGCCTTGGCGGCAGTCTCAGCGCACATCTGTGCGGCGTACGGGGTGGACTTTCTGCTTCCGCGGAAGCCCAGACCGCCGGAGGAGGCCCAGGACAGCGCATTACCGTTCAGATCGGTAATGGTGACCATGGTGTTGTTGAAAGAGGAGCGGATATGAGCAGCACCCTTTTCAATATTCTTACGTTCGCGACGACGCTTGACGACTTTCTTCGCATTCGCTTTTGCCATATCTTAATTCCCCTCCTTACTTCTTCTTGTTCGCAATGGTCTTCTTGGGGCCCTTGCGGGTGCGGGCGTTGGTCTTGGTGCGCTGGCCGCGCACGGGCAGACCTCTTCTGTGGCGGACGCCACGGTAGCAGCCGATTTCGGTCAGCCGCTTGATGTTCATCGCGGTCTCACGGCGGAGATCGCCTTCGATGGTATAGTTCTTATCGATCACGTCACGCAGGGCGGCCTCGTCAGCCTCGGTCAGATCCTTGACGCGGGTGTCAGGGTTGATGCCGGTGGCCTTGAGGATGTCGCTTGCGCTCTTTCTGCCGATGCCGTAGATATAAGTCAAACCGATCTCGATTCTCTTTTCACGGGGCAGGTCAATACCAGCAATACGTGCCATTCGTTTTGAGTCCTCCTATCAGCCTTGTCTCTGCTTGTGCTTGGGATTTTCGCAAATTACCATGACGCGGCCATGGCGCTTGATGACTTTGCACTTTTCGCACATGGGCTTCACGGACGGTCTTACCTTCATAATGTGTAACCTCCATTTGTGACAGTTGTCTACTTACTTCTCCATGTGATACGACCTAAGGTGAGGTCATACGGTGACATCTGGACAGTCACCTTGTCACCGGGCAAGATCTTGATATAGTTCATTCTGAGCTTGCCGGAAATGTGTGCCAGAATGGTGTGTCCGCCGCCGATATCGACGGAGAACGTTGCATTCGGCAGTGCATCGGTTACGATGCCCTCCAGTTCGATTACATCGTCTTTTGCCAAGATTAATTAAAACCTCCTTGGTTTTGACACGGATGATCCCGGCGGAAGACCGCCAGGTCCCTACGTAATTCGCTGTTGAGAACCTTCTCTCCGCGGCGGAGCTTCTCCGCCACGTGGTTCTCTGTCCGAGCGACCATTTGAATGTGTTTGAGTTTCTTCCGTTTCGGATGCTCGATCGTCCGGCCTTTGCCGTCGGCGATCAGGACGTACACGCCTTCTGTTCCGATCACATAGAACAGTTTTCCCTGATCGCGTCCGCAAAGCGCCATGACAATGTCCGCCTTACACAATTCCATCCGAAAGCCCCTCGGCGACGGTGAGGATTTCCGGCTCGCCGTCAGTAATGAGCAATGTGTTTTCATAGTGCGCCGCAAGCTTGCCGTCCTGCGTCACGGTCGTCCAACCGTCGCGCAGCACGCGGCAGTCGTAGGTTCCCATGTTCACCATGGGCTCGACCGCGATGGTCATGTTCCGTACAAGCCTCGGCCCCTTGCCGGCTGCCCCGTAATTGGGGACCGGCGGTTCCTCGTGCAGGTGAGCGCCGACGCCGTGACCTACGAAGGCGCGCACAACGGAGAAGCCATGTTTCTCCACATAGGTTTGCACCGCATGGGAGATGTCAGAGACTCTGTTGCCCTGACGTGCGAATTTGATACCCTCGAAAAAGCTCTGTTTCGTGACATCGATGAGCTTTTGGGCCTCCGGGGAGATCTCCCCGCAGGCGAAGGTGGCCGCACAATCTCCGTGAAAACCTCCCCACTTGGCGCCAACGTCGATGGAGACGATGTCGCCCTCCTTGAGCACCCGCTTGCCCGGGATCCCGTGGATGATCGTCTCATTCACGGAGATGCACACGCTGGCGGGATAGCCGTTGTAGTGGAGGAAGGACGGGGTTGCCCCCTGAGAGATGATAAAGTCGTGAACGGCTTTGTCGATCTCGCCGGTCGTGATGCCGGGCCTTACCATTTCCCCTGCCAGGGCACGGGCTGCCGCGGTAATTTTACAGGCCCGGCGCATCACTTCCAGCTCACGCTCGGTTTTAATTGAGATCATGCCTGCACTCCCAAAGCCGCCAGAATATCGCGATTGGCGTCTTCGATGGGCTGATTTCCCTCAACAAGCTTCAGCTTACCGAGTTTCTCATAAAAGCCCTTGAGCGCTTCGGTCTGCTCGTGGTAGACCGAGAGTCTTTGACGGACGGTTTCGGGCGCGTCGTCCTTGCGGATGACCAGGCCCTCGCCGCACACGTCGCAGATGTCCGCCGTTTTCGGCGGGTTGGCGACGATGTGATAGCTCGCGCCGCACTTCGGGCAGACGCGGCGCCCGGTCATCCGGGCCTCGATCACGGCGTCGTCAACTTCGATGGAGACCACGGCATCCATGTGGATGCCCATGTTCTCGAGCGCCTCGGCCTGGCCGATGGTCCGCACGGCGCCGTCGAGGATGTAGCCGTTTTGGCAGTCCTCGCGGCTCAGCCGCTCCGCGACGATGCCGAGAATGACCTCGTCCGGAACGAGCTGGCCGGCGTCCATCAGGGCCTTTGCCTTCAGGCCGGTGGGCGTCTGATTTCTGATTGCTTCCCGCAGAATGTTGCCGGTGGAGATGGTGGGGATGCCGAGCTGACGGCTCAGCAGCTCCGCCTGGGTCCCCTTGCCGGCGCCGGGTGCGCCCAAAAGAATCAGTTTCATTTGGATGTCCTCCGATTATTCCAGGAAGCCCTTGTAATGGCGCATCAGCATCTGGGACTCGAGCGCCTGCACAACCTCGAGGGCAACGCCGACCACGATGATGACGGAGGTACCGCCGATGGCCAGAGCATTGACAGACGGGAAGATCATGCCCACGATGATGGGCAGCAGGGCAACGATGCCGAGGAAGATCGCACCGAAGAGGGTGATCTTGTTGATGACGCGATAGATGAACTCCGCGGTGGGACGGCCGGGGCGATAGCCCGGGATGAAGCCGCCGTTCTTCCGCAGGTTGTTGGCGATCTCCACGGGGTTGTACTGAATCGTCGCGTAGAAATAGCTGAACGCGATGATGAGGATCAGGTAGATCACCGCATAGATGATCGAGCCGCTGGAGAACACGTTCTTGTACCACCAGCCGTCGGTCTTGTTGATGAACATGCAGACGGTGGCCGGAATCGTCGCAACAGACTGTGCGAAGATGACGGGCAGAACGCCGCTCATGTTGACCTTGATGGGCAGATGGGTGGTCTGGCCGCCGTACTGCTTCCGGCCCACGACACGCTTGGCATAGCTGACCGGGATGCGGCGCTCAGCCTGGGTGATGTAGACGATGAAGGCGATCAGCAGCAGGATGCCGACGACGATCAGGATGTCGCCCCACCAGGGGATGGAGGTGATCATGGTCTGGATCATCGAGGGGATACGGGAAAGGATGTTGGCAAACAGGATCATGGAGATGCCGTTGCCGATGCCGAACTCGGTGATCTGCTCGCCGAGCCACATCACCAGGGCAGAGCCCGCGGTGAAGGACAGGACGACCAGCGCGCCGGCCCAGAAGTTGGTCTCGAGCAGCAGCTGATTGCTCCACTGCCGGTCGTAGTTCCGGAGCATCATCCAGTAGGCAAAGCCCATGAGAAGGCCCAGGCCCACGGTGGTGTAGCGGGTGATGCGCTCGATCTTCTTCTTGCCCTCTTCGCCTTCCTCTTTGCTCAGCCGCTCCAGGGCCGGGATGGCGATGGTGAGCAGCTGGATGATGATGGAGGCGTTGATGTACGGCTGGATCGAGAGCGCAAACAGGGTCGCTCTGGAGAAGGCCGAACCGGACATGACGTTGTACAGGCCGAGGATGGTGTTGCTCATGCCGGCCTGCTGGAAGACCTGCGCCATGGTGTTGGTGTTGACAAAGGGCACGGGGATGACGTTGCCGATTCTGTAAAGCAGGATGATCAGCAGCGTAAAGAGGAGCTTCTTGCGAAGGTCCGCAATCTTCCATGCATTACGAATGGTCTGGAACACTTAGACCACCTCAGCCTTTCCACCTGCTTCTTCGATCTTCGCCTTTGCAGATTCGGAGAACGCCTTCGCCTGCACGGTGAGCTTCTTCTCGAGCTTGCCGTTGGCGATGACCTTCAGGCCATACTTGCATTCGGAGATGATGCCCTTTTCGATCAGGGCTGCCGCGTCGACAACGGCGCCGTCTTCAAAGCGATTGAGAACGGCAACGTTCACTGCGGTGAGGGGTTTGGCGTAGATGTTGTTGAAACCGCGCTTCGGGATGCGGCGCGCCAGAGGCATCTGGCCGCCTTCGAAGCCGACGCGGACCTTGCCGCCGGAGCGGGCTTTCTGACCCTTGTGACCACGACCTGCGGTCTTGCCGTTGCCGGTGCCGGTGCCGCGGCCCTTGCGCTTGCCAACCTGGGTGGAACCCAGAACGGGAGAAAGTTCATGAAGCTTCATATTCTTTTCTCCTCCTTACTGTACTTCGCTGACCTCGAGCATGAAGCCGATCTTGGCGATCTTGCCGCGGGTCATTTCGTTGTCGGGCTGAATGGTCTCCTGGCCGATCTTGCGCAGACCCAGGGACTCAGCGGTAGCGATCTGCTTCTTGAGCCGACCGTTCAGGCTTTTGACGAGCTTGATCTTTAACTGTGCCATCGTTCAAGCCCTCCTTAACCGAGAATTTCTTCCACGGTCTTGCCGCGAATGGCAGCCACCTGCTCGGGGCTGCGCAGGGACATCAGACCCTGCATGGCGGCCTTGACCACGTTCTGCGGGTTGTTCGACCGCAGGCACTTGGTACGAATGTCGGACACGCCGACCGCTTCCATGACCGCACGCACAGCGCCGCCGGCGATAACGCCGGTACCAACGGCAGCGGGCTTCATGAGGACGGTGCCGGCGCCGTACACACCGATCACCTCGTGGGGGATGGTGGTGCCGGCCAGGCTGATGGTGACCATGTTCTTCTTGGCGTTGGCGATGCCCTTGAGGATGGCTTCGGAAACTTCCGCCGCCTTGCCCAGGCCGTAGCCCACGGTGCCCTTGCCGTCGCCGACGACGACCAGAGCGGAGAACTTCATCACGCGGCCGCCCTTGACCGTCTTGGAAACACGGTTGAGGTACACGACCTTTTCGATCATTTCAGGGCCTTCTTGGACCTGATTGTCTCTGTTGTCTCTTCTATAAGCCATTGTTACTTCCTCCTCTTAGAACTCGAGTCCGCCTTCGCGGGCGCCCTCGGCCAGAGCTGCGACACGGCCGTGATAGATGTAACCGCTGCGGTCAAACACCACGGTGTCGATGCCCTTCGCCTTGGCACGCTCGGCGACAGCCTTGCCGACCTTCTTGGCAGCTTCCACGTTGCCGGCGGCACCGTCGAACTCTTTGTCAAGGGTGGATGCGGAAGCCAGCGTCACGCCGTTGACATCGTCGATGATCTGGGCGTAGATGTTGGCGTTGCTTCTGAAGACGCTGAGGCGAGGTCTTTCGGGCGTGCCGGAGATCTTGCCGCGGACGCGGACATGGCGCTTCAGGCGCTGCGCGTTCTTGTCAAACTTTTTAACCATTTTAGCACACCCTCCTTACTTCTTGGCGCCAGTCTTGCCTTCCTTATGACGGACGACTTCGCTGGCGTACTTGATGCCCTTGCCCTTGTAGGGTTCGGGAGGTCTCTTCCCACGGACTTCGGCAGCAAACTGGCCGACGGCCTGCTTGTCGTAGCCCTTGATGATGATCTTGTTGGGGGCGGGGACTTCGATTTCGACGCCCTCGGGGGCCTCCATGGTCACCGGGTGGGAATAGCCGAGGTTCATGACGAGCTTCTTGCCCTCCATGGCGGCGCGGTAGCCGACGCCGTTGACCTCGAGCTCCTTGGAGAAGCCCTTGTCCAGACCGTGAATCATGTTGCTGAGCAGGGTTCTGGTCAGGCCGTGCAGGCTTCTGTACTTGTTGGAATCATCGGGACGCTCGACCTTCACGGTCTGGCCGTCCTTGGTGATCTTCATCTTGTCGTCGAACTTCTGGGTCATGGTCGCCTTGGCGCCCTTGACGGTGACGACGTTGTTCTCCGCGATCTCCACGTCGATGCCGGCGGGGATGGTGATGGGCAGTTTGCCGATTCTAGACATAGCGTATACCCTCCCTTACCAGACAAACGCAAGGACTTCGCCGCCGACGTGCGCTGCGCGCGCAGCCTTGTCGGTCATGACGCCCTTGGAGGTGGAAATAATGGCGATGCCAAGGCCCTTGAGCACACGGGGGAGCTCGTCAGCGCCGGCGTAGACACGCAGGCCGGGCTTGGACACACGGCGCAGGCCGCTGATCACCTTGCCCTTGTTGCCAAGGTACTTCAGGGTGATGTGGATGGTGCCCTGCACGCCGTCGTCGGTGACGGTGTAGTTCTTGATGTAGCCTTCGTCAAGCAGGATCTTGGCAATGGCCTTCTTCAGGTTGGACGCGGGGACGTCCACGGTCTCGTGCCGTGCAGAGTTCGCATTGCGAATTCTGGTGAGCATGTCCGCAACGGGATCAGTGATTTGCATTGATTTAGTCTCCTTTATAATATAGAAGTTACCCTTTCGGGTCACTGCGGCAGGGTATCAGCGGAATGCGGGCGGCGAGGCCGCCCCATCTTCCGCTGACTCGAGCCGCTGTCTTACGAATGAATTACCAGGAAGCCTTGCGCACGCCGGGGATCTCGCCCTTGTACGCCAGCTCGCGGAAGCAGATACGGCAGATGCCGTAGTTGCGCAGGTACGCGTGGGGTCTGCCGCAGATCTTGCAGCGGTTGTAGCGGCGGGAGGAGAACTTCGCATCCTTCTGCTGCTTGAGAATCATAGCTTTTCTTGCCATTTGCGTCTTCCTCCTGATTAAGCGTAGAACGGAGCGCCGATCTGCTTGAGCAGTTCCTTGGCCTCTTCGTCATTGGTCGCCGTCGTGCAGATGCAGATGTTCATGCCGCGGATCTTGTCGATCTTGTCGTACTCGATCTCGGGGAAGATCAGCTGCTCCTTCAGGCCCATGGCATAGTTGCCGCGGCCGTCGAAGGCATTGGGGTTGATGCCGCGGAAGTCGCGGACACGGGGCAGCGCTACGTTGAACAGCTTGTCGAGGAAGTACCACATCTTGTCGCCGCGCAGGGTGACCTTGACGCCGACGTTTTCGCCCTCACGAACGTGGAAGTTCGCGACGGACTTGCGGGCCTTGGTGACCACGGGCTTCTGACCGGTGATGGTGGCGATGTCCTTGCAGATGGCCTCGATCTCCTTGGCGTTGTTCTTCGCCTCGCCGCAGCCGACGTTGACGATGACCTTTTCCACGCGGGGGATCTGCATCACGTTCTTGTACTGGAACTGCTTCATCAGAGCAGGAGCGACTTCTTGCTGATACGTATCTTTCAGTCTCGGCATAATTCAGTGTCCTCCTTCTCAGATTTCATGGCCGCAGGGACGACCCACGCGGACCTTCTTGTCGCCGTCGAGCTTGTAGCCGACGCGCACGCCCTTGTTGCACTTGCTGCAGAACAGAGCGACCTTGTCAGCGCGGATGGGGATCTCCTTGTGGATGATGCCGCCCTCTTCGCCCTGACGACGGGGTCTCTGGTGCACGGTCGCCAGGCTCACGCCCTCGACGATGACCTTGTTTTCGCTGGGCATTGCCACGAGGACCTTGCCCTTCTTGCCCTTGTCCTTACCGGACAGAACGATAACGGTGTCGTTTTTCTTAATGTTCATGTTGGGCCTCCCTTAGACAGTTTCCGGAGCGAGGGAGCAGATCTTCATGAAGCCTTTGTCACGAAGCTCTCTGGCCACAGGCCCAAAAATACGGGTACCGCGGGGGCTCTTGTCTTCCTTGATGAGAACGGCAGCGTTCTCGTCAAAGCGGACATAGGTGCCGTCGGCACGACGGGTGCCCTTGGCGGTGCGGACGATGACCGCGCGGACGACTTCGCCCTTCTTGGCGGTGCCGCCGGGGGCCGCCTTGCGCACGGAGGCAACGATGACGTCGCCGATGTTGCCGTACTTGCGGCGGGAACCGCCCAGAACGCGGATGCACTTAATCTCCTTGGCGCCGGTATTGTCGGCAACCTTCAGATAAGTTTCAGCTTGGATCATTTAGTTGTCGACCTCCTTACTTAGCCTTTTCGATGATCTCAACGAGTCTCCATCTCTTGTCCTTGGACAGGGGACGGCACTCCATCACCTTGACGGTGTCGCCGATGCCGCACTCGTTGTTCTCGTCGTGCGCCTTCAGCTTGTAGGTTCTCTTCACGATCTTCTTGTACAGCGGATGTGCCACGCTGTCTTCCACCGCGACCACAATGGTCTTGTCCATCTTGTCGGAGATGACCTTGCCAACTCTGGTCTTGCGGAAAGCTCTTGTAGTTTCACTCATGTTGCAATTCCTCCTTAGTTAGCAGACTTCTCACGGATGATGGTCTTGATGCGGGCAATGTCCTTCTTGACCAGGTTGATCTTGAGCGGGTTGTCGAGCTGGTTGGTCGCGTGCTGCATCCGCAGGAAGAACAGGTCCTTCTTCAGATCGGCCAGCTTCGCCTCGAGCTCAGCGGCGCTCATTTCTCTCAGTTCCTTTGCTTTCATCACGCTTCACCACCATTCTCAGTGACGGCCACGTCCTCGCGGGCGATGACCTTGGTCTTGATGGGCAGCTTGTGCTGGGCCAGACGCAGCGCTTCGCGCGCAACGGCCTCGTCAACGCCGCCGATCTCAAACATGACCTTCTGCTTCCGGACGCAGGCAACCCAGTATTCGGGCGCGCCTTTACCGGAACCCATACGAACGCCAAGCGCCTTCTTGGAAACAGGCTTGTCGGGGAAGATCTTGATCCAGACCTTGCCGCCACGCTTGGTATAACGGGTCATTGCGACACGGGCAGCCTCGATCTGATTGCCGGTGATCCAGCCGGATTCGAGGGCCTGAATGCCCCACTGACCATAGGCAACCTTATTGCCGCGCTGGGCAGCGCCCTTCATAACGCCGCGCTGCACCTTGCGGTACTTGGTTCTCTTGGGCATCAACATTAGCGGTTGCCTCCTTCCTGACGGTTGTAGGGACGGCGCTCGCCGTCTCTGCGCTCGCCGCCGTTGTTACGGTCGCGATCGTTGTTGTAGTAACGGCCGCCTCTGCGGTCGCCGTCTCTGCGCTCGCCGTAGGGCTTGCGATCCTTGCCGTGGCGATCGCGGCGATCACGCTTGGCAGGCTCGGGGTTGGCAGCGCGCAGGGTGCTGTTGAGGACTTCGCCCTTGTAGATCCAGACCTTGCAGCCGACCTTGCCGTAGGTGGTGTTGGCCTCTGCGAAGCCGTAGTCGATGTCGGCTCTCAGGGTCTGCAGGGGGATGGTGCCCTCGTGATAGGATTCGCTTCTGGCGATCTCCGCGCCGCCCAGACGGCCGGAGCAGGCGCACTTGATGCCCTTGGCGCCAAGGCGCGTTGCACGCTGCATGGCCTGCTTCATCGCGCGGCGGAAGCTGATGCGCTTCTCGAGCTGCGCAGCGATGTTCTCGGCAACCAGCTGTGCGTTGAGGTCGGGGCTGCGGATCTCAACGATGTTGAGAACGACGTTCTTGCCGATCATGTCGGCGACCTTCTGGCGCAGCTTCTCGATCTCGGTGCCGCCCTTGCCGATCACGACGCCGGGGCGGGAGCAGTGGATGTTGATCTTGACCTTGGCGTTGTCGCGCTCGATCTCGATCTTGGCAATACCGGCGCTGTAGAGGCTGGTCTTGAGGTACTTACGGATGTTGTAGTCCTCGACGATCAGATCGCCGACCTTCTCTTCACGGGCGTACCAACGAGAGTCCCAATCCTTGATCACGCCGACGCGCAATCCGTGGGGATTAACTTTCTGTCCCATATTGTTACCTCCTGTTTAGTCCCGCTCGCTCACGCCGATGGTGAGGTGGGTGGTTCTCTTGAGAATGCGGTTGTAGCTGCCCTTGGCTCTGGCCATGCCGCGCTTGAGCGTGGGGCCGGGGTCGGCGATGGCAGTGGAGACGTACAGCTTCTCGCGCTCCATGCCGTGGTTGTTCTCAGCGTTCGCAATGGCGGAGTTGAGGACCTTGAGCATGGACTCGGTGGCTGCCTTCGGGGTCGCCTTGAGGTAGGCGATGGCGGTGTCGGCGTCGACGCCGCGGATCAGATCGCAGACGATCTTGACCTTGCGGGGGGAGATCCGCAGATATTTCTGATATGCTCTAGCTTCCATGATCTCTCCTCCTATCAGCTGTTGCTGGTCTTGCTGCCGGAATGGCCGCGGAAGGTGCGGGTGAGGACGAACTCGCCCAGCTTGTGGCCGACCATATCCTCGGTGATGTAGACGGGAACGTGCTTCCGGCCGTCATGCACCGCGATGGTGTGTCCGACAAAGGAGGGGAAAATGGTGGAGCTTCTCGACCAGGTCTTGAGAACCTTCTTCTCACCGGTCTTGTTGAGCTCTTCAACACGCTTGAACAGCTCGGGCGCTACAAACGGGCCCTTCTTAATGCTTCTGCTCATGTTTCATTTCCTCCTTACTTGCTGTTCCTGCGCTTGATGATGAACCGGTTGGTGCGGTTCTTCGTCTTGCGGGTCTTCAGACCCATCGCAGGCTTGCCCCAAGGCGTCACAGGGCCGGGACGGCCGACGGGCGCGCGGCCCTCGCCGCCGCCGTGCGGGTGGTCATTGGGGTTCATAACGGAGCCACGGACGGTCGGACGAATGCCCATATGGCGCTTGCGGCCGGCCTTGCCGATGTGGATGTTGGCGTTTTCGAGGTTGCCGACCTGGCCGATGGTGGCCATGCAGTTCATACGCACATAGCGGAACTCGCCGGAGGGCATTCTGACCTGGGCCATGTCGCCTTCCTTCGCCATCAGCTGGGCAGCTGCGCCCGCGGAGCGGACCAGCTGGCCGCCGCGGCCGGGCTGAAGCTCGATGTTGTGGATGACGGTACCGACGGGGATGTTCGCGATGGGCAGGGTGTTGCCGGGCTTGATGTCGGCAGCTGCGGAGGAGAGGACCTTGTCGCCGACCTTCAGGCCAACGGGGGCCAGAATGTAGCGGCGCTCGCCGTCTTCATATTCCACCAGCGCGATGTACGCGGTACGGTTGGGGTCGTATTCCAGGCGGAGGACAGTGGCCGGCTGGTCAATCTTGTCTCTGCGGAAATCGACGATGCGGTACTTCTTCTTGTTGCCGCCGCCCTGATGGCGAACGGTGATCTTGCCGTAGTTGTTGCGACCGGAGTGCTTCTTCAGAACCTCAACCAGGCCGCGCTCGGGCTTAGCCTTCTTATCAACGCCTTCGAACGCGGAAACAGTCATGTTCCGTCTCGCAGGGGTATAAGGCTTAAAAGTTTTCAATGCCATTTTGCGTTACTCCTTTTTGAGATTTGAATTAAGCCATGCCTTCGAAGAACTCGATGGTCTTGGAATCGGCGGTCAGCTTGACCATTGCCTTCTTGTAGGCAGCGGTGCGGCCCTGGGGATAGGCGCCCTGGCGCTTGGCCTTGCCGTCCATGCGCAGGGTGTTGACCTTCTCGACCTTCACGCCGAAGATCTCTTCGATCGCAGCCTTGATCTCGGGCTTGGTGGCGGTGGGCAGAACGTAGAAGACGTACTTCTTCTCTTCCACAGCCTCCATGGACTGTTCGGTGATGACCGGCTTGAGAATGATATCGTATGCGGTTTTCATTACGCGAACACCTCCTCGATTTTTGCCAGCGCAGCCTTCTCAACGACGAACTTGTCCGCGTTCAGGATGTCGTAGACGTTGATGAGGTTTGCGAAGGTGGTCTTGACGCCGGGGATGTTCCGGGCGCTCTTGACGACGGTGTCGTTGGCCTCGGCGGTGACGATCAGCGCCTTGTTCTCAGCCTTGACAGCGGTCAGGAAGTTCTTGACGGTCTTGGTCTTGATGGCGTCGAGCTTGATCTCGTCGATGACGATGATGTCCTCGGATGCAGCCTTGGTGCTCAGCGCGCTCTTGAGAGCCAGACGGCGAACCTTCTTATTCAGCGTGTAGCTGTAGTCGCGGGGCTTGGGGGCAAAGACGATGCCGCCGTGGGTCCACTGCGGGGCGCGGGTGCTGCCCTGACGGGCGCGGCCGGTGCCCTTCTGTCTCCAGGGCTTTCTGCCGCCGCCGGAAACCTCGGCGCGGGTCAGCGCGCTCTGGGTGCCCTGCCGGCAGTTGGCGAGGTGGTTCTTGACCACGTCGTGCATGACGGAGCTGTTGGGCTCGATCCCGAAGATCGCATCGGAGAGCTCGATTTCGCCGACGACCTTGCCGGTCATATCGTAAACATTGGTTTTCATTGCTTAACTCTCCTTTCCTTAGCCTCTGGCGGAAGCCTTCTGCGGGTTGATACGGGCGGAAGCCTTCTGCGGGTTGCTGCTGATGCCTGCGGCACCCTTGGCAACATGGATGGTCTTGACGGTGTTCTTCAGGTACACGATGCCGCCCTTGGGGCCGGGAACCGCGCCGCGAACAACGATCATATTGAGTTCGGGATCAACCTTGACCACGATCAGGTTCTGAACGGTGGTCTTTTCGTTGCCCATCTGGCCGGCGCCGATCTTGCCCTTGAAGATACGGGAGGGGCTGGAGGTCGGGCCCATGGAGCCAGCGTGACGGTGGACGGGGCCGCCGCCGTGAGAGGTCGGAGTGCGCTGTGCGCCCCATCTCTTGATAACGCCCTGATAGCCGTGGCCCTTGGAGGTACCGGTGATGTCGATGTGATCGCCGGCGGCGAACACGTCAGCCTTGACCTCGTCGCCCACGTTGAGCGCGTCGGTGTTTTCCAGTCTGAATTCCTTCAGATGCTTCTTGAAGGCGGTGCCGGCCTTCTTCAGGTGGCCGAGCTCGGGCTTCGACAGCTTCTTCTCTTTGATGTCCTCAAAGCCGAGCTGAACGGAAGCGTAGCCGTCCTTCTCTTCGGTCTTCTTCTGCGTGACGACGCAAGGACCTGCCTCAATAACGGTGACAGGGATCACGTGGCCGGCTTCATCGAAGATCTGGGTCATGCCCACTTTTTTGCCGATGATTGCTTTCTGCATGTTTCTTCTCCTTTTTTTGGTTATTGGTTGACATACGCGGTCATTGGGCTGCCGTTGGTCTGTCAACTTGACCCGTCCGTCAAAGTACGGACTGGTGTGCTGTAAAAACGCGAAACGAATCGTTTATTACAGCTTTATCTCGATCTCAACGCCGGCCGGCAGGTCCAGGGCCATGAGGGCCTCGACAACCTTCTGGTTGGGGTTGAGAATGTCGATCAGACGCTTGTGGGTTCTGCGCTCGAACTGCTCGCGGGAGTCCTTGTACTTGTGGACCGCGCGCAGGATGGTGACGACCTCTTTCTTGGTCGGCAGGGGGATGGGGCCGGACACGCTGGCGCCGTTGCGCTTGGCGGTCTCGACGATCTTCTCCGCGCTGGAGTCGATGAGCTGATGATCGTAAGCCTTCAGACGAATGCGGATCATTTCCTGGTTAGCCATTTTGTTGTTTCCTCCTAATGTAACGTACTCAGTGTTTTGTTGGGTTTGCATTCCGCTGGGTACGGTCGAGTTTTTTCTATACGCTTTGCCGTGCGTATCATTCCTGCCCATGAAAAAAGGCCGACGTTTGCCGGCCGATCTCCCTACAGGCGATATACGCCACGTAAAGAATTCACTCAGCCGCCCGATGACCGGACATACTCCGCAGAAGTTACCGCTTTCGCGCAATCTCCTGCTTCATCGCAGTGCGCGCACTTTTCCCGCGCGCCCAAGTATAGTACTACACGCAGCCGTGAATGTCAAGTGTTTTTTTGTCTTTTTTCATAAAAATTTTCAGAAAGATTTGTACAGAACGGAGAAATTCGTTTTAGGGGTCAGGATTCAGGGGTTAGGGGTTAGGGGGCAGGGATCAGGGGTCAGGGGTCAGGGATCAGGGATCAGGGATCAGGGATCAGGGATTAGGGATCAGGGTACACGGAAAGTGGAGAGTGTAAGGACAAGCCTTGCTTGTCCGGTGGGGCAGGACATGCAGGGAGCGAGGGGTGAGGAGTGAGGAGTGAGGAGGGCAAGCCGAAGTGGTGGAATTGGAAGGAAAGGCCTGGAAATGTCATTCTGAGCGCAGCGAAGAATCCAAAAGCGCACGGTACCAAAATTTCAGATTCTTCGCTGCGCTCAGAATGACATGAAAGAGGTGCAGCACGGTATGACATCAAGGAGGTGCAGCATGGGCTTCCCGTAGTGGCCGATGCCCACATCGGCCATAGAAGTGCGGCGCGCGCCTTGTCCTTATGGCCGATGTGGGCATCGGCCACTACGAATGAGGAATGGGATCATCTGCAAGCGGCGCAGGCACGTGCCAAATCGGAAGTGCCTGCAGGCGGTGCCTGACCACTGACCCCTGAATCCTGAAACCTGAATCCTGACCCCTGACCCCTGAATCCTGAAACCTGAATCCTGAAACCTGAATCCTGACCCCTGGAGCTCCTAACTCCTCACTCCTCGTTCCTCACTCCACACTCCCGGCTCCTATTCCCTATTGCCTCATTCCCTATTGCCTTCTCTCACACATTCCCGACGCTGAAGACCAGATACGAAACGTACAGGGCCACCATCAAAACGCCCTGCCATCTTGAGAACTTTTTGCGGATCAGAGTCGGGATCAGGGCGATGGCCGCCTCGAGCAGGCACACCGGCATGTCGATGCGCACGCAGTTGAGGTCGGCAATCGGCAGGCTGCCGCCGGAGATGAACGCGCACAATGGCAGGATGATCGTAATATCGATGATGTTCGCGCCGATGATGTTGCCCACCGACATGCTCCCCTGCTTCTTGACCAGGGCCGTGATCGCCGTGACCAGCTCGGGAAGCGACGTGCCGATGGCGACCATCGTGATGGCAACGATCCGCGTGGGCACGCCCAGCACGTCCACCGCCAGGTATTCGCCGTTGTCCACCAGAAGATTGGAGCCCAGCGCCAGCATCGCAGCGCCGAGGGCGAACACCGCGATGTGACCGGCCCAGGCCCCGCGTTCGAGCGCCGGCCGGTCCTCGTTCAGGCGCTTGTCCTTTGAGGCCGACCAGACGTTCTCGCCGATGAACAGCGCAAACAGCAGCAGCACGAGCGCGGCCTCCCACAGCGTCAGCCGGCCGTCCCAGCAAAGCAGCATCAGCAGGCCGATGGAGCTCAGCAGCAGCGCGCTCTTGACGCCGATCTGGCTGCGGCTGACCGCCAGCGGCGCAAAGATCAGAGACAGGCCCATGATGAGGCCCGTGTTGGCCGTGACCGAGCCGATGGCGTTGCCAACGGCCATGGACACGCCGGACTCGGCCCCGCCGGCCTCGGCGGCTGCCAGCGTGGAGACGATCAGCTCCGGCAGCGTCGTGGCCACGGAGACGATCGTGGCGCCGATGATGAATTTGGGGATACCGGAGGCCTCGGCCATCCAGGTGGCCGCGTCCACAAACAGGTCGCCGCCCTTGACAATGAGCGCCAGACCCGCCACAAAGAGCACGCAGGTGGCCAGCACCTGCATCGTACCCGGGGCAAACAGATTTCGGATCGTTTCAGACATTTTATCACCTTCCCGGGCACTATAGCAGATTCCCCGGCCGCTGTCAAGAAAATCAACCGCGGCTGCCGAAAAAAAAGACTTGTAATCCGGCCGCGCTTGTATTATACTATTTTTCAGCTTTGAGAAAGGAGGCCCTTTGGCATGGAAAAGTGCCGGATCCCTGCGGGATACCGCAATCCGCTGAACGTCTATGAGACGCAGCGGGCCATCGAGTTCATCAAGCAGAGCTTTCAGAACAATCTCTGCCACGCACTGAATCTGAAGCGGGTGTCCGCCCCGCTGTTTGTAGACGAGGCCTCCGGCCTCAATGACAACCTCAACGGCTGCGAGCGGCCGGTCAGCTTCGACGTGCCCGACGTGGGCGCTGAGAGCCAGGTGGTCCACTCGCTGGCCAAGTGGAAGCGCTACGCGCTGCACCGCTACAACTTCTTCCCCGGAAACGGCCTGGTCACCGACATGAACGCCATCCGGCGCGACGAGGTCGTGGACAACCTCCACTCGGTCTACGTCGACCAGTGGGACTGGGAAAAGGTCATCACGGCCAGGGAGCGCAACCTCGACACGCTCAAGACCACGGTCCAGCGCATCGTCAACGCGATCTACGTCACCAACGAGACGCTCAAGATCGAGTTTCCGAAGCTCTCGGCAGAGCTGCCCCGGGAGATCGTGTTTCTCACGACCCAGGAGCTGGCCGACCGCTACCCCGAGCTTGATCGCGGTGCCGACCGGGAGACCGCCTTCTGCGCGGAAAACCGGAACAAGGTCGTGTTTCTGATGCAGATCGGCGGCAGGCTGCGCTCCGGCGAGCGCCACGACGGCCGCGCGCCGGACTACGACGACTGGAGCCTCAACGGCGACATCCTCTACTGGAACCCGGTGCTGGAGCGGAGCTTTGAGATCTCCTCGATGGGCGTGCGCGTGGATGCAGACGCCCTGCGGCGGCAGCTCAGGGAGGCCGGCTGCGAGGAGCGCGCTTCCCTGCCCTTCCACCGCGCCCTGCTCGAGGGCAAGCTGCCGCTCACGATCGGCGGCGGCATCGGCCAGTCCCGGCTGTGCATGCTGATGATGGGCTGTGCCCACATCGGCGAGGTGCAGTCGAGCATCTGGGACGCCTACACCAGAACCACCTGCGAAAACGCAGGCGTGATGCTGCTGTAGCGATACAATATAATAAATAACGGGCGGCCAGGGCCGCCCCGTGAAACGGAGAATATAACATGGAACAACTTTTAACTGTCCGCGAGCTCTATCGCAACATCGATGCCTACGCCGGCAAGTCCGTCAAGCTGGGCGGCTGGGTGCGCAACCGCCGCGCCTCGAAGCAGTTCGGCTTTCTGATGCTCTCCGACGGCACCTTCTTCAGCCCGGTGCAGGTCGTCATCACCGACCAGCTTGCAAACTTTGTAGAGCTCTCGAAGATCAACATCGGCGCGGCGCTGATCGTCACCGGCAGGGTCGAGCTGACCCCGGACGCCAAGCAGCCGTTTGAGCTCCAGGCCGAGGCCGTCGCGGTCGAGGGCGCCTCCACGCCCGACTTCCCCATCCAGCCCAAGCGCCACACGCTGGAGTACCTGCGCACGGTCACCCATCTGCGGCCCCGCACCAACACCTTCCAGGCGGTCTTCCGCGTCCGCAGCCTGATCGCCTTTGCGATCCACAAGTTCTTTATGGAGCGCGACTTTGTCTACGTCCACACCCCCATCATCACGGGCTCTGACGCCGAGGGTGCCGGCGAAATGTTCCAGGTCACGACGCTGGACCTCGCCAACCCGCCGCGCAATGAGGACGGCAGCGTGGACTACAGCCAGGACTTCTTCAACAAGCCCACCAACCTGACCGTCTCCGGCCAGCTCAACGGCGAGACCTTCGCCATGGCCTTCCGCAACATCTACACCTTCGGCCCCACCTTCCGCGCCGAAAACTCCAACACCACCCGCCACGCCGCGGAGTTCTGGATGATCGAGCCGGAAATCGCGTTTGCCGACCTCTCCGACGACATGAAGCTGGCCGAGGACATGCTCAAGTACATCATTCAGTATGTGCTCGACAATGCTCCGGAGGAGATGCAGTTCTTCAACAGCTTTGTCGACAAGGGCCTGCTCGACCGGCTGCAGCACGTGCTGAACTCCGACTTCGGCCACGTCACCTACACCGAGGCCATCGAGATCCTCGAGAAGCACAACGACAAGTTCGACTACCCCGTCCACTGGGGCAGCGACCTGCAGACCGAGCACGAGCGCTACCTCACCGAGGAGATCTTCAAGCGCCCGGTCTTCGTGACCGACTATCCGAAGGAGATCAAGGCCTTCTACATGAAGCTCAACCCCGACGGCAAGACCGTGGCGGCCATGGACTGCCTGGTGCCCGGCATCGGCGAGATCATCGGCGGCAGCCAGCGTGAGGACGACTACGACAAGCTGCTGGCCAGGATCGAGGAGCTCGGCATGAAGAAGGAGCTCTACGACTTCTATCTGGACCTGCGCAAGTACGGCTCCACGCGTCACGCCGGCTTCGGCCTGGGCTTCGAGCGCTGCGTCATGTACCTCACCGGCATGGGCAACATCCGCGACGTGCTCCCCTTCCCCCGCACGGTCAATAACTGCGAGCTTTGAGAGGCAATAGGATATAAGGCAATAGGCAATAGGAGTTTCCATTTTGGTGCTCCTATTGCCTATTTTTTCATATTGCTGATTGTAACTCTGAGATCCCTCGAACGGTGTGAACGCGCTGCCCGAGATGGACGCGCCGCCTAAGAGAGCGGAAAGTCCCTATAATGTCATTCTGAGCGCAGCGAAGAATCTGGAATCCCTCGTTACGAGAGCTTTTTAGATTCTTCGCTGCGCTCAGAATGACATATCGATACTCTGTTCGGCTTCGCACGGGGCACGGCTTGGTTCCGGCGTTCATCCCGCAGGCAGCACCTGACCACACGACTGAATACTGAATACTGAATACTGAATCCTAACCCCTGAATCCTGAATCCTGGCTCCTGAATCCTGAATCCTGGCCCCTGAATCCCGATCCCAAACTCCTACTGCCTATTGCCTCAAAACCTATTGCCTATTCTCACTATTCTCACGCCCTCGGCTTGACCAAAATCATGGACACGCCTTCGACGAGCAGGGCGATGCCCTGCAGGCGGAAGAGGAAGCTGCCCAGGGAGGACGGGTTCACAAAGATGAGCACCGCAAGGATCAGCAGCGCCACGCCGAAGACCGTCGCCAGGATCTGCTGCAGCTTGTCGCCGCCGCGCAGACGCAGTACCTTCAGGCCCATCAGCACGCAGCCCAGCGCCACCACCGCGCCGATGATCAGATACAAAATGCCCACAAAGAAGCCGGATTTGACCAGCATGGCGATGCCCAAAACCACCATGATCGCAGCCCCCAGCAGGTCCTTCCCCTGCCGGCCGCTCATGCCCGGCTGGAAGAACACCACGCATCTGGCCACGCCGAACAGCGCGATCGCGCCGCCCAGGATCATCACGACCACATGCATCGCTGACTGCGGCCAGATCACCAGGATCAGACCCAGCAGCAGAAGCAGCAGCCCGTCAATCGAGTCGTTTCCGGTCACGCGCCGGGTTCTTTTTTCTTCACTCATGCCGCTCACCTCTTTCGTAATTTCTGGCGCAAGTATACCACGCCCGGAAAAAAAGTGCAATCCGTTTTAGAAAATGTTATCAGTTTATTCGCGATTTGTTCATTTTTTCCGGTTTCTCTTGACAAATCAAATACCTCGTGTTATGATGTATTCCACGAAGGGAGGCATTCTATGGATATACAGTTGAAGCGCGGCCTCTTGGATGTGTGCGTGCTGGCAGCAATCAAGAACGAGGACTCCTACGGCTATCAGATCATCAAGGATATGAAGCCCTACCTTGTGATGTCCGAATCCACGCTCTACACGATCTTGAAGCGGCTGGAGCTGGCCGGTCTTCTGACCGTGCGCAGCACCGAGCATGGCGGAAGACTCCGTAAGTACTACCACATCACCCCCGCCGGCCTGCGGCGGATCGAGGAATTCCGGGCCGACTGGCAGGAAATTCTGGCGATTTATCAATTTGTGACAAAGGAGGATGGGCCGCATGACTAGACAGGAATTTCTGTTCCGACTGCAGCAGGGGCTTTCCGGCCTGCCCCAGGCGGATGTGGAGGAACGGCTGGCCTTTTACAGCGAAATGATCGACGACCGGATGGAGGACGGCCTCTCCGAGGCGGAGGCCGTGGCCCAGATCGGCCCAGTGGAGGAAATCGTCGCCCAGATCGTGGCGGAAACGCCGCTGACCAAGCTGGTCCGGGCGCGGATGGCGCCCGCAAAACGCCTGCAGACCTGGCAGATCGTGCTGCTGATTTTGGGCTTTCCGCTGTGGCTTCCGCTGCTGATTGCCGGCTTTGCCGTGCTGCTGGCCGTGTATATCGTGATTTTTTCCGTGATCGTGAGCCTGTGGGGTGTGGATCTCTCCCTGGTCCTGTCCGCCCTCGGCGTCTGGGCGGCCGGGATCCTGGCCTTCAACCGGGTGCCCGGGCTGCTGATGCTCGGCGGCGGATTCATCCTGGCCGGCCTGTCCATTTTCGTGTTCTTCGGCTGCCGGGCCGCAACCCGCGGGGCAATGCTTCTGACAAGCCGGATTGCATTGGGTGTGAAATCTCTGTTTTTGAATAAGGAGGAGCGACTGTGAAAAAGACAACGATCTGGCTGCTCATCGCGGCGCTGCTGGTGTTCATCGGCGGGGTCATCTCCGTGGCTGCACTGGCGGTCAACCACTGGCGCATTGACAGCCTGGCGGACGGCGGCTCGGATTTTGTGACCGAGACCGTCGAGATTACCGAAACATTTGACCGGATTGAACTGCATTCCGAGACGGAGGACATTCAGTTTGTGCTCGATGCGGGCAAGCCCTGCCGCGTGGTCTTCTATGATCGGCCGGAGGTGGAGCGCAAGGCCGTTGTGGAAAACGGCGTGCTGCAGATTTCCGCCATCGACACCCGGCAGTGGTACGAGCAGGCGGGCATCTCCTTTACCTCCCCCACCATCACCGTATATCTGCCCGAGGCGGCCTACACAGCCCTGACCATCGACGAGGACACCGGCGCGGTTGAGCTGCCGAAGGACTTCCGCTTCGGCAGCATCGTGATCACTGCCTCCACCGGCGCGATCCGCTGCGAAGCCTCCAGCGACGGCCAATTACAGCTTGAGGCCAGCACCGGTGATCTCCATCTGGAGGGTGTCACGGCCGCGTCTGTCAGCCTGACGGTCTCCACCGGACACGTCGAGGCGAAAAATGTCGCCTGCAGCGGGCCCATGGAGCTCCGCGTCAGCACCGGCGATGCCGTTCTGACGGATGTGACCTGCGGCGATCTTCGCTCCACCGGCAGCACCGGCGCCCTCCAGGCGGAGAATCTCGCTGCAGATGGGTCGGTCACGATCGAGCGCAGCACCGGCACGGTGCAGCTTAGTCGCTGCGACGCCGGCGAGCTGCAGATCACCACGGACACCGGCGAAGTGACGCTCGACCGGTGCGACGCCGGTGCACTGCAGATCAGCACCGACACCGGCGACGTCACCGGCACCCTGCGCTCCGGCAAGCTCTTCTCCGCCAAAAGCGGCACCGGCCGCGTCGACGTCCCCGCCCCCACCCCCGGCGGCCCCTGCACCATCCGCTCCGACACCGGGGATATTCAAATATCGATTTCAGATTGAAGATATTTTCTTTCCTCTGGGTCATAATACCAAGAAAGACAGCACCCAATGGTGCTGTCTTTCTTGGTACGCCGGAAGGGACTCGTTTGCGTTTTGCTGCGCAAAACAAAGGTTGCGCCGGCAGGGACGGCGGCGCCCGACAGTCCACCGGACTGTCGGATTCGATTGTTCGAGTCCCTTCCTCTGGGTCATAATACCAAGAAAGACAGCACCCATTGGTGCTGTCTTTCTTGGTACGCCGGAAGGGACTCGAACCCCCGACCTACTGGTTCGTAGCTTGCGGTTTACCGTGTTGTCCCGTATCATATAGTGTTAAAAAGTCCAGTATTTATGCGGTTTTTGAGGTTCACCGTTCCATAGTTTACTGTTTCGTGTTATCATTTAGCGCACGGTCGTGCGCCAAACGTGCGCCAAAAAATTGAGGCTCTAAGCTTCTCTAAGGCTTTGAAAAAAATACGTAAAAATACGTAAATAGTTCTTGACATACGTATCTTTACGTGCTAAAATAGAGGCAGTTAAGGGAGGTGCGTGATGAAATACAGCGAGCTAAAGATAGAGCTCAGGAAGGCCGGATGCTACAAGGTCTCTGAGGGCAAGCGCCACGAAATGTGGTTCAGCCCAATCACAGGCGAAACCTTTCCGGTCCCGAGGCACGACACCCACGATGTTCCGATTGGAACGCTGAACAACATCCGCAAGGCAGCGGGGCTGAAGTAAGCCCCGCTCCCTTGGGGAAGCCTATATGCCGAAAGGAGTCTGTCAGATGGCAAAATACGTTTATCCCGCAATCTTTACACCGGAGGACGGCGGTGTGTCCGTCAATTTTCCCGATCTGCACAACTGCTTCACCAGCGGCGAGGATCTGGCCGATGCGCTGGAAATGGCCGAAGATGTGCTGTGTATGACGCTCTACGGTCTGGAAGAAAAGCAGGCTGATATTCCCGCTCCGTCACGGATCGAGGTGGTTCAGGCGCAGACAAAAGGCGCGGAGTTTGTGACCCTGATCTGCTGCGACACCATCGAATACCGCCGTTTCCATGACAACCGGGCTGTGAAAAAGACGCTCTCGATTCCGTCCTGGCTGAATGACATGGCCGAGCGGGCCGGGGTGAATTTCTCCGGCACGCTGCAGGATGCGCTGAAACAGCAGCTGCACATCAACTGACACAGAAAACGAAGCCGCTTCCCTTGATTGGGAGGCGGCTTTTGTGTTATCCGATGCCTTGGATCGCGTTCTCGTAAAGGAAGGCCAGGAGAGTTTCCCCGTCGCCGGTGTTGTAGTAGTCCAGCAGCAGGGTGTTGAACTGCTCCATGTGGCGGTCTGTGATCGTGAGCATCCCGGCGCCGGCCATCAGAAGGATTTTGTTCGCCACGGTCAGGCTGGTGCGCTTATTGCCGTCCCAGAAGAGCTGCGCTCTACAGCCCCACAGAAAGGCTGTGAGCGCTTTTTCTGTGACGGTGGTGTCTGCGGTTAGGATTTCGGCCAAATGCGCGGAGGCGTCGTTGCAATTCGGTACAGGGGGAATATACTCTGTACCGGAGATGCCGACGGTGCCGGTGCGGAGCTTTCCCCACTCCAAAGCCTCGTTCCGGGCAATGTAGCCGTTCAGTTTGCAGACATAATCCAGATCAAGCGGGGCATCGAAGCTGGCCAGCAGAAAGCGCCAGGCGTCCCGCATATTCAGGATCGCTTCGATGTCCGACAGCTGCACGTTCGGGACGTTGACGCCATCCAGGATGGTCCTGGTCTGCGGGAAGGTTACGGCGCGGTTCTCCATCCGCATGCCGCAGTAGACGTTTTCGTCCCACTTCTTTTTCCCCAGGAAGATCGACTGCTCCCGGGTCAGATGGTACTTGTCGGGAAATTTCATGCACGCACCTCCCGGAGATAACCCTGCAGCTCTGTGAGCCACAGGGGGCGGTGCTCGCCGATGGCCAGCAGCTCGCCGTTGCGATACGCTGCAACCTCAACAAAGCCGTTGTCGTTGTCATAGAACTCTGCGGTGTCACAGTACGGCAGAATCTTCTTCACAGCCTCCCAGCGGCCTGCAAACCGGCGCTCTACGTCGTTCTCCGCGATGTTGTGGCCGCCGCGCCGGACGCGGTTGGCGATGCGCTCCAAGCACTCTTGGGGTGTATCCAGGGCAACGTAGTACAGCCGAACAGAATAGCCCCGCTCCCGGGCTTCCCTTGCCGTCTGCTCGGTCTTGTGGCCGGAGAGCGTAGTTTCCTGGGTGAAGGAGATTCCGCGCTCCAGACAGTCCCGGATGCGCCGGATCGCCTCACGTTCGCCTGTGAGCGGGTTTCCGCCGAGCTCAGCGGTGATCTTGTCCACGTCGATAATCACGCCCAGATCGTCCCGGATGCCCTTCAAAACGCCCGTGAAGCTGCTCTTGCCGACGCCGTTCACCCCGCCGATGATCATGTAGTACTTCATTCCTGGGCCTCCTAGATAGTCCTGCCGTCTTCAAGCACGAACTCAGCACGCCATTGGCAGCCCAACGCTTCAGCAATTTTTTCAAGCTCTTCATTGGTCAAGGTGTTTCGTTTGACCTTCTGATTGAGATTTGACGGGGTGGTGCCGATCCTACGCGCAAGCTCGGCTTGGCTGATTCCCGCAAAGGCCAGGACCATTTTCAGCTTCTGCTCTATTGTCATAATATCGCCTCCTGTCTATACTATACAGCATATTCTTAACAATTTCAAGAGAAAAATAAAAAATATTTAGAAAAATATCAATAAAACACTTGACAACATTTAGAATTTGCTGTATAATAAAGACAGTTAAGGGAGCTGCTTGCAAGCCAATGTGGACGGGAGTACCGATCACGGGAAAGCAAGAGTACAAGGTCAGAGCGGGAACGGATAAGAGAGATTGAGACGGCAGAGGAGCCTAGATGTTTAACGCCACCCTCCGCTTGCAGGGAGCCCTTGAAAATCAAAACATGGAGGTAACACCAATGAGCACCATCGAACTCAACACCACCGCCCGGAACCTGATGGAGATCCGCCAGATGATCAAGGAGCTGGAGGCCGAGGCCGAAGCCCTCACCGATCAGCTCAAGGCCGTCATGGTCGAGCGCGGCGACGAAACCCTCACCGGCGACGGCTGGAAGGCCAGCTGGAAGAACGTCACCAGCAGCCGCTTCGACAGCAAGGCATTCAAGGCTGACCACGCCGATCTGTACGGTCTGTACAGCAAGCCGACCACCACCTGCCGCTTCACCCTCACCGTATGAAAAACGGCCCTTGCGTGAACGCCGACCAAAGCAACACGCAAGAGCCCGGAAACACCGCTGGAGCGGGTCGAGAATATTTTACACCCGACCCGCTCCCATGTCAATCAAAAAAATGAATCATGGGAGGTTTTTACATGGAAACAATCACCAACACCGATTTTCAAAGCAGCTTGCTCGACGTGCTGTTTGACGCTGATCTCTGGGAGGATCTGCGTGATGGCGATCCCACCGCTGCGACGGCCAGCGAGCGACTGACCGAGGCCGAGGCTCCTCTTATCGCCGGACATTCCGTGGAGGAGTCGGACGCCTTGACCAGCGCAATCTGGGGCCTTATCGCCGCACATGAGAAGCTGGCCTTTCTTTACGGCTACCGCGTCTGTACCGCACTTGGTGTGAACCCTTCACCCACCGCACCGTGCGCAAAGGAAGGGAGGGCATGAGCCATGAGTCAGAAGAAAGCGAGCGCCCAGCACGCAGATTTGTGGGAAATTCTCTCAGAGATGGACTGCCTGGCGAACGATTTGGACGGGTTTATCGATATCCTGGCCTTCATCCTGGATGCCGCTGCAGATGAGGCACACGATGCCGTCGAGTCTGATGACGGAGATATGGCGCGATGCTTTGCCGCCCGGTTTGAAGCCATGGCAAAAATGCTGTTCGCCGTCCACGGCAGCATACAGGGCCTGTCAAAGCAGTTAACTGCTTATGTCGATACAAGCCTCGATCTGGTCAAACAGAGTCGGCTCGCTCAGATACCATCCTTCGGTTGAGTGGAATGCTGATTTTTTCCCCGGCCAGTAAATGAAATACGAGCTCATCGGCCCCGCAATGATCCCCTGGAGCTTTCCCAGTACCTTTTCCCAAAATGAAAGAGAGGAGCAATCACATGGACGAACGAGCAGAACTCGCAAGCATTCTTTCCCGTATGACAGATGATCAATGGCAATGGTTTCTAACTGAAGCAGCCAAACTATTCACGCCGGAGGCGATGCCCAAGGCTGTGAAGCATGAAACCGTCGGAGAGGTTCAGGCACTCTGCCAGGCAACAGGCGCTTTCTCTGCCGAAGCAGAGCGGGCAGGAGCCGAATGCGCCGCCGTGGCCTACCGTGGCGCCAGGGCTGCGTTGATCTCCGAGGCCTAGAAGCTGTCTCAGCATAGAGCGGCAGCTGTTACACCCCGTCTGAGGCTCTTGCAAGACGCGCAGAGCGATTTTTAGAAGCAGAGCAGGTGCAAGCATTCCCGCAATGTCAAAAATGCGCACAGCGACGAAAAACGCCCATCGGGGAATCATTCCCGATGGGCGTTCACTTTAAAATCAGATATAGGCCCTACGAGGCTGCCTCTGACGCACTGCTTTTTGCCGTAGGCCAAATTGGGAAACGTCGGTTTTGAAAAAACAGACGTGCAGCTGCGTCAGCATTCCGGGGTTTCAGGGGAGCACTCTGACAAGCGTTTTCGCATCTGGACGTCCAGATGCATTGCTTGCGGGTTTTGTGGAAAGGTTAAAACGTGTTTGCCCGGGCTCGTTCACACTGTGTCGAGCATGATACGGCCCAGTGAAGCGCCTGTTTGCGGCATCTAACTATTGTTCCTGTATCGCCGTGATAACAAAACCTCCTGGCAGCGAGGCGTTGAAGGATCCCCATGCTTCGGATATCTGGTGAATCTCCCACTTCGATTTTGAAGGTTTCATGTGGTCGGCTATGTCCACGGCTTCCAGCCATTCCTGCAGCTTCTCCCATGCATCTTTCGCCTGGCGCTCGGCTTCTGCTTCCGGTTCGCCCAAGGCGGTGAAAACGTTCTTTATGCTTGCCATGTCCAGATTCTTCCAGAAGGATACGTTAAGCTCTTTGGCGTATCCGTTTACGGTCTTCAGAACTCCGGTATTCGTCAAGTGTTTTAGCGTCCGTTCACTTTCGCCTAACAGAGTGGCTATTTGTACCCCGGATAAGACGGTGTCCTGGTTTATCTCCATGAAGAAGCCCGGCCTGGAAGCTGGAGCTTCCCGGTTCTCTGCTTCCTCTGCTGTTTCTCCGTCCAGTTTGTAGTGGAGATACTCGGAGAAGGTATCGCAGATGTTGAAGTTTCTGCTTTCCGTCCTGGCGATTATGCCAAGCTTTTCAAGCTGATATACACGCTGTACCGTCAAGCCTAGAAGGCAAGCTATCCCCTTCGCGTCTGTCTCGGCCCGCTTGAAATACAAAGCTTCGGCTTCTTCGTCCGTACAGCAGATATTCGTATTGTTTTCGCTCACAGTATCACTTCCTGTTATGAAATTAAAGTGCCCAAAAAAATCTGCCGGTAACTAGCAACAATCCGGGGTCGCCGAACCCGCACATATACGGGGGGTGGCTCCACAGTACCTTTTCCGGCACGAGCATATTTGCTCTCCAAGAATTCAGGCTTGATCTTTGCGGCAACTCAACATGGACTCAAATTGCTCTTTTCAATTGCTTTGCGAAAAGTATTCTCAAGCTCCATTCTGCGGATGGCATGGCGCTCAGTTGCGCTGCTGCCGCTTTCCTTGAATGCCTGCAAGCCAGTTCCTGCATACAGATTGATTTCACCGTCCAAAAACTGTTCCAGGCCCACCTTAGTTCCGTGCTGCCGCAGCAGCATCAGCGCACGATCTTCCAGCCTTATAGCTGCATCCTTCGTGATATGCAGTTCTTGGGCGACGCTTTTCCGATCGCGCTGTGCATAATACCGTGCCCGGATCATTTGCCGCTCAGCGGAGGGCAATTCTTTGATCAACTGCTCAATTGCTTTGGTCAACTCGGACTTGAAAATTCTGTCTACTGCACTGGAAATGCTTTCGTGTCGCTCTTCAGGCAAAGGCAGAATATCCAGAAGCGAACCGTCCTTTTCTCCACTGTCATCTGTATTTGAATCCAGATGATAGGCTTTGGGGTCGATCACAGGATCAAACCGCCGCGAGCCATCCGCATAATGCCCGCCGCGATCAAGTCCGTTTTCCCGATAAATTGCAGCTTGCAGGCAGAACATGTATAGAGACACAAAAGAGCCATCCCGCTCGGGATCAAATCTTTGTAATGCATCACACATGGCGATATACCCGCATTGCGTCAGATCGTCATATTCCAGCTGAAACGATTTGGGAAGCCCGATAAATACGTGTCTGCAATACCACATGCAGAATTTCTGGACTACTTTCCACAGTTCGGGCTTTAGATCATCTTCTCCCGCTATGATTCTTCCCGCCAGCGCATTGGCTTTAACGTGTGATCTCCTTTTATCCTCATCGCCACTGCGGTACTTTAGTTTTTTCTTTTCCTGCATGTTGACCTTGCCTCCCGAATTTGTTATTCTAGCGACAAGGTTTGCTGGTTCGCCCTTATGCTTGGCGGCTGCGGCATGGCATTGCTGCGGCCGTCGTAATTATTTCCGCCTTCTTTCCGGCCTTCTCACTCCCGCCGGAATAATCCATCTCTGATTACCACCTGAGGTAAGCCCCCTGCGCTTTTTGGCACCAGGCAGCAGCCCAAGACGGCACCAGGCATTGACCGTGTTGATGTTCAATCCCCAAGCGTTGGCAAGGTCCCGCGTGGAGACGTAGCCCTCAGGGTGCGTCTTGACATATGCATAGACTTCCTGTTTTAGTGTCCCGCTTGGAATACCGAGAGGAACGCTGATTTCTCGAAATGGTTTTCTCTCAACAAAGCGCTGTACAAAAATGTCCCGCATCCAAGCATCCGGGATACTATCGATGTAGTCTATCCGGCGACGGTATTCCTGCATCAGAGACTCTGCCTCTCCCTGGAATACCTCCAGCACAGGAGGCATTGTTTTGTCTGGCGCATCATGGAAAAACGCAGGGATGCAATTACTGTTCAGTTGCTTCAAGATCCTCTGTAGATTGAGAGTGATATATAGCAAGTCATTCAGTTCCAGGATGGTCATGGCCGTTCCTCCCATGTGCCTCCCTGGAAATACCGTGCAAGCAGCCTTTGGATTGCACGGTCGGAAATGCCACCGAGCAAAGCAGCGATGCTTTTTCCAGTGAGCAAATCCACATAGTAGAGGCTCAAAACAAGACGGAGATAGCCGTCCGGGACAGCTGCGATCTTCCTTTCAAGCTTTGCCTGCATTTCCAGATATTCCTGCTGCAGCACGCCCAATTCCGCAACCAGACGTTCCTTCTGTTCACTGCGATTCTCTGCGCAATGTGAGCTCAAAAGCGTACGAGTAAGGGAATGATACTGTTTCTCTGCCGCAGCTTCTCTGCGAGCTATGGCTTGAAGTTCCTTTTGCTTCGAGATGATCGCCACCCGTAAAGGACGCAGCAAGTCCAGTTCCTGCTTCTTGAGTGGCGCATTATAAGCGGTTTTCCAGTGTTTGGAGTCTTCAAGTGGACTCTCGTTTATATGGCTTTGCATTGACAACCCGCTCCTTCCCGTGGTAGAATCTGAGCGGGTTTCCGGGAAGGATCAGGTTATACGGGGGCGTGCTGCGTGACGTGCGGCACGCCCCCCTTTTTATAAACCGAGCATTTCTTTCAGTTCGTCGTGTTCGTTCCGGAGAATCTGACGCCGACGGTCAGCACCTTTGACCTCAATCGGAACGCACATCTCGAACAGTCGGCTGAAGATCCGCTGGCGCCGCAGCTGCCCGGGGTTCTTCAATTCCTCGGCTGTCAGATTCGTGGTCACAATCAAAGGCAGTCCTTGGCGGTAACGGGCGTCGATGATTGAGTAGATTTGCTCGCCCATGTAGTCGGTGTCCCGCTCCGCTGCTAAATCATCAATGACCAACAGCTGGAACTGGCGCAGCCGGTCGATGTAATCCTGGCGTCCCTCAAAACTGTCCTGAAGCGTATTCGTCAGGCGAATGAAGTTCGTAACCAAGCATGGCCTGCCCTGCTCAATCAAGGCGTTTGCAATACCGGCGGAGAGGAAGCTTTTCCCCGTCCCGACTGGGCCGTAAAGCAGGAGTCCTCTCCCGCGCTTCAAAAAGTCAGGGAAACGGTCCACATATCGCCTGCAAGCACTCGACAGCTTCTTGTCCCGCCAATCGTCGCACTCGAAGGTACAGCGTGCAGTCTCGATGTCTGGGAACCCCAAACTGCGTAGTTGGCTGATTCGATTGAGTCGATCCTGAGAGCGCTGTTTTTCCTGTTCACGTTCATACGCCTCAGACTGGCATTGACACAGGCATGAAACAATCAGACCGCCAAATTGCAGCCGAGTTTGTTTTGGCGTCCCACATTTCCCGCAGAATATCAACCCATCCTGTATGTAATCTTCCGGAACTGCAGGAGACGCGCTCTTGGCACGTTCCGCGAGACTCTCAATAAAGTTCATGCAATCCATATGTCCACCTACAAAATGCCATCCAGTGTGTGGTCCTCGACGTCTGACAACGCGATCCCGTTCGGGCCTACCCGTGGCTTCTGAGCAATACCGTTTCGTTCCCAAGTGCGGACGGCCGCTTTCCAGTCCTTCATCGGGTTTTTCCCTACACGCCAGCCATTTGAGACATAGAAGTCAAACCAGCGCTGCGGGTCCACCCTGTTGCCCCGTTCGCGGCAGTACTCCCTGACTTCATCAAGCGTCGGAGGTTGAAACCGTTTGCGCACAGGCGGCTTGTCCGCCATATCGTTCTCTTTTTCAAGGACGGGTACGGGAGCGGGTACGGGAACGGGAACGGGTACGGGTACGGCTTGATTTGCTTGATTTGCTTGATTTGCTTGGCTTTGCTTAGCATTGCTTGCATTTGCTTGGCTTGCAGCACGTGCGAGACCGCCTTTTCGTCCGGCGTCAGACCTAACCTTTCGTTTTGTTTCCCATTTTTCTGCATCTCGGTCAAGAGAAGCACGCACAAAAGCGAATGCCATTTGAAGCGCACCGGAAAAAGTAGGGACAATTCCTTTTTCTGAGTAGTCCAAAATTGCTAAGAACAGTTTTCCCCGTTCAGCATCTGACAGCAGTTCCAATGGTTCCCGTATGTCATGGTATAGAACGAATGAGGTTTTTCCATCATTGTTCATGCTGATCACCGCCACTCTCCTACTCGCAAAACCGGAGCGGGCTGCGGGGGTTGGATGTCCCCAACCCCATCCATACAGGACAGGAACTCGACAAGCCGCGGGTAGAAGATCAAAAACTTTGACCCAACTTTTCGCACAGGTATCGCGCCAGACTTTACCCACCCGCGCAGCGCATATTCCGAGATCGGCAGCCCCTCAGAGCGGGCCCGAGTCACAGCTTCACGAACAGTCAAAACGTTGGTCATAACGGTGCCTCCTTTCCTTGAGCGATCTCTTCAATAACGGTGAAAATCCTGCTGCTCTCGGTGTCAGGCAATTCCTTACGCAGTTTGCGGCAGAATGTCCCCTCAGAGACACCAAGCTTATCTGCGATCTGCCAAAGATATATTCCACGCTCCTTTGCATATACCTTGATTAGCTCGTTTGCCACGATAATCACCTCCTTCCATTGACAAAGCTAAAAAAACGTGCTATATTGATGCTGCGATTGTTACCGTCGTCGTCATCATATCATATTATCGCAGCAATGTCAACTATCGAAGCGTAAAAAATTATTTAGTAACTATCAGAGCATAAGGAGGTATTATGGCTAAGGAGGAAGTGTCTTTTCGTTTTCAATTCAAAAACAGACTACGGCATATTCGCGAAAGTCTTGGTATGACACAGGAAGAATTTGCTAAGTTTCTTGGCCTATCTAGGCCAACAATAGGGTTCTACGAACGGGCTGACAAAGAAAATGGCCGTATACCTGATGCTGAGGTATTAAAAAGAATTTGTGAGAAATGCGAAGTTTCTGCTGATTATCTTCTCGGAATAACAGACGAAAATGCAATCAGCGGTTTGAGCAGCTATACAGGATTATCACAAACATCGATAGAGTATTTACATAATCTCACTGTTTCAAAGTGGGGTGAAAGAAGCGCTATTCTTGACCATCTTCTTATGCTCAGAGATTTCGATACACTGTTAGCCTATATGGAGCAATATATTGCCTTAAAAGCGACAAAAACCAATGCTAAGTATATCGAAACTGCTGAGTTTAAATTATTCAAAGATATCCTAGAAAAACACGGGTATATTGTTGCCTCTGCCAGTTACGAAGCAAAGGAGACTTTTGAGCAAAGGATTGAACCGACGATAAAGAGCATGTTGGATCTTTTGGCTGATCTTATGGACGGTGCTGATATTAGCTCCAATCACTATCATGACAACAAGAGACATGCATTTCTTTTATGTGATTATCATGGCGACGATAAAGAAGATTGACGGGAAAACCGGGGTTTCCTTCAAGATTACGGTCACGCATGGCACCGATCACACCGGCAAGCAGGTGCGGCATTATCGGACGTGGAAGCCCGCTCCGGGGATGACCGAGCGGCAGATGGAGAAGGCCGTGCAGAAGGCTGCACTGGACTTTGAGCGGGAGATCGAGCAGGGCTATGTGGTCGACAACCGGCAGACGGTGTCTGAATACTGCCGCTATGTGATCGAGACGAAGGAGCGGGCCGGAGCCAAGCATCGGACGATCCATCACTACAAATCCCTGCTGGCGCGGATCGATCCGGCTATCGGCCATATCAAGCTCGCCGATCTGCGGCCCGCTCACCTGAATGCGTTCTACACTGCTCTCGGCAAGCCTGGCGTGCGCAGCAGTGGCCATACTGCAGTCGCCAGGGTCGACCTTTGCCAGCTCCTAAAGGATCTCCAGCTCACAAGGGACGCCCTGGCAAAGCAGGCCAACGTTTCACCTACGACGGTCACCACGGCCTGCCGGGGTGAGAAGATTCGTCGGGATAAGGCCGAGCAGATCGCTGCAGTGCTAGAGAGAAAGCCCGGTGATCTGTTCACCGTGGAGAAAGACGAAACCGCCCTGACGCCAAAGACGATCCTGGAATACCACCGCTTCCTCCACACGGTGCTGAGCCAGGCCGAAAAGGAAATGATCGTCCCATACAATGCCGCCAGCAAGGCCACGCCGCCGAAGCTCCCGGCCAGAGAGCCGAACTATTTCCAGCCGGAGCAGATCGTGGCCATCCTGGACGCTTTGGAAGCCGAGCCGATCAAGTGGCGCACCATCGTCCATCTGCTGATCGTCACAGGCTGCCGCCGCGGGGAGATCATGGGGCTCAAATGGGAGAAAGTTGATCCGGACCGGCAGCAGCTGCGCATTGACAGCACGCTGCTCTACAGCCCGGATCGCGGCGTCTTCGAGAATGCTACCAAGACCGGCGACACCCGGCAGATCGCACTCCCTTCGGAGACGGTAACGCTGCTGCGGGAATACCACAGGTGGTATCTGGAACTGAAGCTGCTGAACGGCGACCGGTGGAACGAGACCGGCTATCTGTTCGTCCGGGACGACGGCCACCCGATGAACCCTGACAGCATCGGCGCATGGCTCACAGGCTTCTCCAAGCGTCATGGGCTGCCGCACATCAATCCCCACGCATTCCGGCATACCGTGGCGTCGGTGCTGATCCATAGCGGGACGGACATCGTCTCGGTCTCCAAGCGCCTTGGTCACGCCCGAACCTCGACGACCACCGACCTCTATGCTCATGTGATCCAGCAGGCTGACGAACAGGCCACTGAAGCACTGGCCAACGCACTGCTGCGAAAACCGGCCAAAAAGCAGGCATAATAAGAGCAGGCATCGGATGAAAAAACCGATGCCTGCTTTTGCTCTGCTTATGGATGAAAAAAGGCCGAAAAAAATGGCGCCGTGCGCTTTTTGTGCGCCAAACGCCAGAGAATCCAAAGCAAACCCACTCAAAAAGTACAAAAAACAGCCGTTTTCCAAGGAAAAAGGCTGTTTTTTGTGGTACGCCGGAAGGGACTCGAACCCCCGACCTACTGGTTCGTAGCCAGTCACTCTATCCAACTGAGCTACCGGCGCATACTGCGCTTCAAGCGCCCTAATATAGTAGCACATGTTGTTGGAAAAAGCAAGTGTTTTTTTCAGATTCCCGAAAAAATTTTTTCTGTTTTTTCTCAGCTCCACAGATCCGTGTCCGGTTCCGCCGGCTGCGTCTGCATCGCGCGGTAGAGGAAGGTCACGACCTGGCCGCGGGTGCAGGTCTTGTCCGGTCCGAAGGTGGTCGCCGAGGTGCCCTTGGTGATGCCCTGCCGCACCGCCCAGCACATCGCTACATAATAGAACGCCTGCGGGTTGACATCGGTGAAGTCGGTCTGCCCGAGCTCCTCAAACGGCGGCCGCATCGCTCGGTACAGGAAGGTCACGACCTGGCCGCGGGTGCAGCTCTTCTGCGGACTGAACTGGGTCCTGGAGGTGCCTGTGGTAATTTCCATCTCTGCGGCCCAGCGCACTGCCTTGTAGTAGTAATCCGTCGGCTTGACGTCCTTGAACGGGTTGTTGAATGAGGCCGGCTCGGGGCGACCCATGGCCCGCCAGAGGAAGGTCACCACCTGACCGCGGGTGCAGCCCTCGTTGGGGCTGAAGCGGGTCTGGCTGGTGCCGTTGGTGATCTGCGGGTTGTGGTAGCAGGCCCAGAGCACCGCGTCGTAATCGAAATCGCCTTCCTTGACATCGGTGAACGGATTCACGCTGCCGCCGGGGAAGATGAAGGTGAGCGCGCTGTAGCAGCAGGCATGCTCGTCAAACGCCGGTTGGCACTCCGCCTTCGTCAGCCGGAGGGTCACTGCGCCGGTCAGCTTGGTTTCGGGCAGCGCCGCGGCGATGGTCTCCCAGTTGTCGTTGATCCCCGTCTCCACGTCGTAGACGCCGTCGAGATCCAGATCGAATTTCCAGCCCTGATCCGGCAGCTGCTCGGCGCCCAGCTTGCCGTTGTCAAAGAGCATGCTCAGCGCATAGTTGAACGCATTCGCCTGCTTGGAGGTCTCGACCTTCAGCGTGCAGGGGCCCTCGCGCAGGTCCACCGTGAACATGCCGAGATCCTCGTCGTCGGCAAAGTGGAAGATCATGGAACTGCAGTAATATGCGCCGCTTTGCTTCCATTCTGAGATCCACGCTGCGGGGAACGCGATGGCATAGTCGCCGGAGAGATTGCGGGTCCTGAGCGGCACGACGTACTCGATCGTGTAGGAATTGTTGTACAAGGTACTGGCGATCTCAACATCGTACGAGCCGTTCTTGTCCAGGTCGTATTTCTTTCCGTTTTCCCGGATGATCCCCTCGGAAACCATTCTGCTCCATGCGTCGCGGATCGACGCTTCTGTGTACTCTTCCACCAGCTCGGCCCCTGTGCCGTCGCGCATATCGTAATGACATGCGCCAAGATCCTGCGGCAGATTGTACGCCTTTGCGGAGGTCTCTGCCGACACGGGCCCCGGCAGCGCGGCAAGCAACAGTGCCAGGCAAAGCAGCAGCGTAATTATTCGTTTCATTTTTTGAACACCTCTGGTAAACTGAAGATAAATTTGCACAATGTGCATTCATATATGTATGACTCGGCAAAACGCAAATCGGTTTCGCCCTTTCGCAAAAAATTTGAAAAATCATGCTTTGTTTCTGCCGAAGTGCAGCTCCTTCATGCCCTCGACCTCGTCGCAGATGGGCTTGAGGCTGCACGAGCCGCAGTCGGTGGGCATGCCCTTGAGGATCTGGGAGAGCGAAAGTGTGATGTTTCGCACATCCTTGGCGCATTTCCTGGCGCCGGCGTAGTCTGCATCCGGGGCGGTGACGAAGATTACCTTGGCCGCCAGGACGTTGGGGTCCCGGCGGTACTGCCGGATGAAGGACGCGCCCACCCGCGCAAAGCTGATGCCGCTCTGCAGGGCGGCCTTGCTCACGCGGACCTGCTCGCGGTCGTTGTCGGAGCTGGTGCGCAGCATGTAGCCCTTGGGGAAGACCTTGTATTTCACAAAATCCAGGGCCTGCACGGCGCGGAAGGCCTGCTCGGTGTCGTCCTCGTCGTCGCTCTCGATGTCGCCCACCCGCAGGATGCTGATGCGCAGATAGTCGTGGTCGCCGCGCAGCTGCTGCAGGTCGGGGCCGTAGACCACGATCTCGTCCCGCTCCACCAGCTTCGGGCTTGAGGTGACGCAGGTGAAGTTGACCGCCTGTGTTCCGCTGCCGCCCAGCTCAAAGGCCGCGTCCCGCAGCATGACCAGCTCAAAGGCGCCGGCATCCGGCCAGGCCTGCGCCGGATCGTAAGCATAGTGCTTCGGCGCTGTCTGTCCCAACAGCTCCGGAATTCCTTCAATGATCGAGTTATATAATACCATGGGAAAACACCTCATCCGGGCCTGTTGCAAAATGCACGACCTTGTCATTTCGAGGGAGCTTGCGACCGAGAAATCCGTACTTTTCACGTGAAAAAGTGTGAAATAGGAACGGATTTGCCCACCTTCCCCTGAAGGGGACGGCTTTGTCAGAATTTGATGTCCTGCTTCTTCCGGTCAAAGATCCGGTTGACCTGCACATAGGCCCAGCCCAGGAGCTTCTGATCGAGGTTGAAGAAGTAGACCACGAAGAGGATGCCGGTGGCCCAGCCCAGGATCTTGAGCAGGGTCAGCAAGAGTTTCAAAACGATACGCATAGCGTTCTCCTTTCGCCTCAGGCCTTGGCCAGGCCCTTCTGCCGGGCAAATTCCGCGGCGCCCAGCGCGCCCATGAGCTGCGGGTCGGTCTTGAGCTCGATGACCTTGAGCTTGAGCACGCGCTCGATGGCCCGCTTGAGGCCCTCGTTCTTGGCGCAGCCGCCGGTGAGCGTGATGGAGTCGGTGGCGCCGGCCTTCTTGCTCATAACAAAGCAGCGCTTGGCAACCGCCATCTGGATGCCGGCGGCGATCTCGTCCATGGGCTTGCCCTCGCCCACGAGCGTGATGACCTCGCTCTCTGCAAAGACCGTGCACTGGGCGGTGATGGGGATGACGTTCTTGGCCGTCAGGCTGAGCTTGCTGAACTCGGGCAGGGTCATCTCGAAGCTGCGGGCCATGGCCTCGTAGAAGCGGCCGGTGCCGGCAGCGCACTTGTCGTTCATGGCAAAGTTCTTGACGGTGCCGTCGGTGTCGATGGAGATGCCCTTGACGTCCTGGCCGCCGATGTCGATGATGGCCTTGACGCTGGGGTCGGTCACGTGGACGCCCATGGCGTGGCAGGAGATCTCAGAGATGTTCTCCCTTGTTGCGGCCGTAGCCGGTGCCGATGAGGTATGCCAGGTCCTGCGAAGAGGCCAGGCCGACCTTGCCCAGGACCTCCTCCATAGCGATCCGGGCGCTCTGCTCGGAGTTGATTTTGCTGCGAATGGTGGTGTCTGCGCAGATTTTACCGGTCTCGTCGAGAATGACCGCCTTGGTATAGGTGGAGCCAACGTCACAACCGCCGAAGTATTTCATAGTTATATCTCCTTTTCAAATTACATGCAGGATTCGTCGTCAAAGTCGCACAGCGACGGATCGACGGGCTCGGCCTTCATGACCGTGCGCATATATTCGTTGACCTTGTCGCGCATCGTCTTGCGGGAGACGGTCCGCGGGTCCATGAGATCGTGCTCGATCCAGATCATGTGGTAGTTCTTCTCCCGGGCCTGCTCATCGAGAATGCCCTGCAGCGTCGCCATATTCTTGCAGGCGACGTTCTGGTACATGATGATGATCTCGGCCCGCCAGGCCTCCACCTGGCGCCAGAGCTCGTCGACCACGTTGTGGTAGCCGCCGTTGGTGTGGCGGCGCATGACCATGCGCTCGTAGAGCCGCGCCAGATCCTGCAGCGCCTTTTCCTTGTCCTCGGTCTCCAGCGGCTTGGTGAAGTTGAGCGATTCCATCTCCACCAGGATGTCGATGCCCCAGCAGTTGGCCAGCCAGTTGGAGAAGTTGGCGTAGTAGTGCGCCGGGCAGGACCAGACGATGCCACGGTATTTCATCTTGCCGGGCCAGGCCTCCTCCCGGCGGTCATAGGCCTGGTACATGAGCTTGTTGACCTTCTCGAAGGTCTTCATCGTGCGCGGGTCGGCGCCGCCGTCCATCTCATAGTTCCACTTGCGGAACAGCTCGTAGCAGGGACCGATGATCTGCGGATGATCGGTCTTGTTGACGTCCCACTTTTCCAGCTCGTAGCTGGTCTCCCGGTTGAAGCGCTTCATGGTCTCGAAGTAGTGATCCCAGTCCCACTTTGCGCCGGTCTGCTCCTCGACAAAGCGGATGCAGGCCTTGATGTCCTCGGCGGCGTCCTCCACGGTCTCCTCGTACTCGTAGCGCACCGGGAAGGTCAGGTGGAACACCGGCAGCTCCGGGAAGCGGCGGGACATGTAGCTCGAGGCCATGGTCGAGCCGTCGCAGGGCATGGAGCTGGAGATGAAGCACGAGCCCATGTGGGGCAGCGCGTCGATGACCAGCGCGCCGCACTCGCTCGACGGCACCGGGCAGGTGTCCGCCGGAAGGCCGAAGGACTCCACGGCGTCGATATAGGGCACGCAGGTGAGCTGGTCGATCTCCGAAACCAGGAAGACCGGCATCAGCTGATAGGGAATGCCCAGAAGGTCCGGGAAGCCGGCCATGATCTGGCCCATGGTCATCTCGTCAAAGAGCACGACCTTCTTGTTGAGCTCGGCGGAGTTGCCGTTCTTCTTGTCGCACTTGGCAAGGAAGACCAGGTTTTCCGCCACGTAGCGGAAAATATCGTAGATCATCAGGTGGCTCATCTTGAGCGCCGTGCCCCGCTGGCCCATGGTATTCTTGTCCATGAAGCTCACGCAGCACATGTAGGAGATCATCCAGCGGTACCACAGCGTGGCGTTGAGCGCCGGGATCAGGTCCTTGGAGAAGGTGCCCAGCAGCATCCCCCACATCTTGAGCCACTCGGCAAAGTCGACGCCGGTGTCACGCACGCCGCGCCACTCGCGGCGCACCGTCGCCATGGCGCCCTGGCGGTAGAGCTTGCCCAGGTGCTTTTCGCCGTGTTTCAGAAGGTCGAGCCGTTCCTGCTTCGACATCTTCCGGATGGCCTCAAATTCCTCCCGGACGCGCTTGACATCGGAGCGCATGCCGAAGCGCAGCTTCTCCCAGGAGGCCTGCCAGTCGTTTTCCTTGATGAGCTCGCCGATGATGCCGGCAAACTCCTTGAGGTTCTCGCCCTGGGCTTTCCAGTCCATGTTGTCCTTGGCCCGGAAAAACGCGGGGTTGGGGTATTTCACCTTTGCCATCAGCGGACGCCTCCCTTCTTTTGAATGCGTTTGATCTCCAGCGACTCCACAAAGGCCTGGAAGCGGGTGCGCAGCTGGCCGGAGGAGCGGGCGTTGTAGGGCCGGTCGATCGACAGCACCGGCCAGCCCACCTCGGTGGACATGATGTGGCTGACCAGGGCGCGCTCGAAGCCCCAGAAATCGCAGAATTTCATCTGCTCGTAGATGATGCCGTCGGCGTTGAATTCCCTGGCCAGGCGGTCGGCGGTGTCGCGGCGCTGCTGCACCTTGTCGTCGCTGATGTAGCGGGCGCACTCGCTGACCTGCATGTAGTGGCGGCAGATCTGGTCGAGGGCAGGCTCGTCGTCGCTGAGCTCGATCACCTCGCGGCCCGGGGTGGAGCCGTAGCAGTAGCGGTCGACCACCACGTAGGCGCCGCACTCCTCAAGCATCTTCGTGAGGCTGGGATCGTCGATTTCGCTCCCCACCACCGCGACTCTCGCGCGGTAGAAGGGCTTGGGATCGGGCTCGCGGGTCTTGAGCTCCTCGAGCGTTTCGCGCAGATAGGGCAGGATCTTCGCCTTGGGGCAGGTGTAGCTGACCAGGTTCAGAATGTGGAACTCATAGCCCGTGATGACGGGGTTTTCGGCCTTGCGCATCCGGCCGATCTCGGTGAGGATGCGGCAGACCTCGTTGTGCTCGGCCACGGCCCTGCGGATGGCCGCGTCGGAGGTATCGACGCCGTAGTTTTTTGCCATCACGTCCAGCAGACGCACGCGCATCTGCTTGACATAGTGGCGCACCGAGTAGTCCTCCACCTTGTAGGGCATGTCGGTATGCGTGACGAAGAAGTTGGGCTTCTCATTCATCTTGAGCAGCTCAAAGTGCTCGTAGAAGCGGTTCATCATCGAGCAGGCGTCCACGCCGGCCAGGCCGTCGAGGAAGTTGAAGCCGCCCTCGATGCCGCGCTCGACCAGGGCGCGCGCAAACTCGCAGGTGTAGTTGGACATGTAGTAGGTGGCGATGTCGATCGAGCCCGTCCGCGGCGCGCGCAGACGCACCGAGAAGCAGCCGGGCACATTGAGCAGCACCTCCGGGATGTGGAAGCAGGTGTAGCCGATGGCAAGCTGTCCCTCGGCCTTGGCGGCCTCGACCAGCTCGTTGTCGGCGTTTTCCAGCAGGTTTTCAAAGTAGATCAGATGCTTGAGATCTCTCAAATCAGAACACCTCTCTTTATTTTAGGGGTCAGGGGCTAGGGGTCAGGGGTCAGTGGTTCGTAGTCAGGGGGCAGTGGTTAGTGGAAAATAGAAAACAGGGGTTGTTTTACAGAAGATCGAGGCGGGTGAGGGCCTGGGCGGCGCCGCGCAGGATCGGGCTGTCCTCGGGCAGATCGAAGACGGTCTTTCCCTCGATGTCGTTCATCGTGTGGGCGTCGTCCACGCCGATGACGCACAGCAGGTCCTCCTTGGGCAGCTGCACCCGCTCGAGCAGGGCCGGATCGGTCAGCCGGTTCACGATCACGCCGCAGCGCTCGTACATGACCAGCTCGTCGGCCACCTTGCGGATGGTCTCGATCACCTGCACGCCCTTGCGGCTGGGATCGGTGATGAGCACCAGATGGGTGACCTTCTCCATCACGCGGCGGTTGATCTGCTCGATGCCGGCCTCGCCGTCGATCACCACGTAGTCAAAATCCTGGCTCAGCAGGCTGATGACCTCCTTGAGATAGGCGTTGACCTTGCAGTAGCAGCCGGCGCTCTCCGGCCGGCCGATGGCGAGAAACGAGAAGTCGGGCCGCTCGACCATGGTGTCGAAGATGCGGTACCGGGCCTCGGCCAGCATTTCGATGGCCTCCCGTGGCTCGCCCTCCTCCACCAGGTTCACGATGTGCTTGCGGATATCGTCCAGGGTTTGGCCGGCCTCCACGCCCAGGGCCGTGCTCAGGCCCACGGCGGGGTCGGCGTCGATGGCCAGGATGCGCTTGTCGGGATGGGCCCGGCACAGCAGCCGGACAAAGGCTGCGGAAATGCTGGTCTTGCCCACGCCGCCCTTGCCGGCCACGGCAAGGAGTTTGGTTTCGTGCTTCATGCAGTCGCCTCTCTTTTTCTGAGATTTTGCAGGAATCAGAATCGTCTCACCACAGCGAGCACAGCAGGTCCGTGTAGCCGCTGGGGTCCTCGATGGGCAGGCCCGCGATCATACAGGCCTGATTGTACAGGATTTGCGCGTATTTTTTCGCCCGCTCGGGGTCCTGCTGCCTGGCGCGTTCCAGAGCCCCGATGGCCGGGTGCGCGACATTCAGCTCCAGAATGCGCTTGGCCCGCATCCCCATCTGCGGAGACGTGGCGGTAAAATAGCGCTCCATATCGAAGCTGATGCCCTTGCCGGCGCTCAGGCAGACCGGGTGGTCCTTGAGGCGGGACGAGGCCGTGACCTCGGTGACCTTGTCGCCCAGGCAGTCCTTTACAAACTCGAAGGTCTTCTCCCAGGCCTTGTCGGGCTTGGGCCGGGCGCCCTCCAGGCCGAGATCCCCGTCGGCCGCAGAGCGGAAGGGCTTGCCGGCGTAGTCGCGGAACATGTCCGCCACGAGCTGATCGGTCCGATCGAGGCAGTAGAGGATCTCATAGCCCCGGTCCTTCAGAAGCTCCAGCTGGGGCAGCTGCTCGATCCGCCGGGCGCTGGGGCCAACGGCATAGTAGATGTATTTCTGGTCGGGCTTCATGCGGCCGACGTACTCTGCCAGCGTGCACATGCCAAGGCCCGCGGAGGTGGCAAACAGCAGCAGTTCCTGCAGCTGCTCCTTTTTGGCCGCGTAGTTGTCGAGCGCGGCGATCTTGATGTCGAGCCCGAACATGCGCCAGAGCTTTTCGTAGCTCTTGCGGTCCTCTCGCAGCATCCGGTCGAGCACGGCGCGGATCTTCTTTTCCAGGCTCCCGGCGATCAGCTGCACCTGCCGGTCCTGCTGCACGAGCTCGCGGCTGAGGTTGAGGCTGAGGTCCGGCGAGTCCACAATGCCGCGGACGAAGGCAAATTCCTCCGGCAGCAGGGCCGCGCAGCGGTCCATGACCTTGACCCCGGAAGCATAGAGCTCCAGGCCCGGGGCAAAGGCGTCTGTGCGGTAGTCTCTGGGCGCCGCGCCGGGGATGAAGAGCAGCGCCTTGAAGCGGACCGCGCCCTCGGCGCTGACCGTCACCACCCGCAGCGGCGCGACGGGCTCGTTAAAATGCGCCTGGTAGTATTCGTCGTAGTCCTTCCGCTTGAGCTCCCCCTTCGGCCGCTGCCAGATGGGGGTCATGGTGTTGAAGGTCTCGAGGACGAATTCCTCCTCAAATTCCGGGTGCTCCGGGCTGCTGCCCTCCTTGATTTTCGGCTGGGGCATCAGCATCCGGATCGGAAAACGGATGTAGTCGCTGTACTGGCGCACGAGCTTGTAGATGGGATACTCGCGCACATAGCGGCTGTAGCGGTCGGCCTCCTTGCCGTCGGGCCGGATGTGCAAAATCACGTCGGTGCCCACCTCGGCCCGCTCGGCCGGCTCGATCGTGTAGCCCTCGGCCCCGTCGGAGCTCCACCGGAAGGCCCGGCTTTCACCCTCGCGGCGGCTGAGCACGGTGACCCGGTCGGCCACCAGGAACGCGCTGTAAAAGCCCACGCCGAACTGGCCGATCAGCTCGGCCGCCGTGCTCTGCTCGGCTTCAAGCGCCTCGCGGAAGCGCTGCGAGCCGCTCTGGGCGATCACGCCCAGATTATCCTGCAGCTCCTGTTCGTTCATGCCGATGCCGTTGTCGCTGATGATGAGGCAGCGGTTCGGCTTGTCCAGCGTCAGGCGGATCTCGGCGTCCTCGCGCCGCAGCCGGACGCTGTCGTCGGTCAGTCCGAGATAGAGCCGCTTGTCGATGGCGTCCGAGGCGTTGGAGATGAGCTCGCGCAGAAAGACCTCCGGCTTGGTATAAACGGAATGGATCATCAGCTCCAGCAGCCGCCTGCTGCTGGCCTGAAATTCGTATTGCTTCATGCCTTGTTCACATCGTAGCCGACGCTGAGCGGGTCGCGCCGCTCCATCTTGTCGTAGTGCTTGACCAGCAGCGGCTCCACCTTGCGGAAGAGCAGCTTGCCGTCGAGGTCAAAGAAGAACACTGCGAACAGCGCGCCGTAGACGGCCGCGCAGATGAGCACGATTTTGGTCAGAATTCCGAATGCTTTTCTCATGTTTCTCCTCCTTTGCAGGTCTGGGTCGGGACCGGCGCAGATCTTTTGCGGCCGCTCCCCTGCCCCGGACCCCGGATCACCAGCCCTCGGAGTCGTCGAAGTCCAGCAAGGACGGGTCGAGCGGCTCCTCGTGCATGACGGTGGTCATATAGTCGTTGATGATGCGCCGGATCTCGGCACGGGAGACCGTGCGCTTGTCGGGCAGCGCATGCGGCATCCAGATGGCGTGGATATTGCGGGCGCGGAACTCGTCCTCGAACAGGCCGACCACGCCCTGCATGCCCTTGCACTGCAGCTGGTCGTACATCATGACCATGTCGCAGTGGAACTTTTCCATGTTCTCCCAGAGCTCGAAGATGTGGTGCATACCGCCCACGGCCATGCGCCGCATGGGCGCCCACTCGTGGTATCTGGCCATGTCCATGACCGTGTTTTCCAGCGTGTCGGTGCGGATCTCCATGTTGAACATCAAAGAGTCCATGTTGATGACGGTGTTGAGGCCCCAGCAGTTGTAGGCCCAGGTGCACCAGTGGGAGTAGTACAGCGGCGCGCAGGACCAGGCGATCACGCGGTGGCGTGTGAGCGGGAAGGTCTCGATCTTCTGCTCCACGCACTTTTCCATGATCCGGCGGACCTTGCGGTCGGTCTCGTGCCAGATCGGGTGCTCGCCGTACTGGGACTGGTAGATCCGGTAGAGCGCCTGCGCCACGCCGTTGATGGGGTAGTGCGGGGTGTTGGCGTCGACGTCCCACTTCTCCCACTCAAAGCGCTGCAGCTCGTTCTGCTTGCGCAGATTCTCCTTCAGAAGCTCCCAGTTGAAGGGCACGCCGGTCTGCTGCTCGATGAAGTCCCAGAGCTCGCGGATCTCGTCTGCGCAGTGCTCCTGCACGAGCGGATCGTCAAACTGCATGGGCTGCGGCATGGCAAAGAGCGGGATGTTGAGGAACCAGTCCTGGATGGCGGTGGAGGCCACCGAGCCGTCGCAGGCCTCGTTGGAGGTCACGACAAAGGGGGCGTAGTCCGGCATGTCGTCGAGCACGAACAGGCCGGCCTCGGCCTGGCACATCGGGCAGGGGTCGCCCGGCAGGCCGATGGACTGCACGGCGTCGATGTAGTTGAGCACCGTGTGGTTGTTCACGTGGCAGGTGACGAAATACGGGATCATCTCCAGCGGGATGTGCTTGAATTTGTCCGCCCAGGGGTAGAACACACCGCCCCAGACGGTCTCCTTGTGGGCGATGGCGTGATGCCAGGCGTCGTTGTGCTTGCCGCCGTGGAGGTTTGCGTCTGCCTGGAACATGTCCATGAACTGATTGATGGTCACGTTGACCATAGCCCGGTAGTGCCAGGCGGAGGCCCGCAGGGCCTCGCCGCGCATGCCCTCCAGGCCGCGGTCAAACCAGTGCAGCACCGGCAGATAGGTCTGCCCCAGCCAGCGGTAGCGCCACAGGCCTTTGGCAAAGAGGATCGGGCCGCCGTATTTCATGATGTCGCCCACCATCATGATGTAGTTGTAGAGCCAGATGTTGTTGAAATAGTACAGGGTGTCCTTGACGCCGCGCCATTCTCTGTGCTTGTACAGGCCGGTCTTGTCCTCGTACAGCTCGCCCAGACGGCGCTCGCCGTGGGGCTTGCCGTACCAGAAATCCCGGGCGAGCTTCTTGTAGTCGAGCTCCTTGAGCCGCTTGATGTCCAGCTTTTTCATTGCGCGCCCTCCCGATTCTTTTGCAGCTTCTTGATCTCCACGCTCTCGATAAAGGCCTGGAAGCGGGTCCGCAGCTGGCCCGAGGCGGAGTTGATGTATTCCTTTTCAATGGAGCAGGTGGGGATGCCGAAGTCCCGCGGCAGGATCAGCGCGTCCATCGTGCGCTCGTAGCTCCAGTATTCGCAGAACTTGTTGCTGGCCACGATCAGGCCGTCGGCCTTGTATTCCCGGACCAGATCCGCCAGGTATTTCTTTCTGCCGCGCATCTCGCCCTGGGGCATGAAGCGCGGGCACATGCTGGTTTCCAGATAGTGCCGGGCGATGGCGTCCAGGGGGCTCTGGCCCTCCTGCACCGTGATCGGCTCCCGGCCGGGCAGGCTGCCGTAGCAGTAGCGGTCGGCAACCACGAGCGCGCCGCAGCTCTCAATCAGCTTGGTGAAGTCGGGATCGTCGTTCTCCGCGCCTGCCAGCACCACGCGGATGCGGTAGCCGGGCCGGAGATCCGGCTCTCTGGTCTTGAGCTCCTCGGCGGTCTCGCGGAGATATGGCAGGATCAGATCCTTCGGGCAGGTGAGCGTCACCAGCTGGATCACGTGGAATTCATAGCCCGTGATCGTTGGCCGGTCGAGCTTTCGGTAGCTGCCGATCTCGGTGATGAGCCGGCAGACCTCGTTGTGCTGGGCGATGGCGGCAAGCAGCGCCTCGTCCGACACGTCCACGCCGAATTTTTCGTGCAGGGGGCCCAGCACATGGGCCTGCAGCTGCTTGCGGTAGTGGACCATGCTGTTTTCGTTTTTCTTAAAGGGGACGTCCGTGAACTCGCAGAAGAAGTTCGGGTTCTGGATGATGTCCATCTGCTTGAGGTGCTCCTGGAAGCGGCAGGTGACCGTGCAGGTTTCGGTCGCCATCTGCGCGTCAATGAAGTTGAAGCCGCCCTCGAGCGCGCGCTCCATCAGGCTTCTGCCGTAGTGACAGGTGCGGTTGGACATGTAGTAGGTGGCCATCTCCGGCGACATGCAGCGCGGGGCGCGCAGGCGCACGGAAAAGCAGCCGGGCAGATCCAGCAGCACCTCGGGCATGAAATAACAGGTATAGCCCAGGGCATAGCGGCCTTCGCTGCGCGCCTGCTTGACCAGGTCGTTGTTTGCCTCCTGCAGGAGGTTTTCAAAGAAGATCAGGTGTTTGAGGTCTCTCATTTTATCTCTTCCTCCGGTAAAGATGCACAAAAGTGATCGTCAAAAATCGGGGAATGCCGTATAAATTATACACATTCCCGGTGCGAATGTCAATGACAGAAGCCGCTGTGCCCCGCCTTTTTTCGATTTTTTTCACCTGGCCGCGTTTGCCGATTGACAGGCGTTTTTTGCCTGTGCTAAAATAGAAAAAAAGACCGGCGAGCACTCGCCGGCCTGAGAGAAAAGAGGAAGCGCCATGCATTCACACGATCATCCGCACACCCATGCCCCCGCGGACTCCCCCGAGGAGACCCTGGCGCTGCTGCGGTATCTGCTGCAGCACAACCGCCACCACGCCGAGGAGCTGCACGAGCTGGCCCACAACGTGGACGACGGGGCCGCGCATACACTGCTGCACGAGGCCGTGGACGCGCTGCAGGAAAGCAACGACAAGCTCGCCGCCGCCCTGGCTGCGCTTGGGGAGGGCTGAGCGATGTGCCTTTCCAATGTCTACACCACGGCCCCGGAGCGCAAGCTCGTGGCCAAGAACATCGCCCTGGTCCGCTTTGAGGACGGCAAGCTGCTGCTGACCGACATCCTGGGCAGGACCACCCAAATCGACGCCGCCGTCGAGCGCATCGACCTGATGGAAAACGAGATCCTCGTGCGCGGGGCAGAGGCATGATCCGCGCGGTCATCTGGGATCTGGACGGGACGCTCATCGACTCCTATCGCTGCATCGTGCCGAGCCTTCGGCAGTTTTACGAGGAGCAGGGCCTTGCCCTGGAAGAGAAGGACATCCGCTCGGCGGTCCTGCGCGGCTCCGTGCGTGAATTTGCCGAGGCCGTCCGGCAGCAGACCGGCATATCCCTCGACGCCGGCATGGGGCGCTACCGCGAGATCCGCACGGAACAGGAGCAGGCGCTTGCGCCGATGCCCGGCGCCCGGGCGGTGCTGGACGCGCTGGCAGCCGCCGGGGTACCGAGCTTTCTCTACACCCACCGGGGCGAGACGACCGCGGCCGTGCTCGAGCGCACGGGCCTGGCCGGGACCTTCCGCGAGATCGTCACGGCCGAGTCCGGCTTTCCGCGAAAGCCCGCGCCGGACGCGCTGCTGTACCTGATCCGCCGGCACAGCTTATCCCCTGCCGAAACCTGCTATGTCGGCGACCGGCAGCTGGACATGGACTGCGCCGGGGCCGCCGGCATCCGGGGCATCCTCTTTGCCCCGCCGGGCAGCGAGCACCCCGTCAGCGGCCCTTATGCGCGGATCAGCGACCTACGCGAGCTGCTTGCGCGCATAGAAAAAGACAAGTGACCGCAGTCACTTGTCTTTTTCTATGCTTCCGGAATGATTAGTCCAACACACCCGGCAGGACGAACAGGGTCGACTGGTGATTCTCCGGGTCGCTCTCGAAGTAGTAGTCGACCGTGACGGTGGGCTCGATTTCGGCGTGGCCGAAGTAGACGCTGTACTCGGCAGCGCGCACGCGCTCAATGACCACGGTGTCGTTCTCGGTCATGGAGCTCAGGTATTCCAGCACGCGCGGCACGTCGCTCTCGTCGATCATCCGGATCGTGCCGTCGGGCACGATCTGGGCGCGGGTGATGTAGTTGTCTGCGCCGACGACGGTGCCGTCAGCCCAGACCGTCACCGCAAAGCTGTGCACCGTGAGGTCCTCGATCTCGCTGTCGCCGCAGGTGACGGGCACGTTCTCCTGATCGTTGAGCGGCAGCTGCACGCTGCTGGCGCTGGAGGTGAAGATGCAGCGCAGGGCCGGGACCACGATGTCCTTCCACTCCTGGCTGCGCTCGTCGTGGTAATAGCAGGAGGTCTGCGTGCTGCCAACCAGCGTGAGCTCGCCCGTGATGCCGGCAAAGCGCGCGGCAAATTCGGCCGCGGCCTGCTCCATCTTCTCGGTGTCGTCCAGCGGCAGCTCCATCGCGGTCAGCACCCGGTCAAAGCCGGGATCGATGCCGTAGGTGAAGCGGCCCGTGATGCTCGAGCCCGAGGCCCAGGCCCAGCCGTTCGGGGCCTCCATGGACCAGTTGGCGTAGCCGTCATGGGCAGAGTCCTGGCTCATGTTCAGCTCGTCGCGCTCGCAGCCCAGGGTCTGGCAGGCCGCGTCCGCCAGCAGATCCATGTAGGTTTCCGCCTCGGGCAGCTGGCTGTAGCGGTAGCAGTTGAGCTCGCCGGACTGGGTGAACGCGCCGTCCAGCAGGCGGTACTCAGTCACCGGGTATTCCTCGGGCCACTCCTCTTCCCAGCCGTCGGGCTCGCCCTGGACGGCTTCGGCTTCCGTTTCCCCGGCCTCGGTTTCCGCCGCTGCCGTGGGTTCCTCTGTCGGTTCGGTCTCGGTCTCGGCGGCCGGCGTCGGCTCCACCGTGATCAGGATCGTCTCCTGGGGCTGCTCCGGCGCCGGTGCCGGAGCAGCGCTGCAGCCGGCCAATACGCAAAGCGCCAGGATCAGCGCTGTCAATTTCATGATCTGCTTCATGCTTTGTTTCCTCCGTGGGTCTGGTATTTGCTTTCTCTCTTCAAGCATCCTAACAGACGTTTTCGGTTTTGGATTGTTCCACCGTTTTTTGTTTTTCTGTTTTTTATGGATACCGTCCAAAAACCGGAGCGTCTTTTTGGCAAAAACTGTAGAAAAAGCACAGTTGGGGATTGACGGATTTTGGCATGCATGGTATGATGTCATGTGGAATACGAGCGCAAGCTCATCCGAAAGGAGAACGCAACATGGACAAGGAACTGCAAGCCCTCTTTACCCCGTGGAAGATCAGAAACTGCGAGATCAAAAACCGCATTGTCCTCACCAGCATGGGCGGCACCGACCTGTTCGGCTGGATGGAAAAGAACCACTTTGACGAGGTCGGCGCAAGATTCATTCTCGAGGTTGCCAAGAACAACGCAGGTCTCGTCCTGCCGGGCTGCCAGCCGGTCTACAACCCGATGTTTGGCCAGTGGCTGCACAAAAACAAGAAGATGTTCCAGGATCTGGCAAAATGGATGCCGGAGTTCCACAAGACCGGCGCCAAGCTCTTTGTCCAGCTGACTGCGGGCTTCGGCCGGTCCTTCACCGTCAGCGAGATGATGGAGAAGATCTACACCAACCCCGTCGTCCGCAAGGCGGCCAAGCCCGTCATGGACTTAGAGCGCATCTGCGCCAGCGCCAGCCCCTCCCCCAACCGCTGGTCCGACAAGGTCCCCTCCCGGGAGATGACGAAGGAAGAGATCCAGGAGATCATCGACTCCTTTGCCCAGTCCGCGCTGCTTTGCAAGCAGGCCGGCGTCGACGGCGTGGAGATCCACGCGGTCCACGAGGGCTATCTGCTTGACCAGTTCACCCTCAAGTACGTCAACCAGCGCACCGACGAATACGGCGGCAGCTTTGAAAACCGCTACCGCTTCGCCGCTGAGATCGTTCGCGCAATCAAGGACCTGTGCGGCGAGGACTACCCCGTGTCCCTGCGCTACAGCGTCGTGTCCAAGACCAAGGGCTTCCGCCAGGGCGCGCTGCCCGGCGAGGACTATGTCGAGGTCGGCCGCGACATGGAGGAGTCCGAGCGGGCTGCCAAGTTCCTGCAGGACGCCGGCTACGACATGCTCAACTGCGACAACGGCACCTACGACGCCTGGTACTGGGCGCACCCGCCGATCTACATGCCGGAAAACTGCAACCTCGAGGACGTGGAGCACATCCGTCAGTTTGTGGACATTCCCGTGGTCTGCGCCGGCAGAATGGACCCCTATGTGGCCGCGCACGAAATCGAGGCCGGCAAGCTCGACGCCGCGGGCTTTGCCCGCCAGTTCCTGGCCGACACCGAGTGGGTCACCAAGCTCATCAACGACGATGCCGCCGACATCCGGCCCTGCATCCTCTGCCACAACGGCTGCTTCAACATGTGCCACTACAAGGGCGTGCCCAACGACCAGGATCTGTCCGACAGCCTGAACCTGGCCCGCTGCGCGGTCAACGCCGAGACCATGCAGTGGAAGAAGCACTACATCAAAAAGACCAACAAGCCCAAGACCGTCATCATCATCGGCGGCGGCATCGGCGGCATGGAGGCCGCCCGCGTGCTCAAGCTGCGCGGCCACAACCCCGTCATCTATGAAAAGAGCGACCACCTGGGCGGCACCTTCGTCCCGGCCAGCGCCGAGAGCTACAAGGGCAAGCTGCGCGCGCTGCTGCAGTGGTACATCCGCCAGATGGAGAAGCTCGAGATCGAGATCCACCTGAACACCGAGATCAAGTCCGCCGCGGAGTTTGCCGGTAAGGAGCTCATCATCGCCACGGGCTCGGCCCCCCGGATCCTGCGCAGAGTGCCCGGCAACGAGAAGATGATCGAGGCCTGCGATTACCTCAACGGCGCCGAGGTCGGCCAGAGGGTCGCGGTGATCGGCGGCGGCCTGACCGGCTGCGAGATCGCCTATGAGCTGGCCCTGCTCGGCAAGGAGCCCATCATCGTGGAGATGAAAGACGATCTGGTATCGCAAAAGGGCGTGTGCCTGGCCAACAGCTCCTATCTGCGCGAGTGGTTCGAGCTGCACGGCACGCCGGTCTACCTCGAGACCACCCTCAAGGAGGTCAAGGACGGCGCGATCATCTGCACCGGCAAGGACAAGCAGGACATCGAGATCCCCTGCGACAGCGTGATCAGCTCGGCCGGCTATCTGCCCGCCCCGCTGGCCGCGAGCGGCAAGAACGTCCATTTCGTCGGCGACTGCAAGCAGGTGGGCAACCTCCGCAGCGTCATCTGGGGCGCCTACGAGGCTGCGATGGAAATTTGATTTAAGCGAAGCATCCCCGCCGCCGGAATCCCGGCGGCGGGATTTTTATACTAGAATGCAATAAAACCATTTATAATGGTTTTATTCGTCGAACGCAGAAAGCGTTCGACGCTCCGCATGAAATGCGGAGGCATTCGTACGTACAATAGCTGAACATGCCAAGCCCACTTGGCTTGGCATCTGCGGCGTTCGCCGCATCGGGCGCTTGGCGCTAAAATTGTTGCAATCTTTTCCACCTTGACGGAGGAAGCAACATGAGAAGCATTTATCTGAGCGACATCACCATGCAGCGCGAGGGCGGGCTCTCGTTCCGCGAAAAGCTGGAGCTGTGCAAGCTGCTCGACCGGCTTGGCGTGGACGGCATCGAGACCGGCCCCATCGAAAACCGACGGGTGGACGGCCTGCTGCTGAAATCGCTTTCATCCGCGGTCCGCTCCGCGTGTCTGACCGTGCCGGTTCCCATCGAGGACGACGGCCCGGCCTTTGCAGCCGGCTGCATCCAGGAGGCAAAGCGTGCCCGGCTGCAGGTCGTGCTGCCGGTGTCCACGGTGCAGATGGAGTATACCTGCCACAAAAAGCCCGAGGCCATGCTGGAGCTGATCCGGCAGACCGTGACCCGCTGCCGCCAGCTGCGCTGTGCGGTGGAGTTCCGCGCCGAGGACGCCAGCCGGGCAGAGCCTGAGTTCCTGCGCGCCGCGATCCGCGCCGCCTGCGAGAGCGGGGCCGGCATCGTCACCGTCTGCGACAGCGCCTGCCAGCTGCTGCCCGAGGAGCTGGGCGCCTGGATCGCGCAGCTGCGCGGCGCGCTGCCGGCGGATGTGCGATTGGGCGTTCTGATTTCCAACGCGCTCTACATGGCAAATTCCTGCGCCGTGGCCGCGCTGCAGGCCGGGGCCGACGAGCTCAAGGTCCTCTCCTGCGGCGACACGACGGTCAGTTTAGAGAAGCTCGCCGCTGCGCTGCGCGCCCGGGGCGAGAGCCTGGGCCTTGACTGCCGCCTGCGCGCCACGGAGCTTAGCCGCACGAGCCGGCAGATCGAATGGCTGTGCAAAACCAACCGGGGCAAGGCCTCGCCCTTTGACCTCGGCGTGCGGGAGCAGACCGAGGAGTTTTCCCTCACCAGCCGCGACGACCGCGCCGCTTTGCAGAAGGCCGCGGAAAAGCTCGGCTACGATCTGTCTGAGGAGGACCTCACGAAGGTCTACGACGCCTTCCAGTCCGTGGCCGGGCGGAAGGCCGGCATTTCCGCGCGGGAGCTGGACGCGCTCATCGCCTCGGCCGCGCTGCAGGTACCGCCGGCCTATGTGCTCGAGAGCTACGTCATCAACGCCGGCAACCGCATGGGCGCGACCAGCCACATCCGCCTGCTGCAAAACGGCGCCGTGCAGGAGGGCATCTGTATCGGCGACGGCCCGATCGACGCGGCCTTCCTGGCCATTGAGGGCATCACCGGCACGCACTACGAGCTCGACGACTTCCAGATCCGCGCCGTCACCGAGGGCCGCGAGGCCATGGGCGAGACCATCGTCCGCCTCCGCAGCGCCGGAAAGCTCTATTCCGGCCGGGGCATCTCGACGGACATCGTGGGCTCGAGCATCCACGCCTATCTCGCCGCCCTCAACAAGATCGTCTACGAGGAGGAGAACGGCCAATGAAGCTCTCCTTTTCCACCCGCGGCCGCCTCGAAACGCCCTGGCAGAGCCTGCTGCAGACCGCCGCGGAGAACGGCTTCGGCGGCATCGAGGTCTACGACGCCTACAAGGACCGGGTCCTGACCGGCCCGGGCGGACCGCTGCACAAATACAATTGCGCCGCGACCGTGCGCGAGCTGCGCGAGCGCGGGCTCACGATCCCGGTGTTCGACAGCTCCTGCAACCTGGGCTTCGGGAACGCGGCGACGCTGGAAAACGTCCGCCGGCTCATCCGTCTGGCCCACGCCATGCAGACCGAATACGTCGCCGTGCGAAGCGACCAGACGGATCCAGGCGCGCTGCGCCGGGAGCTGGATCTGCTGCTGCCCGAGGCCGCAGCGCAGGGCGTGGTGCTGCTGATCAAGACCAACGGCGTCTTTTCCGACACCGACCGGCTGCGCGCGCTGCTTGACGCCTATGCCTCCGACCAGCTCGGCGTTCTCTGGGACGTGCACCATCCCTGCCGCGACCGGGGCGAGAGCCCGGAGCAGACGATCAAGAACCTGGGCGCCTACGTCCGGCACGTGCATCTGCGCGACTCGGACGATAGCGGCAATTACGCGCTCGTGGGCGAGGGCACACTGCCGCTGGACGAGCTCATGCGGGCGCTCTACTCGGTGGACTACGCCGGGTATCTGTCGCTGGAATGGAAATTCGAGTGGATGGCGGATCTGCCCGAGCTGGACGTGATCTTGCCGCATTTTGTCAACTACATGCACCGCTTTGCCTCCACCCGGGGGCGGAAGCAGCGCTTCTATCCGAACCACGACGGCACCGGCGAGTACGTGTGGAAGAAGGACGAGCTGATCGACCTGACCTTCCCGCAGGTGCTCGACCGCATGGCCGAGGCCTTCCCGGACCAATACTGCTTCAAGTACACGACCCTGGACTACACCCGCACCTACGCCGAGTTCCGCGCGGATGTGGACCGCTTTGCGCGGGCGCTGGTGTCGCTGGGCGTGCGGGCCGGGACCAAGGTGGCCGTCTGGGCCACGAACGTGCCCGCCTGGTATCTGAGCTTCTGGGCTGCGACCAAAATCGGCGCCGTGCTCGTGACCGTGAACACCGCCTACAAGATCCACGAGGCGGAATACCTGCTGCGCCAGTCCGACACCCACACGCTCGTTATGATCGAGTCCTGCCTGGACTCGAACTACCGGCAGATCATCAACACGCTCTGCCCCGAGATCGCACAGGCAAAGCCCGGCGAGCCGCTGCACTGCAGGCGGCTGCCGTTTTTGCGAAACGTCATCACGGTGGGCTTCCGCATGCGCGGCTGCCTGCGCTTTGACGAGGCCATGGCCCGCAGCGAGCTGGTCCCGCCCGGCCAGATCCGGCGCATGGCTGCTGCCGTCCGGCCCGGCGATGTGTGCAACATGCAATACACCTCCGGCACCACGGGCTTCCCAAAGGGCGTGATGCTGACGCACTACAACGTGGTCAAC
>CADBKF010000005.1 GCA_902795195.1 Oscillospiraceae bacterium
TTTTAACAAATTGTTCACCTATTTTTCATTCTCCCGGCTATAATGGAGGGAGAAAAGAACGAAGGAGGAAGCGAAATGGCAACGAAAATTCTGATCGTCGAGGACGATGTCAATATTGCCGATCTGCTTCGGCTGTATCTGGAAAAAGAGGGCTACGAGGTCACGATTGCGAACGACGGCGGCAAGGGCGTGGACGCCTTCCGGCGCGAGCAGCCGGATCTGGTGCTGCTCGACATCATGCTTCCGGTGCTTGACGGCTGGGGCGTGTGCCGGACGATCCGTGCAGAGTCCCAGACGCCCGTTATCATGCTCACTGCCAAGGGCGAGACCGACGACAAGGTCACGGGCCTCAAATCCGGCGCCGACGACTATATCACCAAGCCCTTTGAAATGCCCGAAGTGCTCGCCCGGATCGAGGCGGTGCTGCGCCGCAGCGGCACGGTGAGCACGGCGGAAAAAAACAGCAAACGTCTGACCTTTGACAAGCTCGTGATCGACATGGAGGCCTTTGAGCTCACCGTGGACGGCAAGAAGATCCCGATTCCCCCGAAGGAGATGGAGCTTTTGTATCACATGGCCTCCTCCCCCAACCGGGTGTTCACAAGAAATCAGCTGCTCGACGAGGTCTGGGGCTTCGACTACTTCGGCGACACCCGGACCGTGGACGTGCATGTCAAACGCCTGCGCGAAAAGCTCGAGGGCGTGTCCGACCAGTGGCGGCTCAAGACCGTCTGGAGCGTGGGCTACAAGTTTGAGGTCGGCCAGCCGTGAGATCCACGTTTGCAAAGCAGCTGTTTCTGGCGCTGATCCTGCTGCTCGTGGCGGTGCTGCTGGTCAGCGTGAGCTTCCAGCTGCTGTTTTCCCGCTATATGATCTTCAGCATCCGCTCGGATCTGACCGAGACGGCGCAGGCCATGGCGGATATGGCGTCGGTGCTGAGTGAGGACAACTACACCTCCCAGAGCCTTCTGCACATTGAGCTGAACTTCGCCTCCCGGACCACCGGGGACGACGTGCTGCTGCTGACCGCTGACGGCTTCGTGGCCGCCTGCTCCGACGGGCTGCAGTACTGCCCGCACCTGGGCGCACAGCTTGCACCCACCGCTTCGACCAAGGAGCTGACAAAGGCCGTCTGCGCGCTCTACGGCGAGCAGCGCCTGGCCGCCTGCGTGCCCATCGAGGGCTACGGCGGCATGACGATCGGCTACGTGCTCACCTCCTGCGGCTACGGCGACCTCTACCGCGTGATGGAAAACGCCGTGCGCATCAATCTGCTGACCGTGCTGGTGCTCTTCCCGCTGACCGCGCTGGCAGTATATCTGCTGGGCAAGAAGCAGACCCGGCCCATGAAGCAGATGGCCGAGGCCGCAAGGCGCCTGGGCCGGGGCCAGACCGACGTGCGCGTGCCCACCGGCGAGTCGAACTCGGCAGAGCTCGACGAGCTGGCCGTGGCCTTCAACAACATGGCGCAGGCGCTCTCGGCCTCCGAAACCAAGCGCCAGGAGTTCGTGGCAAACGTCAGCCACGAGCTCAAAACCCCGATGACGACCATCTCCGGCTACATGGACGGCATGCTCGACGGCACCATCCCGCCCGAGCAGCACCCGAAGTACATGGCGCTCATCTCCGGCGAGGTCAAGCGGCTGAGCCGGCTCGTGCGCTCGATGCTGGAGGTCTCCCGGCTCCAGGACAAGGGCATCCCCGTGGAGAAGATGAAGTCCTTCGACATCTGCGAGACCATGGGCCTGGCGCTCATCACCTTTGAGCAGAAGATCAACAACAAGCACCTGAACGTGGATGTGGACTTCCCGGATCTGGGCGCCATGGCGCTGGCAGACCCGGACGCCATCACGCAGGTGGTCTACAACCTCATCGACAACGCGGTCAAATTCTGCGACGAGCAGGGCACGCTGCGCCTGGCGGTCAAGCAGACCTCCGGGGCCAAGCTGCTGATCTCTGTCTCCAACACCGGCCCCACCATTCCGCCGGAGGAGCTGCCGCTCGTGTTCGACCGCTTCCACAAGACCGACAAGAGCCGCTCGGTCGACCGTGACGGCGTGGGCCTGGGGCTCTACATCGTCAAAACCATCATCTGCAGCCACGAGGAGGACATCTTCGTCACCAGCCAGGACGGCGTGACCGAGTTCTCCTTCACCCTGCGCCGGGCCAAAATCGACCCGGCTCCCTCCGCCGCGCTGGAGGAGGAAATCCAGTAATTCCGAATGCTTGAACGAAAGGCCGGTGATCGCATGGAAAAACGCAAGTCCTCCCAGGAGGCCGAAGTCGCGGAGCAGCCCTGCGCATCGGCCTCGTTTTACGGCACCTCCACCCCGAAAAAACCGAAAAACGACCATGTGGGCCTGATCGTCACGGCCTGCCTTCTGATCATCGGCATCTCGACGATGAGCTCTCTGGGCGTGTTCCAGTCCCAGCGCAGCGCCGAGACAGAGTCGCCCGTCAGCGAGGCCGCCTCCGGCGACGACGTGTTCCAGGCAGACTTGGAGATCCGGGCCACCGGGACGGATCGAGAGGCCTCCGCGCTGCCGGTGCTGACGCTGCAGCAGCCGGGAACGGCGCTGGACGAGGCGGCAAGGCGCGCCGCGGTTTCGCCCTCTGCCGTGCAGGTGAGCGCGGATTTCTACGAGCGCAGCGAACGCAGCGCCGGCGTGCTCTTCACGCAGGACGGCTATCTGCTGGCCGGCTGCGGGGATCTGCGCCAGGCCTATACCATCACCTGCACACGCTCGGACGGCAGCGCGCTGCCCGCGGCCTTTGTGGGCTTTGACGAACAGACGGGTCTGGCGCTTTTGAAGCTCTGCGGCGAGGACTTCCCTGCCGCCCGCTTCAGCAGCACCTCCGGCAGCGCAGCAGACGCGCTGCTTTGGGCGGAGGACGGCGAAGCCCTCTGGCCTGTCTCCCTCCATGCCGGGGCCGGCGGGACCTGGACGGTGGACGCCGGCAGCACAGCGCTGGATTCCGGCGCGCCGCTCATCGCATCCGACGGGAGTGTGGCCGGCCTGATCGTCTCGCAGGACGGGCAGACCCGCGCCGTTCCGGCGTCTGCGCTGCCGGAGGTCCTGACGCGGATTCTCTCGCAAAACGCCGCGGCGGGACTCTGGCTGGGCTTTGATACTGCCGAGGTGCCGCCGATGCTGGCTGGGTACTATGACTACCCAGGCACGCTCTGGGTGCGCGGGATCTTCGACGAGCGGCTGGCCGACGCTGGGCTGTATGCCTACGACATTCTGCTCACCGCCGACGGCGAGAGCATCAGCAGCTGGGCGAATTTCAACAATGCGCTGGCCCAACACCTGCCGGGCGAGTGCATCGAGCTCACCCTCTACCGCGACGGCAAGATCATCAAGGCCATATTGCCGGTCTGCGGAAGATAAGAAAACCCGAGGCACAGGATCAAGATCCTGTGCCTCGGGTTTTTCTTGACTGAACTGCAGTCTAACCATGTGAGTTTTGCGGACTGATGACAGTGGAAAGTTGACAGTTGAAAGTGGAAAGTGGAAAGTTGTGGTATATTTCAAATCTCCGATTTGAAATATCAGAAAAAGACAGGAAAGATGAACGGATTGCCACGCCAGTGTGCGCACTGGCTCGCAATGACAGACTTGGAGGCTTTACTTCACTTATCCAGGCGCTCTGCTGATCGAAGTGCTTTTTTGTAGAAATTCAATATATCCCGAAGGGATACCGACACTTTCCACTTTCCACTTTCCGCTTTCCACTATCCACTGTCCACTGTCCACTAACCCCTATCCACTCCGCACCGTGTCATCCTTCTGATCTGAAAGCTGCCCTGCTACTTGGACACCGCCAGCTTGATGACCTCGTAGGCGCCGTTGTAGAGGCCCTCGCGGTTGTTTTTCAGGATGCAGCGGTTCATGTTCAGCAGGATCTCCGGCTCGTCCTGGAGCAGGCGGATCATGTCGGTGGTCTCGCGGCCCGGCGCGACCTCGTAGGTGCCGTCGCCGACCTCGGCCGAGTGGATCGCGCCCCAGATCTCGTGCCCGCCCACGTGCTGGATGAACAGCTTCGGGATCGGGTAGAAGGCCAGCTCGGAGGGCTTCGTGACCAGCACGTCGGAGGCCCGCATCAACAGATTCGTGATGTAGACCGCGGCAAAAATATCCTTGTGGCAGAAGGCCGTGATGCCCCTGGCCTCGCCGGTGATGGCGGTCTCGGCCCAGGCCTTGGCCGCGTCGTAGTCGTCCTCAAAGATCTTGGCGGCCTTGAGCTCGGGCACGAGCTTCTGCAGGCTCTCGAGCACGTTCTTGTGGTCGCCCACGTTGACGAACAGCGCCGCCCGGCCGGACTTGATGTCGGGGATCAGGGCCTTGATGATGTCGGCAAAGAGCTGCTGCTGCGCGCCCGCGCCGCCGACGGTCAGAAGATAGCGGATCGCCTTGCCGTTCTTGACGCGGTCGATGCGGTAGTTGGTGTCGGACTCCAGGTTCTCCACCAGCTCGTGGTCGATGTAGTGGCCGGTGTAGACGATGTCGCCCTGGGGCATCGGCTTGAGCGAGCGCGTCTTGTCCATGCCGCGCAGGGCCTTGTAGCCGAGCCAGGCAGAGTGGGTCTGGATCGTGTGGGTCGAGCCCTCCGCCAGGTGCAGGGCCATCGGCCAGTTGTCGGGGATGGCGTTGACGACCTTGGTGAAGCCCGCGTGGATCGCCGCCTGCGCCGGCCACACATGCGTCGCCACATAGGGCTTGTCCTTGGGCAGGTTCTTCAGGAGGTTCGCCATCAGCTCGGCGCTGGCCTGGTCGGCGGAGTTGTAGCTGAGCTTGCGGAAGCCCTCGGAGTTCAGCGGCTCCCAGTAGAGCTTGTTGAAGAGCTTGGAGCGCTGGCTCAGGCGGGAGCCCATGGAGTAGAGGTCGTTCTGCCCGGAGATGATGCCGGTGCAGGTGGAATCGGTGAAGGAGTTGAGGTCGAGCCACACCGGCTCATAGCCCAGCGCGCGTGCGCAGGAGGCCATGGCCATGGAGATGCGGTAGTGGCCGAAGCCCATGCGGATGTTGCCGATGAAGATCGTACGGTCGGAAAACTCCGCGCCGCCGCCAAAGGTCAGCACCTTCGTGCCCAGAGGCGCAAGGACCTTGTTGTCCTGCAGGGAGAAGGAATAATCGTAGTCGCCGTCGTCACCGTACTTTTTGATGAACTTTTCCTTGGTTTTTTCCGCCTTTTGCACGTCCTTGGCGGACATTTCGTTGCCGAAAATGCTGGAAGATTTGTTTGCCATCTGAAAACCTCCTGAAATATTTGTTGACACCTTATCGAAAATCGTTTACACTATATTTACCAAAATAAGAGTATCAGCCGGAAGCGTTTTTGTCAAGAGGCAACAAACGCTCCGGCTGAGAAATGAGAAAGGGAGAAACCAATGGAAAACAACCAAAAGCTGTCCGGCAAATCCAAGCTGTCGTACGCACTCGGCGCCGTGGGCAAGGACATGGTCTACATGCTCTCTGCCAGCTATGTGCTCTACTACTTCCAGGATCTTCTGGGCGTCAATGCCATCGCCATGGGCATCATCCTGCTGATCGCCCGCGTGTTTGACGCCTTCAACGACCCCATCATGGGCGTTGTGGTGGCCAAAACCAAGACCCGCTGGGGCAAGTTCCGTCCCTGGCTGATGATCGGCACCGTCACCAACGCCGTCATTCTCTACTTTATGTTCGCCGCGCCCCCCGCGATGGACGCCAAGGGCCTGATCGCCTACGCCGCCATCTTCTACATCCTCTGGGGCGTCACCTACACCATGATGGACATCCCCTACTGGTCCATGATCCCCGCCTTCACCCAGGGCGGCAAGGAGCGTGAGAACCTCACCACCCTGGCCCGCACCTCCGCCGGCGTGGGCTCTGCCATCATCACGATCGTCACCATGCAGCTCGTCCCGATGCTCGGCCGCATGTTCGCAGGCGAAAGCGCCGGCGCGCAGATGATCGAGATCGTGGGCTTTAAGTACTTTGCCCTGATCGTGGGCGTGCTGTTCATCCTCTTCATCACCCTGACCTGCGTCAACGTCAAGGAAAAGTCCACCGCCGAGATGAAGACCGCCTCCGTCGGCCAGATGTTCAAGGCCCTGGTGCAGAACGACCAGGCCATGACCGTCACGATCGCGATCGTGCTCATCAACACCGCGGTCTACATCACCTCGAACCTCGTCATCTACTTCTTCAAGTATGACTTCGGCACCACCGGCTGGAACGACGCCTATGTGCTCTTCAACATGTTCGGCGGCGCGATCCAGGTGCTGTCCATGATGGCCTTCTATCCGCTGCTGCGCAAGAAGTTCTCCAGCCTGCAGATCTTCTACATCTGCCTGGCGATGGCGATCATCGGCTACCTGGTGCTGCTGGTGCTGGCCTTCACCAACATGAGCAGCGTCTTCCTGCTCTTCATCCCCGCGTTCTTCATCTTTGCCGCCAACGGCATGCTGACGGTCATCACCACGGTGTTCCTGGCCAACACCGTGGACTACGGCGAGCTCAAGAACAACCGCCGCGACGAGAGCGTCATCTTCTCCATGCAGACCTTCGTGGTGAAGCTCGCCTCCGGCATCGCCGCGCTGGCTGCCTCCATCTGCCTGTCCATCAACCACCTGCAGAGCGGCACCGAGGTCTCCGAGGCCGACAAGCTGGTCGACTGGTCGCTGAACGTCTCGGCCTCTGCCAAGACCGGCCTGCGCATGACCATGACGATTATCCCGATCATCGGCCTCGTCATTGCCTTCTTCTGGTTCAAGAAGAAGTTCATCCTGACCGACGAGAAGGTCGAGGAGATTGCCGCCCAGGTCAAGCAGCGCCATGCAGCGGACGGTGAGCGCGTATGATGCAGCTGCTTTCCAAAACCGTCAAGGGCACGGGCCCGCTCCGGCTGGAGGAGAAGCTGGAAAACGGCCGCTATACCCTGCGCGTCCGGCCCGAGGACGGCGAGGTCGAGCTCGAGGAGATCTCCGCGACCTTCCGCTTCGAGTTTGCAAAGGACGATATCTACTTCCTCAACGGCTATCAGAGCTGGACCTACAGCCCCGAGCGCACCCGCCGGCAGTTTGACAGCTCCATGGCCTTTGTGCCCAAGGCGCTCGACAAAAAGTTCGGCTTTTCGCAGTACAGCGACTACTTTGCTGACCCCGTCTACCGCCGGGACCTGCGCGCCGGCTACAAGAAGGGCTACACCTACGCCTATGTGCGCCGCGGCCGCCACTTCTTCCTCTTCGCCTCCCTGGCCGAGCAGACCGGCTTTACGCGCATCTTCCTCGACCCGCGGGAGAACACCGTCGTCTTCAAAAAGGACTGCCATCACCGCTTCCTCCAGCCCGGCGAGGACTATCTGGGCCTCGATCTGTGGTTTGACGAGGGCGGCGAGACCGCAGTCTTCGACGGCTGGTTTGAGAAAATGGGCATCAAGGCCCTGCCGGCCCGGCCCAAGGTGGGCTACACAAGCTGGTACAACTGCTACCAGAACATCAGCGAAACCCAGATCCTGCGGGACCTCGAGGGCCTCAAGACCCTGAACGTCAAGCCCGACATCTTCCAGATCGACGACGGCTTCGAGACCTTCGTGGGCGACTGGTTTGACGTGGACGAGAAGAAGTTCCCCAACGGCATTGAGCCCATCGTGCAGAAGATCCTCGACGAGGGCTACCAGGCGGGCATCTGGCTGGCGCCGTTTGTGGCGGAAAAGAACTCCGTGCTCTTCCGCGAGCACCCCGACTGGTTCCAGCAGAAGGACGGCGCGCCGATCTTCACCGGCGCCAACTGGTCCGGCGGCTACGCGCTCGACCCCTACAACGAGGACGTACGCGACTACGTCCGCCGCTCCGTCGAGCGCTACAAGGCCATGGGCATCACGCTCTTCAAGCTGGACTTCCTCTATGCCGCCTGCATGAGCTCCCGCCCGGACAAGACCCGCGGCGAGATCATGGATGAGACCATGGACTTCCTGCGCGAGGTCTGCGGCGAGTGCCAGATCCTCGGCTGCGGCGTGCCGCTGTGCTCGGCCTTCGGCAAGGTCGAATACTGCCGCATCGGACCGGATATGTCGCTCGACTACGACGATAAGCTCTTCATGCGCCCGTTCCACAACGAGCGGCCCTCCACCCTGCACACCCAGCGCAACACGCTCTACCGCCGGCAGCTCGACGGGCGGGCCTTTTTGAACGATCCCGACGTGTTCCTGCTGCGCGATGAGAACACCACGCTCAGCAAGCACCAGAAGCAGACGCTGGCCGTGGTCAACGCGCTCTTTGGCTCGGTGCTCTTCGGGTCGGACGACTTCGGCAAGTACGACGGGGCGAAGCACCGCTTCTTCCAGGGCCTGTGCGCGCTGCAGAAGGCGGAGATCGTCTCGGTCGATCCGGTCTCCATCGACAAGATCCACACCGTCAACGTCACCTACCGCCTGCGCGGCGAGGAGCGGACCCTGACGCTGCAGCTGTAACAGCAAACGAAGGGCCTGTTGCAAAATGCTCTGTCATTTCGAGCGAAGCGAGAAATCCGTTCCTATTTCACGCTTTTTCACGTGAAAAGTACGGATTTCTCGGTCGCATGACAGGTTCGTGCATTTTGCAACAGGCCCTTTTTGTGATGTATTTCCCATTATACCTATTGACTTTCTAGGTTTTATGTGATATTTTATACCACAAATATCCCTTGACAATCGGTGCGAATATGGTACAATACAATTTTGAGAGCGGAGGATGCTCCTATGGAAACAGAGAAAATCAGAAAACTCACCCTGACCGCCATGTTCATGGCGATGTGCTGCGTCACGACCATGTTTCTGAGCGTGCCCACCGTGGGCGGCTACACGAACCTGGGTGACGCCTTTGTGCTGCTCGGCGCGATGCTGCTCGGGCCCTGGTACGGGCTGGCAGCCGGCGGCGTGGGCTCTGCCCTGGCCGATCTTCTGACCGGCTACGGCTACTACGTCCCGGGCACGCTGCTCATCAAGGGCTTCGTTGCGGTGATCGTCGGCCTGTTCGTGCGCGTTTTCCCGCTGGGCAAGCGGCACCCGATGGCAGGCGCGGGCCTCGGCGCGGTGCTGGGCGAGCTGTGGATGGTGCTGGGCTACTGGCTCTACAAATCCCTGATCCTCGGCAACGCCGCAGGCGCCCTGACCAGCATCCCGCGCAACCTCATCCAGGCCGCCGCCGGCGTGGGCCTGAGCCTGGTCATGTTCGCGGCGCTGCGGAAAATCAAGGAACGATGATTCGAGTGGACAGTGGAAAGTGCCAGGGCAATAGGGAACAGGCAATAGGCAATAGGAGACGTAGGGGACGGCGTCTCGACGTCCCGCCGACTCGCACCGCACCCGCAGGGACGAGCATTATGTCGGAAACACCAATGGTAAATGGTTGAAAAGCTGACCCTGTGATTTGAAATATCAATTCAATTCATCCCGAAGGGATACCGCAACTGTCAACTGTCCATTGTCAACTGTCAATTACAACAGGAATGGTGATAGAATGCAAATGATTCAAGAAAAGGCTGCCGTTGTGGCGCAGGAGCTCATTGAAGTCACGCGGCTGCAGAAGGGCCAGCTGCTGGTGATCGGCTGCTCGTCGAGCGAGATCGTCGGCCAGCGCATCGGCAAGGGCAGCAGCAAGCAGGCCGCCGAGGCAGTCTGGAACGGGATGTATCCCGTTTTGCAGCAGGCCGGCATCTCGGTGTGCGTGCAGTGCTGCGAGCACCTCAACCGCGCGCTCGTCATCGAGCGCCGGGACGCAGAACGCTTCGGCTTTGAGATCGTGAACGTCATCCCCCAGCTGCACGCGGGCGGCGCGTTTGCGGTGACGGCCTACGAGAATTTTGACGACCCCGTGGTGGTGGAGACCGTCCGGGCCGACGCCGGCCTTGACATCGGCGGCGTGCTGATCGGGATGCACCTCAAGCGCGTGGCGGTGCCCGTGCGGCTGAACGAAAAGTTTCTGGGCGAGGCCATGCTGCTCTGCGCCCGCACCCGCCCGAAGTACATCGGCGGCTGGCGCGCAGCGTACCACGAAAACATGTAAGCGGCTCCGGGAAACGGATTGCCACACCAGTGACGCGGTCACTGGTTCGCAATGACAGGACGGCCCCCTGATCCCTGATCCCTGATCCCTGATCCCTGATCCCTGATCCCCGATCCCTGATCCCTGATCCCCGATCCCTGATCCCCGATCCCTGATCCCTGATCCCCGATCCCTGATCCCCGATCTCTGATCCCCGATCCCTGATCCCCGATCCCTGATCCCCGATCCCTGATCCCTAATCATGGCCCGTCAAACCTCACAAAAAATGTCCGCATTTTTTGTGAGGTTTGTTTTGGCATGAGCCGTTGAAAAACCTGTCCCTCCGGGGTATAATAGGAACAGGAAAATTGAATATCGACAGATTGGTAGCTGCAACGAAGTGTTTCGCACACGGGCTTTCAACTACCACTCAGGAGCTTCTTGGGTGGTGATGGCAGGGATGGTTCCCTGTGCATCGCTGCCTTTTGTTTTTTCAGTGCGTCAGTGAAATCTGGCCTGGCCCAGTGGACAGTTGAAAGTGGAAAGTTTCGGTATCCCTTCGGGATGAATTGAATTATTATTTCAGACCAAAGGATCGGCTTTTCAACCGTTTACCATTGCGTAGTCGGCAGAATGCTCGTCCCTGCAGGTGCGGTGCATGTCGACGGGACGTCGAGGCGCTGTCCCCTACGTCTCCTATTGCCTACTGCCTGTTCCCTGTTGCCTCGACACTTTCCACTTTCCACTGTCAACTGTCAATTCGGCCAATTCCGAACTACGGCATACACCAAACTACTGAGGAGGGCTATTATGTATTTACTTGCAAACGGCAGACTCATCACGCGCGATCCGTCCAACGGCTACATCAAGGACGGCGGCGTCGTCATTGACGGCACCAAGATCAAGGAGGTCGGCAAGACGGCCGAGCTGAAGGCCAAATACCCCGAAGCGGAGTTCATCGACGCCAAGGGCGGCGTCATCATGCCGGCCTTCATCAACGCGCACACCCACATCTACTCCGCGCTCGCCCGCGGCCTTTCCATCAAGGGCTACAACGCCACGAACTTCTATGAGGTCCTCGACGGCCAGTGGTGGGCCATCGACCGCAAGCTCTACATGGGCGGCACCCGGGCCTCGGCCAACGCCCTGTACATCGACTGCATCAAGCAGGGCGTGACCACGATCTTCGACCACCATGCCTCCTTCGGCGAGATCCCCGGCACCCTGCACACGATCGCGGAATCCGCCAAGAAATTCGGCATCCGCTCCTGCCTGTGCTATGAGGTCTCCGACCGCGACGGCGAGGAGAAATCCCTGCAGGCCATCAAGGAAAACGCCGACTTCATTACCGAGTGCGAGCAGCGCAAGGACCCGATGCTCGCGGCCATGTTCGGCGGCCACGCGCTCTTCACGATCTCCGACAAAACCTTCGACCGCATGGTCGAGGCCAACAACGGCAGGACCGGCTTCCACATCCACGTCTCCGAGGGCATGAACGACGTCTACGACAGCCTGCGGAACTACGGCAGGCGGCCCGTGCAGCGCCTGCAGGATCACGGCATCCTCGGCCCCAAGACGATACTCGGCCACTGCATCCACGTCAACTCCGCCGAGATCGAGATCATCAAGGAAACCGGCACGATGGTCGTCAACAACCCCGAGTCCAACATGGGCAACGCCGTGGGCACCTGCCCGGTGCTGCAGCTCTACAAAAACGGCATCCTGCTCGGCATGGGCACCGACGCCTACACCAACGACATGCTCGAGTCGATCAAGGTCGCGTTGATCGCCCAGAAGCAGAACGCGTGCCTGCCCAACGTCGGCTGGTGCGAGGTCACCGACATGCTCTTCAAGAACAACGCGAAGATCGGCATGAAGTACTTCCCGGACGAGCTGGGCGTGCTCAAGGCAGGCGCCGCGGCGGACGTGATCGTCATGGATTACAAGCCGTTCACGCCGTTCTCTGACGCCAACATCGACGGCCACATGATCTTCGGCATGACCGGCCGCCAGTGCCAGACCACGATTGCAAACGGCAAGCTGCTGATGAAGGACCGCGAGCTCGTCGGCATCGACGAGGAGGCCGAAAACGCCTACATCCTCGAGGAGGCCAAGAAGCTCTGGGGCGATCTGAACCACTGCAGGTATTCGGAAGATGGCGAAATCTGAGCTCTCCGATCGGCAAAAGCGAGCGAAATACTGGTGTCTGGGTTTTCTGCTCTACAATCTTTTGCTGTTGTTTCCCCTGTGCACCCATCCGTTGCCCTTGGGGACGTTCCTGGATGTGATCGCGCCGTTTTCCGGGTTTCAGATCTTCATCCACGTTTACGCACAGTATTATGAAATGCCTTGGCTGAGGACAGCCGGCGTCATTTTGGCGCTGCTGACGACAGTTCCACCTATGATTGGCTGGCTGCTACTGCACCTGAAAAAGCCATTCGGCGCTGTGCTGATCCGTTGGGGCTGCGGGCTCCAGCTTATCATAGCGTTTATGATGATCGTCTCGATGTTCTGGCTTCGCAACATCTTTTTGATGACTTACGGTGTTACGGTGCTCTCTTTTATCATCTTTATCCTTCTTCCGATTCTGACGCTGAAAAAACTTCGAATTTGGAGTCCTTGATTCAATGTTAAACGAAACGATCATCCGTGAACGAAAGCAGAAGCAGCGGCGCGGGGCGCTGCTGTGCTGGGTGCTGTGTCTGGCTTCCCTGGCGCTGACACTCGCGCTGCTGTTTCTGCCGGCCGTTCCCGATCTGCTCCCCTATTTTGTCCCGCTGGCGTTTTTTCACGAGTTTCTTCTCAGCTGGCTGGACCCCACGCTCCTGACGCTGCTGTTGGCCCTGCTCCCGGTGCTCGGCTGCGCCCTGCTCAGCGCCGGCAGGCGCTGGGGCAAGCCGCTTGTGACGGTGCCGCAATATGTGCTGCTGGCTGCAAACTGCATCGTCACGCCGCTGCACCTGCTCAACGGGGCCAGCCTCTGGTGGTTTGACTATATGAAGCAGACCGCCTGGCTGGCGTTGGCCGGTCTCATTGTTCCTGTCCTGATCCTGATCGGCGTTCGTATCTGGGCGCCGAAACCGCAAACTTAACTTGGAGGTATCGAAAATGTCAGAAAGAATGTATCCGATCCCCTTCCGCTCGCTCATGAACTGGGTGCTGAAGGAATACGAGGCCGAGGGCACCGTGTTCGGCATCCACAAGTTTTTCAAGGCAGACCCCGCCAAGACGCTGCCGATCTTCGGTGAGAAGATCGAGACGCCCTTCGGCCCCGCCGCCGGCCCCAACAGCCAGCTGGCGCAGAACATCATCGCCTCCTACATGGCCGGCGCCCGCTTCTTCGAGGTCAAGACCGTGCAGAAGATGGACGGCGAGGACCTGGCCCGCTGCGTGCCGCGTCCCTGCATCCTGGCCGACGATGAGGGCTACAACCAGGAGTGGTCCACCGAGCTCACCGTGCCCCAGGCGCTCAACGAGTACATCAAGGGATGGTGCGCGCTGAAAATCCTGTCGAAGAAGTTCGGTCTGGGCGACCCCGACGGCTTCGTGTTCAACATGTCCTGCGGCTACGACCTCGAGGGCATCAAGGGCGAGAAGGTGGACAATTACATTGAAAGCATGAAGGACGCCTCGAAGACGCCGCAGTTCATCGAGTGCATCGGGGTGCTCAAGGAGCTCTTCCCGGAGGAGCAGGACTTCATCGACACCATCTCCCCCAGAGTTTCCCGCTCCATCACGCTCTCCACGCTGCACGGCTGCCCGCCGGATGAGATCGAGCGCATTGCAAGCTATCTCATCTCGGAGAAGAAGGTCAACACCTTCGTCAAGTGCAACCCCACGATCCTCGGCTATCAGGACGCCCGCTCCATCCTCGACTCCATGGGCTACGACTACATTGTCTTCGATGAGCACCACTTCAACGAGGACCTGCAGTGGCGCGACGCGGTGCCGATGTTCGAGCGGCTGCAGAAGCTGGCGGACGACACCGGCGTGGAATTCGGCCTGAAGCTGTCGAACACCTTCCCGGTCGACACGACCAGAGGCGAGCTGCCCAACAACGAAATGTACATGTCCGGCCGCGCCCTGTTCCCGCTGACCATCGAGATGTGCCGCCGCATTTCCGCTCAGTTTGACGGTAAGATGAAGATCTCCTTTGCCGGCGGCGCGGAGTTCTTCAACTGCGACAAACTGTTTGAGGCCGGCATCTGGCCCATCACCGTCGCCACCACGATCCTCAAGCCCGGCGGCTACAACCGCCTGGTGCAGATGTGCCAGAAGCTTGAGCCGCTGCCCTTTGCCGCCTTCTCCGGCACCGACACCGCAGCCATCGCCAAGCTCAGCGCCGACTGCCGCACGGGCTACCACCACGTCAAGCCGGTCAAGCCGCTGCCCAAGCGCAAGAGCGAGGAGCCCGTGCCCTGGCTCGACTGCTTCCAGGCCCCCTGCAAGGGCGGCTGCCCCATCTGCCAGGACATCCCCGAGTACATTGAGCTGTGCAGAAAGGGCCTGTACGACGAGGCCTTGAAGCTCATCACCGAAAAGAACGCCCTGCCCTTCATCACCGGCACGATCTGCGCCCACCGCTGCATGGGCAAGTGCTCGAGAAACTTCTATGACGAGCCCGTGCAGATCCGCGCGACCAAGCTGATTGCCGCCGAAAAGGGCTACGACGCCCTGATGAAATCCATTGTCAGGCCCGCGCCCGTGGCCGGCAAGAAGGTCGCCATCATCGGCGGCGGCCCGACCGGTATGGCGGCGGCCTACTTCCTCGGCCGCGGCGGCGTTGCCTGCACGATCTTTGAGCGCGAGGACCGCCTCGGCGGCATCGTGCGCCACGTGATCCCCGGCTTCCGCATCTCGGATGAGGCCATCGACAAGGACGTGGCCCTGATCTCCGCCTACGGCTGCGAGATCAAGACCGGCTGCGAGGCCCCGTCGGTCGCAGAGCTCAAGGCCCAGGGCTACACCCACATCCTCTACGCCGTGGGCGCCTGGAAGGCCGGCCGGCTCGACATCGAGGGCAACGTCAAGCCCGTCATCCAGTGGATGAAGGACCGCAAGTCCGGCAAGGACACGAGCGAGCTCGGCCATGTGGCCGTGGTCGGCGGCGGCAACACCGCCATGGACGCGGCAAGACTTGCCAAGCGCTGCGGCGCGAAGTCCTCCACGCTGGTCTACCGCCGCACCAAGAAGTACATGCCCGCAGACGCCCAGGAGCTGGAGCTCGCCATTGCCGACGGCGTAGCCTTCCTCGAGCTCGTTGCCCCGAAGGCACAGAAGGGCGGCAAGCTCATCTGCGAGAAGATGAAGCTGGGCGAGCCCGATGCCTCCGGCAGACGCTCCCCGGTGCCCACCGGCGAGACGGTGGAGATCGACTGCGACCTGGTCATCTCCGCGGTCGGCGAGCAGGTGGACGACAAGCTGTTTGAAGCCAACGGCATCGCGCTGAACGCCAAAAAGCGCCCCGCCTTCGAGACGAACGTGCCCGGCGTCTATGCCGCCGGCGACGCCGCGCGCGGCCCCGCCACCGTGGTCGAGGGCATTGCGGACGCGGCGAAGTTTGCCGAGATCGTCATCGGCAAGCCCTGGGCGTACGAGATCCCGAAGGAAGCCTATCCGTCCATCGAAGAAGCCGTTGCCAAGAAGGGCATCCTGCAGATGAGCGCCGACGCCTGCTGCGAGGGCGCGCGCTGCCTCGACTGCAACACGGTCTGCGAAAACTGCGTGGACGTCTGCCCGAACCGCGCGAACGTCTCGATCAAGATGGCCGACGGCAGCCGCCAGATCATCCACGTGGACAAGATGTGCAACGAGTGCGGCAACTGCACCAGCTTCTGCCCCTACGCCTCCCAGCCCTGCAAGGACAAGCTGACCCTGTTCCAGACCGCCGAGGACTTCGAGGACAGCAAGAACTATGGCTTCCTCTTCCTGGACGGCGACAGGGTCCGCACCCGCCTGTTCGACGGCGTGTCCGAGCACGACCTGGCAGGCAGCAACACCCTGCCCAAGGGCCTGGAGACCCTGATCCTCACGGTCAAGTATAAGTACGCCTATCTCTTTAACTAATCAACGAATAAAAAGCCCCGGCAGCCGAATGCGGCTGCCGGGGACAGGAGCCACACATGCAAGGTCTATCATCCGGCCATACGGCCACCATCGTGCTGGCGCTTGCGGCCTTCGTCATCTGGACGCTGGGCAACCGACTGAAACGAAAGCTGTTCGTCTACATCGGCGTCGCTCTCTGCATCCTGGCCGTGCTGGTCTACATGGATCTGTTTCCCTTCCTGAGTCGATAAATGAAAGACAGCATGAAAACCCCCAACCCGCTGCTCCGCAGCAGGTTGGGGGGTGCTTTCTTCAAATTGGGACGCAGCTTTGCACGGGGCCGGCGGGGGTCTGCAGGGTCACGAGCTCGGCGTGCACGCCGTAGAGGGTCTCGATCAGCCCAGCCGTCAGCACCTGATCCGTTTCGCCGAAGGCGCACACGCGCCCGTTGTGCAGTGCGAGCGTGTGGCTGCAGTAGCGCAGCGCGTGGTCGGGATGGTGCGTCGAGAGCAGCACCGTGTAGCCCTGGCGCGTGAGCGCGGTGATCTGCGAGAGCACCCGCTGCTGGTTGCCGAAATCCAGATTTGCGGTGGGCTCGTCCATGATCAGCAGCCGCGCCTGCTGCACGAGCGCGCGCGCAAGCAGCACCAGCTGCCGCTCGCCGCCGGAGATGTTCGCGATGCTCTTGTCTGCAAGCCCCGCGATGCCCAGGCGCTCGAGCGCCTGCATGGCCCGGTCCTGCTCAGCCCTTCCCGGCCGCTCGAGCAGAGAAAGGCTGCTGCTCGTGCCCATGAGCACGGTGTCCAGTACGGTGTATTGGAAGGTCGGCGAGGCCGCCTGCGGCACATAGGCGGCCAGCTGCGCCAGCGCCCGTCTGGAAAGGTTGCCGAGCGCCTGCGTGCCGATCGTCACCTGCCCGCGCTGCGGCCGGAGCAGGCCCAGAAGGCAGCGGAAGAGCGTGCTCTTGCCGGCGCCATTCGGCCCCAGCACCGCCGTCATGCTGCCCTCGGGCACCGAAAAGCTGACGTGCTCCAGCACCGGCTGCGCGCCGTAGGAGAAGCAGAGGTCCTTGACTTCAATCTGCACGGCGGCCACCTCCTGTCAGAATGAGCCAGAGGAACATCGGCGCGCCGACAAAGGCCGTGAGGATGCCGATCGGGATCTCCCCTGCCGTTGCAAGCCGCGCGATGTCATCCACCAGCAGCAGAAACGCCGCGCCGAAGAGCGCGCTGGCCGGCAGCAGCCGGCGGTAGTCCGACCCGAACAGCATCCGGCACAGATGCGGGACGATGAGCCCCACCCAGCCGATCATGCCGCAGACCGCCACGGAGGCGGCGGTGAGCAGCGTCGCGCAGACGATGACCACCAGGCGCAGGGCCGTGGTGTTCACGCCCAGGGACTTTGCCTCGTCCTCGCCCAGGGTCAGAAGGTTCACCCGCCAGCGCAAAAGCAGCAGCGGCAGCAGCCCCAGCACAAACGGGGCCAACAGAAACAGCACATCGCGCTGCTTGACGGCGGCAAGGCTGCCCATCAGCCAGTAGGTGATGGCCGGCAGCTGCTCCTGCGTGTCGGCCACGAGCTTGACAAACGAGGTCCCGGCGGAAAACAGCGACGAGACCACCATGCCGGCCAGGATCAGCGACAGCGTCTCGCTGGCCCGGGCAAAGCGGCTGACCAGATAGGCCAGCAGCACCGCGCCCAGGCCGAAGACAAAGGCCGTGAGCGAGATGCCGAAATAGTCCGCCCCCAAGAGGATGCCCAGCGCCGCGCCGAAGCCCGCCGCCGTGGAGGCGCCCAGAATGTCCGGCGAGACCATGGGGTTGCGGAACATGCCCTGGTAGGCCGCGCCGGCAGCGGAGAGCGCCGCGCCGATCAGCACCGCCGCCGCGATCCTGGGCAGGCGGATCTGAAAGAGCACGTTGGAGGCCCCGCTGCGCACCGGCGCATCGGACAGACCCAGCAGCGCTGCCAGCTCCGCCGGCGAGAGCCGGTAGCGCCCGAGCATCGCCGAGGCCAGCAGCAGCGCCAGAAAGAGCGCAGCCAGGATCAAAAACCGCAGGCCGTAGCGGCCCGTCTGCCGGCTCATGGAGCCGGCTCCTCTGCCGCGCCGGCCGGCCGGCCGGAAGAAAAACGTCGTTTCATATCGGACTCCTCCGAAAAACTACTTGAAAATCCGGGAAAAAGCGGATAATATGAGAAAAAAGAGGCAGCTGTTATCATAGCACATTCTTCCCGTTTGCGCAAGGGCAGATGCCGGGAAAGGAGGGGCAGCTTGTTTGAATGGACGCCGGACATGATCCGGTTTTTGGAGGACGCCGCCGGGCAGACCGGCTATTACCGCCTGCTGCAGACGCAGCTTGCGGCCATGCTGCCGCCGGACGCGCATGTCTGCGACATGGGCTGCGGCCTGGGGCATCTGGCGGAGCTTCTGGCGGAGTGCTTTCCCCGCGTCACCGCGATCGACCGCTCTGCGGCGGCGATCGATGCCTTCCGAAGCAGGCTGCCGCAGCCGCCATCGCAGCTGCAGATCCTCTGTGCCGACGCCTTCGCGCTGCCGGCGGAGTTCCGCTGCGCGGCGATGGTCTTCTGCTATTTTGGCAGCCTGCCCGACATTCTGACGCTCGCCCGGCGCCACTGCACCGGCGAGGTCGTCATCATCCGGCGCAACGAGCTGCGCCACCGGTTCGATCTCGGCGGCAGCCTGCGGCAGAGTCCCACCCTGGCGCAGACCCTGGAGCGGCTGCGCGCGCTCGGCATTCACGCCGAGGTCTCGACGCATGAGATCGAATTCGGCCAGCCGCTGCGCTCACGGGCAGACGCCGTGCGCTTCTTTTCGCTCTATCGGCGCGATCCAGGCGCGGAAATTGTCTTCTCGCAGCTCACGCCGCTGCTCGAGCAGACCGGCGATCCGGTCTTCCCCTACTACCACCGGCAGCAAAAGCGCATCGCCATCGTGCACTTCCCGTCTGCGCAAATCCCACCGCTTTGAACGAAAGCGATGGGATTTGTTTTGTGTTTGCCCGCTTCAGGGCGCCGGGCGCAGGGTCGAGCGCGCGAGCATCTGCTCGGCCTCGGCCTGGCTCAGCTCGTAGTGCCAGAACAGGGAATAGAATTCCTGCGCTGTCTGCACCATGTCATAGTCATACAGCTCCGGGTAGAGCAGATTGCCCAGCCACCAGACGCCCAGCACGCGGTTGACCGACGGGGGCGAGGACATCCAGTTGTAGGGAAGCTCGGGAATCTCGTAATACCGGCTGTTCTGCACCGCAGTGAGCTCGGCCCACTCCCCGTCCGGCAGTGTGTCATAGGGGCCGTCCGCCGTGAGCAGAATGACGTCGGGGTCCACCGCATAGACCTCCTCGAGGTTCACGCTCGTGCCGCCGCCGCGGTTGCTGACCTCCTCGGAGACGATGGCGTTCTGCGCGCCGATCAGCTCGATCACGTCAGCCTGCACCGAGCCCTTGGCGTTGCAGGCAAGGCCGGTCGGGCCGGTGCCGTACATCACGCGCAGGCTGTCCGCCTCGGCGATCTTCGCCCGGTTCTCCTCGGCCATGCTGAGCGTTTTTTCCACATACTGCGCCAGCTTCTCGGCCTGCTCCTGTCGGTCCAGCAGCTTGCCCAGCGTCCGGTAGGCCGCCGGCAGGGTCTCGAGCGTCGCTTCGAGGAAGATCGTCGGAATGCCGGTCTGCTCCTGCACCATGTCCATGTCCTCGGCGATGCTGTCCTTGCGGTCGCCCAGGTCAATGACGAGCTGCGGCTTGGCGTCGATCAGCGCCTCCATGTTGAGGTTGGCCTTGCTGCCGTAGAACTGGCCGAAGGTGGGAAGCTCCCACATGGACTCCGGGAAATAGGGCTTCTGCTCGTCCGAGGGCGTCGAGGCCAGGCCGACCAGCAGCTCCGGGCAGAGCGTCATGAGGATCATCTGCGCATTCGGTCCGCTGGCAGCGATCCGGGTGATCTGCGTCGGCAGCTCGACGTTCCGGCCGGCGCCGTCCGTAAACTGAATGGTTTCCGCCGCCGGGGTCTGGCCGCCGGACTTGGCCCCGCAGGCGCAGCAGCCCAGCAGCAGCGCCATGACCAGCAGCAGCGCAGCAATTTTTTTCATTTCGCAATCTTCTTTCGTTCATCTTTTCTGCGTATCACGCTATCCATATTATAATGTAGAACGACTGCGCTTTGCAAGCGCAGCCGTTCTACATTATGGAATTCTCGTTCCGTATTATCGAATATTCTCCCGATAGCCCAATGCCGTTGCAATCTGCTGCGCGGCGGCAAGCGTCGCGGCGATGGCCTCCTCAAACTCGCTGGAATTGATGCGCCGGAACAGCCCGACCACGCTCACGGCATAGCGCACCGTGCCGTCGCGGTCGTGCACCGGCATGGCCACCGCGCGCAGACCGATCTTATACTCGCCGTTTTCGATGGCGTAGCCGTCCCTGCGGATCTGCGCGAGCTGCTCCATGGCGGGCTCCAGCTCCGTGAGCGTGTGCGGCGTATAGGCCGGCATGCCCCGCGCGCTGAGCAGCGCTCTGGCGTCGGCGTCCGAGCAGGTGGCGAGATAGAGCTTGCCCTGCGCCGTCGCGTGCAGCGGCAGCCGCGTGCCGACCTCCGAGAGCACCTGCACGCCGCTGCGGCCGGCCACCTGCTCGAGGTTGATGATGTGGCCGTTTTCCAGATAGGTGATCACCGCGCTTGCGCCGGTCTGCTCGGCCAGCTGCTCGAGATAGGGCCGCGCCACCGAGGAGATGTCCCAGGCGGCGGAGACCGTCCGGCCGCATTCATAGAGCCGGATGCCCAGCGCGTAGCGCCCGTCGGCGCGCTGCTCGATATAGGAATAGGCGCGCATGCTCGTCAGAAGCGCATAGACCGAGCTCTTGGGATAGCCGGCCAGCTGCGCAAGCTCCGCCAGATGCATGGGCCTGCCCTGCTCCTGCAGGATGTCCAGCAGCCGCATCGCCTTGCCCAGCGACTGGATCGGCACCTGTCTGTCCCGGTTCATTCTGCCGCCTCCCCTCCGCTGAGCTGCGCGGCAACGCAGCAGCAGAAGGCCTCGTCGTTGGCCTCGCGCGCGCCCACGACCTGCGTCTGCGGGTGGCTGCGGATTTGGTCGAGCAGCTCGGTGTGCTTGTCCCGGATCGCGATGACGAGATCGAACGGCCCGTCCAGCAGCCGCTGCAGCTCGGCGCGGAAGCTCGGCGCCTCGTTTTCCATAAAGCCGATCTCGTCGAGCAGCACGAGGCTGCCCTCGGGGATCTCGCGCAGCACCCGCACGCCCAGCGTCTCAAAGACCGCCGGGAATGCCGTTGCCTGCCGCTGCCGGCAGAGGCCGATGCGGTTTTCCGGCCCATAGGCGATCCCCTCGCGATAGCTGTGCAGGTAGACCGGCGCGTCCAGCTCGGGCCCGGCCGGCAGCTTCTCCGACCACAGACCCCAGATCGGCCGCTGCACGTATTTCATCAGCCGGCGGATCGCCGTGCTCTTGCCGCTGCCGCTGCAGCCCTCGATCAACAGTTTCATCTGCCTCACCTCAAGGCCATTATACCACAAAACCGCCTCGGCGCAACGGGAAAATGCAATTTTGCTTGCGTCGGCGGCGGGCTTGTGCTATACTATATGAAATTAAACCAAGGCCGTCCGCGGACGCGGCGGCCGTGAAAGGATTTTTACCTATGGATCAGCTGCTCCAATCGCTGCGCGCCGGGGCCTATGCCGGCTGCCTGCAGCGTCTCTATGGCCGCACGGACAGCGCGCGCGCCGAACACATCGTACAGGCCTTCGGCGAGCAGTTCCCGCGCAATCCGGGCCCGGCCGCGCTCTTCAGCGCCCCGGGGCGCACTGAGATCGGCGGCAACCACACCGACCACCAGCACGGCCACGCCCTGTGTGCGAGCGTCGATCTGGACATGCTCGCCTGTGCCGCGCCGAACGGCAGCCCGGAAATCCGTGTGATCTCCGAGGGCTACCCGGCCGTCACCGTCCGCTTGGACACGCTCGACCCCGATCCGGCGGAGGCGGGCAGCACGGCCGCCCTCGTGCGCGGCGTCGCGGCGGGCCTTGCCGCCCGCGGGATGCAGCTTTGCGGCGTGGACGCCTATGTGCACTCCAACGTGATCGCGGGCTCCGGGCTCTCGTCCTCGGCGGCCTTTGAGGTGCTGCTGTGCACGATCCTGTCGCAGTTTGCCGCTGGCCCTGCGCCCGACGCCATCGAGGCCGCCAAGATCAGCCAGATGGCCGAAAACGTCTATTTCGGCAAGCCCTGCGGCCTGCTCGACCAGATCGGCGCGTCGGTGGGCGGCATCGTAGCGATCGACTTCTGCGACCCGGCCGCGCCTGTGGTGCGCAAGGTGGAATACGACTTCTCCGCCGCCGGCCACAGCCTGTGCATCATCGACTCCGGCTCCACGCACGCCGACCTCACGGACGACTACGCCGGCATCCCGCAGGAGATGGGCAGCGTGGCGGCGCAGTTCGGCGCGTCCTTCCTGCGCCAGGTGCCCGAGGCCGACTTCCGCGCAAATCTGCCGCTGCTGCGCGAGCGCTGCGGCGACCGGGCAGTGCTGCGCGCGCTGCACTTCTACCAGGACGACGCGCTGGCCCAGGCCGAAGCCGCGGCGCTGGAGGCGGGCGATTTTTCCGGCTTCCTGGCGCTGGTGAACCGTTCGGGCCTGTCGTCCATCGAGCGGCTGCAGAACATCTTCTCCCCGGCCCATCCCGAGCGGCAGGCGGTCTCGCTGGCCATCACGCTGGGGCGGGAGCTGCTGGGCGGCGCCGGCGCGATCCGCGTGCACGGTGGCGGCTTTGCCGGCACGGTGCAGGCCTTCGTCCCGGACGAGCAGTTGGATGCCTTCCGCGCCGGCATTGAGGCCGTCTTCGGCGCGGGCAAGTGTCACGTCCTGCGCATCCGCCCCCTCGGCGGCTGCATGCTGACGCCGGACTAACGCGCAAACCCAAACCATGTCATAACGCGCAATTCCAAACCATGTCATTCTGAGCGCCAGCGAAGAATCTGAACCCCTCACCTGCCGCACACCAACCCCGAACAAACTTATATTATAATGTATAGACCGCCTGCTTCCTTGCTGCAGGCGGTCTTTTTTTGCATTCAGGAAAATCACTAAAACCCCCTCCGGATTTTTGGTTGATTTTCTATGGAACCCCTTGAAAAATAAAGAAATTTTCTCTTGACTGCTTGATAAAAATATAATATACTTAACATGTATGATAATATGGTATTACTGTAAAAGGGTAACTAGGGCAAGGACAGTCGGAGAGACGCTTTGGCTGCCTGCCTGCCATAAAAGAAAGGGGAAACGCATATGAAAAAAACCACCAGATTGCTCGCAGCGCTGCTGGCAGTCGTGATGCTGGTGCCCTCTCTCCTGGTGCCCGGCTACGCCGATGCGTCGTTTACCGACGTCAAGGCGGGCTCCTGGTACGAGGAGGCCGTGAACTATGTCACGGAAAAGGGCTTTATGAACGGCGTCGGCGACGGCAAGTTCGCGCCCAACGAATCTGTCACGCGCGCCATGTTCGTGACGGTTCTCTACCGCATGGAGGGTGAGCCCGCTGTCACCGGTACGAACGCCTTTGCTGACGTACCCGATGGCAGGTGGTTCACCAACGCCGTCGTCTGGGCTGCAGACCTCGGCATCACCAAGGGCACCTCCGCGACGACCTTTGCGCCCAACGCAAAGATCACCCGGCAGGACATGTGCACGATGCTTGCCCGCTACCTGAACGCAAAGCAGATCGACCTGCCCAAGGGCGAAGAGAAGACCTTCATCGACGCGGACAAGATCTCCGGCTATGCCAAGGAAGCGGTTGCCCTCTGCAGCAGCCTCGGCCTGATTGCCGGCTATGAGGACGGCAGCTTCAAGCCCGCTGCCACCGCCACCCGCGCCCAGCTCGCCATCATCCTGATGCGTCTGGACAAGGCCCTGGCCGGCACGCCTGTCGACCCGGTCCCGATGCCCGCGCAGAGCTTCAACGGCGAAGCCGGTGAGGACATGAACGTCTCCATCAACGCCCCGGAAGGCGCGCTGCCGCAGGACGCCGTTCTGACCGTCACGCGCATCACCGACGAGGCGGAGCTCTCCTCCCTGCAGGAGAAAGTCGGCCGCACCGTCTATGCCGCAGCGGACATCTACTTCTCCAAGGACGGCACTGAGCTGGAACCCGAGAAGGAAGTCGAAGTGCAGATTTCTCTGGACGGCCTGGAGAACATCGAGAACCCTGCCGTGATCCACGTGAAGGACGACGGCACCGTGGAGTATGTCAACGACGTGCAGCTGGTCTCCGTCACCCGCGGCGAGGGCAAGGCCCTGCAGTTCTACGCCAAGGACTTCTCCATCTACCTCATTTCCGATGGCGGCCAACCTCCTATTATCAACACGTATCGCACCACCTATCACTTCCTGAATGAGTTGAACGCAGACGGAACCTCCACTCCCTTCCTGTTTGTCAATAAGCACGGAGATGAAGTGGATTACCAGATCATGAAGGATGATGAGCTGCTGGAAGATCCCGGCAAGCCTGTCACCGGTCTGGAGAAGAATTTCCTTGGTTGGTTTATCGTAGAAAAAACTGACGACACCTATACCTATACCACGGAATCCATCGATTTCACCCAACCGCATCCGAAGAAAGCAACTGACAGTGATTTGGACGTCTACGTTGCACCGCGATTCGGCGTGGCTTACATCGTCACCTTCTGGGACAATGCAAAGGACGCTGCGGAATCGGAAAAGCACATTGTCTCCAAGCGCCTGGTCTACAAGGACGACAACGCGGAGTATGCCAGCGTGCGGGTAGATAACCTGACCGTTCCCTCCGCTGCGACGGCAGTGCTGACCGGCTGGACCTCTGACGACTATAAGGCCGGAGCAGAAACCACCTATAGTCTGACTGAAAAGCCGATCTGGGATGAGGTCTCGGGCAGCTTCAACCTCTACCCCATCTTCACTGAGGGCCACTGGCTTCGCTTCTACGGCGGTCCCGCAGGCTCCGGCGCAGGCTATCGCCCTGCCATCTTCGTGACGGCGAATACCACAGCGGCAGATCTGACGAACCTGGGTACAGTGACGCGGGAAGGCTACGACTTCGCCGGCTGGTACTACGCGGGCAGCGGTGAAGACCCCTATACCGGTACGGTAGCCGCCACCAACGCCAGCGGCGCAGCGCTAAATGCTGCTGATCTTCTCCAGCGAGCTCAGGCGGCGGAGACTCGTCTCTACGGCCACTGGACCGGCAAGCAGGTAACCTACAAGGTCGCCACCTGGTTTGAGAATGCGGACGATGATAATTACAGCTATGGTGAGCTCACGAGTGATACCGGCACTGCCGGTACCACCACGAATGTGACTGCAACAGCCGTAGATGGTTTTACCGCAGAAACCATCGCACAGCAGGTCATCAAGGGCGATGGCACCACGGTAGTAAATGTTTACTATAAGAGAAATATTTACAATATTTATTTTCATAGTCGTCGTAACAACAATGAAAATTCTCGGATAACATTATTAACTATTACCGCAAAATATGGGCAGGACATTCACAATGAATGGCCAGGTGTTAAGGCCGGAACTGAGAGATATGGTTCAGCTTGGTATGTATCTACCAATAATAATGATAGTACTTATGTGTCAACTGTAACTACTATGCCTCTTGGCGGCGATGATTATTATCAGATGTCAGCAGGAAACACATGGTTGAATACAAAATTTATGATTCAGTCAATTTCCGGCGACAACACATTTAGCCTTTATGTTCAAGCCCCCTATCAAGGTGGCAGAGACTGGCAAACAACTGCTGATGACTATACTCATATCGATGGATTCCGTCTTAATGCTTACAGTCAAGCTAATGCAAATACCATCAGAAACAATGCCACAGGTGACAATGACGCAGTTTATGAACCTGCCTATACCAGAAGTCCCGCAATTGGAACGCAATGGGGACGTGGAAATAGTTATACGTATGAAAATGGTTATTATACGCTTTCCTTCTATTATCTTCGCAACCAGTATTCCATCAGTTTCAACACCCAAAAGCCCGGCGCCGCTACTCCTGCATCCATGACGGGCATCTACTATGAAGCCAACATTGCAGATGTCAAGGGAACCGAAATTGCTGCCTTGAACCAGCAATATAAAGTAGGCGAAACTAGCGTGACCGTCCAGGGCGAAGGCACTTATATCTTCCAGGGCTGGTATGACAATGCCGACGGCATGGGCGAACCCTTCAATTTCAACCAGGAGATGCCCGCCGGCAACATCACGCTGTATGCCAAGTGGGACCGTATCTGGTACCGCATCGAGATCGAGCCCAGAGGCGGCGAGATTCTCCCGGATGTGAATGAGGTCACCTATACGTGGGTACGGTATGGCGATAAGATCGAACAGTACAATATCCGCCGTGACTATGTAGAGGCCGATTCCAGCTATACCGGAACGAAATACTATTACTACGAGCTGCTTTCGAAGGACGATCCTGATTTGGATGGAGATGGATACTATTCCGGATACAGAAAAGGATTCTATATCACCGAAGCGCAGTTGGCTTCCAAAGAGGCTTTCCTGGCAGCATTCCCTGTGTTTGATACGGGCTATGCAGATGCCAACTATCAGATGATTCTGGCTCATGTTGACAGAACGAAAGTGTATAAGCGTGCCACAACCGAGGATAACTATGCGTTTGTCGGCTGGTATGACAAATCCACGGATGCGGTTTATGACTTTGACACGCCTGTCACAAAGGACGTGACAACGATCTACGCCAGATGGCGCCGTGCCGGTCTGTACAGTATCCAGTACCACACCGAGAACGGAACGGTTAAGTCTCAGATCAACGGTGAGTTGGTCGCAACTGACAGCAGCTATGCCGACCAGGCAACGACCAAGATCTCCTACCGTCCCACCAACATCACCTCTACCGATAATAAGACCTATGTTTTTGTCGGGTGGAAGGTTGCCGATCCCAGCGGCTTTGATCCTAACGATCCCGGCAGCGCCACCTTGAAGGACACCTTGTATGCGCAGGGCGACGACTTTACCGTGGAAGCAGACGATGCCGACTCCGCCCACTACATCCACCTGGTTGCAGTCTATGAGCTGGCGGAAACGAACCCGGATACCATTCCGGTCACGACGATCACCTTTGATCCGAACTTCCCTGCTGGCATTTCCAACAACGGCGTCACAGCAACCACGATCGAGGGTGTGCCTCTGAATACGGCTATCGATCTTGGTAAGCCCACCTTCACCATTACACTTCCCAACACCGACGACCGCGTAGAATCCATCCCTAAGTACTCCTGCACAGGTTATGATCAGATCGGCTGGAATACGAAAGCAGACGGCACCGGCGATTTCTACAAAATGACGGATGTGATTGGCGTAGACAATGCTGACCCGAAGGCTAACACGCTGTATGCCGTATGGGCGCGTTCAAAGTTCTTCGTCTTCCACTCCTCCAGCGGCCTGGTTCAGGCCTTCGAAGTGCCTATCAGCACCTCCGGCTCTGAAACTGTAGTCAGCCCCTTTGACATCACCCAGCTGGTTGCAGACGGCTACCTCTATGGTGGTTACTACAAGACCTACGGCGGCGTCAATATGGAAGCCCTGCAGACTGTGATCGATGGCTTTACGGCAGCCGGCAGCAACGGCTGGACGGAAGGCACTTTGGTCTCCCCCAACTGGACCGAGCTGGCAGAACGGAACACCAGCGCAATGACAGATGTGAGTTTCACTGCCTACTCCGGCGCCAGCCTTACCGTAGGTGAGACAGACACGAGGTTCTGGGAAAAGGCAAACGCCTATAACGCAGACGACGGTAAGCGCCCCGATGGCTACACTGCAGCCGACGTCAATGGCCAAACCATGAAACCCCAGTCCAACACCATCTATTTCCTCAAAGAGGTTCCAGACGATTACCTGCACTCCAAGTACGCATTTGTCTACACCGTTGATCCGGTCCAGCAGACGAATCCTGACCCTGGTACGGAAGGTGCCATCAAGCTGGATCACTTCTACTACCTGACCGTTGTGGATGACGCCTGCTACAAGTCCATTGGATTCCGTTCCGGCGATGACTATGCCGCTGCCGCAGCGCAGACCGAATGGGCCAAGAAGGCAGCCATTACTTCGAAGTTCACCATCGTGCAGAAGGCATGCCCTTCCTTGGGCATTCCAGAAAGATATGTGTCGATCACGCCGGATCAGTTCTCTAATATTCAGAGAGGCTACATCGGCTTCCTGCAGGATGACAGTGTGATTGAAAAGACTTCTCTGACAATGCTGCCCTCCTGGCTGACCCTCGATGGCGTCGTTGTTGGCAACGCTCCGCTGGATCTCACAATCACCGATAACAACATTACCGCTGAATCTTCCACGCTTCCTGCTAAGAAGCTATATGTGAATATCGGTGGGATCGATTGGTGGACGAATGACTCCGCTGAAACACGTATTCAGTTCTATAATGATGCCGGCGAAGGCGGTAGTCAGGTTGTTGCGACGCAAGTCGGAACCAGCAGCTATTACAGCTGTGAGATTCCGGAAGGTTACACCAAAGTCAGGATTCAACGTTATGTCAGTGGTGAATGGAAGAATGAAAGCGTAATGGTTGACCTGCGCCAGGATAAAAACTGCATCCAGACCTTCTGGACGCAGGAGTATGACAACCAGCCCAATGCCGGCGTAACTTGGAAGACCTACATCCAGTAAATCATTTGAAAACCCGACGGGGAGCTCGTCTCCCCGTCGGCAGAAAAAAACCGCCTAGAGGAGCAAAAAGTTGAAAAAAGCAATCGTACTTGCTGTGTTGATCGCGCTGCTCTGCGTTATCTTCCATGGCTGTACCCCTACATCATCCAATAACGGCCAGTCCGAGGCTGACGTCAGTATGCCGACATTAAATCCCAATGCAGGCGAGAATGAAAAGACGCCTGTCGGGTCTGAGGCGGCATCCCAGGAATCGAATCAGGAACTTCCCCAGGTTGAATCGGTAGAGAATCCCGATACTAATCTTCAGACGCCTGACACGACGGCCCCAGAATCAACATCCGTCAGCGACGGATCAGATGCTACACTTGAACCGGAAATCGATCCGGAGGATGACGAATCTGATCTGGAAATAGTAACTGAATATGTTGTCGATGGCGGAGACGGCTTCGGCATTGGCGGGAATTAAAAAGGAGGAAATAAAAATGTATGGCACATATTATTTTCTGACTGAATCAGAATATAATTCACTTAGCTCACAATATAACCTTAGTTTACTCGGCGTCTGGACGCTTGTTACTAAAGGCGCCCGAACAGGTTACTTCTGCCCTGTGGGAGATTATGAAGAATTATACGATTTACCTCCCCAGATAGAAACTCTCACCGGCTACCTTTCCAATCAGGCTGGTTTCATCTATGCTTAACTATGAAGTATAAACCTCGTCCGGGAATCGTGTTGACGAAGCTTTACGGTATGCATCTGTTGGTCCCCCAACGCAAAGCGCATGCCTATTGCAGTTCGATTCAACAATTACCCGCGTTATGGGCCATGACTTGGGATGCGTTCAGTAACGGAAAAACGATCGAGGAATCTGTCCCGGTACATGCTTTGCTCACTAAAAAAACGCCTGAGGAATGCAGAGCCAGCCTGGAGGAATTCTGCAGTCTGATGGTGGAACGCGGCTTCATGGTTGAGATTCCTGACGATTTATCGGAAGAAACATCCACATCACAGAGCGAGTCTTTTCGCTCCAATCCATAATCGGAAATCGGAGCACTTAGAAAACAGCAGCAGGAGCTATGTTGTCATTTGTCACATGGCTCCTGCTGTTATTTACGTGTTACTTCCTCCGATTTGACTCATTGACAGATGTGTGTTCTTGCGGTATACTGTACTTACTATGAAAAACATAATTGACGTTACCCTTTCTGGATTAACCTTCCCCTGTCACCTCCGGTATCCGGAAGCCGCTCGATACTTTCCCATGCCAGACCCCGACGCACCTTGTGTCGGGGGTATTCCTGTTTGTCTAACTGACGAGGACTGGAGTTTTTATCTGAACGCTGGAATTGAGGAAAACGCTCATTCGGAGTACAGTCTACTGACCATGCCGTTTTCCGACGCGCTGATGGACTATAACCGGATGGCTTTCCATGCGGTCGCCCTTCGCTGGCAGGACAAGGCTTACCTCATCGCTGCCCCGTCCGGTGTAGGGAAGTCGACTCAAGCCCGCTTCCTGCAAGAGCTTCGCCCTGGTGAATTCGGCGTAATCAGCGGGGACCGCCCCATTCTGGAGTTCCGCAAAAAGGAAACCCATTTCTCTGACGAAATCCAAATAGACCGATCAGACTCTACACAAATCCTTTCAAATCCCGAGGGGCATTGGGACATCATTGTTCATCCCTCGCAATGGAATGGCAAGGAGAACTGGTTTGGTGCCAAAGCTGCTCCTTTGGCTGGCTTGATTCTTCTCCTAAGGGGAGATCAAAATGAACTGATTTCGCTTACTCCGCGTGAAGCTGCCATTCGCTGCTATAATCAAGTAATCCAAACCTTTATCAGCCCGGATAAAATCCGAAAAGCAGCAGAACTCACTACTCGCCTGCTCAATAGCGTTCCCATCTGGCAACTAACTACGTATCAAGTACCTGAATCCACGAAACTTTTGGTGAAATCCATATTTTCTTCAAACAGTCAGACAGAAATGGAGTAAGCTCTATGAAAGATATTCTTCGCCTAGCTGTTGTTTTTCTTCTATTGTGCGGAAGCAACATTCTCGTTCCATTAAGAGGTGCTGCAAAAGACTGCACGTCTATCTTACCGCTGAATCTTATGGGAAGCGCTGTCTGGGGCGCCATTTCGGAAAACTACACTCTTGAGAGATTACTTGACACGCTCCACATTTTTTCCAAAGCTCCGGATGAAGAATTGATTGCCAAGATTGACGATTATTGTCAGAAGCTGCTCGAGAAGGGGGTTATTATTCCAAAGCCTGAGGAAACAGGGAGCGAAACAACATGACTGAAGTCCAAGTTGTGCTGCTGAAACTGCTGCGCTGTTCGCTGCACGGGGAAAAAGCAAAAGACCCCATGTTAACTGGCTCTCAATGGGAAGAATTACTGAAAGGTGCGGAGCAGCAAAAGATTCTTCCGCTTCTCCTGAACGCTGCGTTCAGTTTTCCTTCCCTCCATCAACCCGGGATTCAAGGAAAGCCAGCCTTTAGTCTGCGCGATTACCAGAAGGACGCCATCACGCAGATTGCCCGGCAATCCAGGCAGGAAAACGAGCTGCTGGATTTGCTGCTGGCGCTGCAGGCGGAAGGGGTTGCGCCGCTGGTGGTGAAGGGGGCGGTCTGCCGGTCGCTGTATCCGCAGCCGCTGCTGCGGCCGTCGGTGGACGAAGACCTCTTCCTCTCCCGGGAGGAGCTGATCCGCGCGGATCAGCTGCTGCGCGGGCTCGGGCTCACGCCCGATCAGCCGGACGCTTCTCCGGAGACGGCCTATGAGCTCTCCTATCACCGGCCCAACTCGCCCACCTATCTGGAGCTGCACGTGGCGCTGCTTGACCCGGATTCCCCGGTCTTCGGCCCCTGCAACGCGCTCTTCGAGGGCAGTCTGGACCGCGCGGTCGAGCTGCAGATCCAGGACGTCACCGTCCGGACGCTGCACCCCACCGACCACCTGCTGTTTTTGCTGCTGCACGCCTACAAGCACTTTCTGCACAGCGGCTTCGGCATCCGGCTGATCGCCGATCTGTGCCTGTTCACCGCGCATTTTTCCGATCAGATCGACCACGCGGCGGTGTTTTCCGCCTGTCAGAGCCTGCGCTGCGAGGAGTTTGCCGCCGCCTGCTACCGCATCGGGCAGAACTGGCTGGGCTTCGAAGTCCCGACGGTCTGGCAGATCGACAACGTAGACGAAACGCCGCTGCTGGAGGACATTCTGGCCGCCGGCCTGCACGGCAACGTCAGCCTCGACCGGCTGCACAGCAGCACGATCACGCTCAAAACCGTCGCCGCGGCGCGCCGCGGCGCGCAGAGCAGCCGCGGATTGCGCCATGCGCTCTTCCCTGCCGCGGCCGACCTGCAGGGGCGCTACCGCTACCTGCAGAAACGTCCCTGGCTGCTGCCCGTGGCCTGGGTGCAGCGCATGTTCGGCTACGCCCGGGAGCTCGGGCGCCGGTCGAACCCGTCGGTCTCGCTGCGCATCGGCAGAGAGCGCGTCCGGCTGCTGCAGCGCTATCACATCATTGACGAAACGGAGGACCGCGACTCTTGAAGCAGGAACATACAGAAAACGCCTCGGTCAACGCCCCGTTTTACTCCGTGCGCACGCTGCACAGCCGCGTCAAGGACGGCACCTTCCACGAGATCATCGACGACTGGAAGTGGATCTTCTCCTACAGCAAGCGCTACAAGGGCGCCATCGCCTTTTACACCATCTCCGGCATCCTGAGCACCACGCTGGGCCTGATCGCCAGCGTGCTCTCCAAATACACGATCGACATCATCACAGGCCGCGACGCGAGCCGGCTTTGGCTGCTGTTCACGATCATGGTGGGCAGCACCGTGTTCAGCCTCGTGTTTGAAAACCTCGTCAACCGGATCTCCATGCGCCTGGGCATCCGCATCGGCAACGACATCCAGGCGGACATCTTTTCCAAGATCATCGACAGCGACTGGTCCATGCTCAACGGCTACCAGAGCGGTGACATCGTTAACCGCTTCAACAACGACGTAGGCACCGTCAGCAGCAACGCGGTCAGCTGGCTGCCGACGATCCTCATTTCGGTCTACCGCTTTGTGGCGACCTTCCTGGTGCTGCTGCACTATGACTGGGTGATCGCGGTGTTCGCGCTCGGCTCTGCGCCGGTGCTGCTGCTGCTGTCGCGGACGCTGATCCGCAAGCAGCGCGAGCACGGCCAGCGCCTGCGCAAGGTCGGCAGCGAGATGATGAGCTTCCAGGTGGAGACCTTCTACAACCTGGACACGATCAAGTCCTTCGGCATCACCGATCAGTACTACGACCGGCTGCTCGACCAGCAGCAAAGCGTCAAGAAGGCCTCGCTGGACTACAACCTGTTCTCGATCCGCACGAACATCGTGATGACGCTCTCCGGCTCGGTGGTGTCGCTGGCGACCTTTGGCTACTGCCTGTACCGGCTGTGGACCGACGCGGGCTTCACCTACGGCACGATGACGCTGTTTTTGCAGCAGTCGAACGGCCTGGCGAACGCGTTTCGCAGTCTGGTCGGCATCATCCCGAATTTTCTCAACGGCTCGATCTCGGCGCACCGCATCCGCGAGCTGGTGGATCTGCCCAAGGAGCGGCATCTGCGCGACGACGAGGGCGTTGCCGCGCAGGCCGAGCAGGGCCTGCGCCTGGAGCTGAGCGACCTCAGCTTCGCCTATCGGGATGAGGAGACTGTGCTCGAGAGCAAGCGCTTCACCGCGGGCCCCGGCGAGATCGTCGCCCTGGTGGGCGCCTCCGGCGAGGGCAAGACCACGCTGCTGCGCGTGCTGCTGGCCCTGGTGAACCCCAGAGAGGGCACAGCGGTGCTGCGCGCGGCGGATGGGGCCACGCTTCCCCTCAACGCCGATACGCGCACACTGATCGCCTACGTGCCCCAGGGCAACACCGTGCTCTCCGGCACAATTGCGGACAACCTTCGCATGGGCAGGGCCGACGCGACCGAGGAAGAAATGCGGCAGGCGCTGGACCTCGCCTGCGCGCTGGAATTTGTCGAAAAGCTGCCCGACGGCCTGGAAACCGAGCTCGGCCGGCGCGGCAAGGGTCTGTCCGAGGGCCAGTCCCAGCGGCTGGCGATCGCCCGGGCGCTGCTGCGAAACGCGCCGATCCTGCTGCTCGACGAGGCCACCTCGGCCCTGGATGTGGCGACCGAGCGCCGGGTGCTGAAGAATCTGATGACCCAGGCGCCCAACAAGACCTGCGTGCTCACAACGCACCGGCCCAGCGTGCTCAACCTCTGCAGCCGGGTCTACCGCGTGGAGGGCCACCGGGTGGAGGAACTCGACCCCGAGACCTCGGCCAAGCTCGCGATGGATTTTTAACGACAAAAAAACGGCATCGGAACGCGTGTTCCGATGCCGTTTTTTCGTATATTTGCCGTTTTTTGTTATTCCCTTCTCAGCGCGTCGATGGGGTTCATGCGGGCAGCCTTGGCGGCCGGGAGCAGGCCGAAGACGACGCCGATGACCATGGAGAACAGGGCGGAGATCGCAATGGCCGGGACCGAGATCGCCACCGGGATCTGCAGCGACTGCGACAGCAGCTGCGCCAGGCCGATGCCGGCCAGGATGCCCAGAATGCCGCCCAGGGTCGTGAGGGCGGCGGCCTCGGTCAGAAACTGCCACAAGATCCGCCGTTTTCTGGCACCGATGGCCTTTTTGAGGCCGATCTCGCTCGTCCGCTCGGCCACGGAGACCAGCATGATGTTCATGACGCCGATGCCGCCGACGAGCAGCGAGATGCCGGCGATCCAGATCAGCTGGCTGTTGGTGGAGCTGCTCATGGCCTGCAGCTGCTGGGCCTGCTCGAGCAGGTCCTGGCTGCGGTAGGAGAAGCCGCTGTTGCGGTCGGCCACCTGGCGCTCGGTCAGAAGGTCGGCCGCGGCCTTGCCGGCCCGGGTCATGTCGTCGGTCGAGGCCACCTTCAGGGCCACGTTCTGCGGCTCGTCGTAGCGGTAGACCACTGGCCAGGCCTTGTCCGGCAGGAACAGCGCGCCGCCGGAGGTGTCGGCGTAGGTGTAGTAGTCGTTGAGCGTCTCGATCGTCGGCTTGAAGCTGTCGGACTGCTCGACCACGCCCACGATCGTGAAGGGCTCGCCGGCGATCTCCAGGGTCTTGCCGATCGGGTTGGCCCCGGAGAAAAGCGTGCCGGCTGCCTTGGTCGAGAGCAGCAGCACCTTGCTGCCCCGGTCGTAATCATCCTGGGTAAAGCCGCGGCCGTAGCAGAGCCGGTAGCCGTACACGCCCAGATAACGCTCGTCGACGCCGAACACCGCGCCGGTAAACTGCGTGTTGCCGTAGTAGATGCTGTCGGCGTAGCTGCGGGTGTGGAAGAGCGAGACCGCCTCCACCCTGTCGAGCTGCGCAAGCTCGTCGCGCGTCTGCTCGGAGATGACCGCCACGCCCTCCGGCACGGGCGACCAGTTCATTTCGTATTCATAGTCGTTCTGAAAGAGCTTGATGACCACCGCGTTGGTCCGGGCGCCGATCAGATTCTGCTTGATCTGCTCGTTGGTGCCCTTGATCGTGGAGACGATGGTGATGATGGCTGCAATGCCGATGATGATGCCCAGCATCGTCAAAAAGGAGCGCAGCTTGTGGTTCCAGATGCCCTGGAAGGCCAGTCTGATATTTTCCAACATAGCGCCCTCCTTACCAGCCGTAGAGCTCTTCCACGGTGCCCTCCACGGTCTTGGCGCCGGGCTCGGTCGCCTTGGCGTAGGGGAAGGCAATGTAGTCCTCGATGGACAGGCCGCTGACGATCTCGGTGTTCTCGCCCCAGAGCTTGCGCCCGGTGACCACCTCGCGTTTTTCCAGCAGCTCGTTTTCGCCGCGGACAAAGACATAGCTCTTGCCGTTTTCCTGGAGCAGGAACGCGTCCTGCAGGTAGAAGCCGGACTGCCGGCCCTCGGAGATCAGGTGCAGCTCCATCCAGCCGCCCTCGGGCAGGTTGACCTCCTCGCCCACGCGGACCGTGAAGTCATAGAAGGAGACGTTGTTGTTGCCGTCGGACCAGTATTCGTTGCCGGAGGGCACGTCGGAGATCGTGGCGACCGTGCCCGTGAAGGTCTCGCCGGTCTCCCAGGAGAGGACCTCGACCGGCTGGCCCACATAGAGCTCGCCCAGGCGCAGCTCGCTGATGCTGCCGCGGATAAAGTATCCGCCGCCGCCCGAGAGCTTGATCACCGGCTCGTTGTTGACGAAGGCGGTGTCCGGGTCGTTCACGGTCAGGATCGTGCCGTCAAACTGGGCGTAGACGACGCCGTCACCCAGCTCACGCTGCATCTTCTTGTATTCCAGCTCCGCCATGCGCAGCTTCATCTGGTTTTCGTTGATGGCGTTTTTGAGCTCCTCCATGCGCTGCTTGCGCTCGTCCTCGCTCATGCCGGGCTCCTCGGGCTCGGTCGGCTCCTCTTCCTCGTAGGGAATATCGTCGCGGATCACCAGGGGGCTGCCCACGAGATCGGAGGCGTCAAACAGCCTCGCGCGCCAGGAGTTGCCGGTGTCGGTGAAGCACATGCCCCAGGCCGAGATCACATCCCGGTCCACGCGGTTGTCGGTGCACTGGCAGAAGCAGACATAGGCGGTGGTCCTGCCGATCAGGAAGCCCTCTACGTCCACCTCGCACAGCTCGTAGGCCTCGGTGACGCCGACCAGATACGGGTCGTCCGCCGTGCCGCTGCCGGAGACCAGGCGGAAGAGGTCGATGACATAGTTGATGTCCAGATCGTTCGGGTCCTCCACGGGAATGCCGCCGTTGTTCGGCTGCGTCGGCTCCTCGACCGGTTCTTCCCCGGGATTGTCCTCGCCGGGCGTCTCTCCGTTCTCACCGGGATTCTCCTGGTTCGGATCGGGCGCTGCACCTGGGTCGACAGGCACCTCCTCGACGGGCTCCTCCGGCTCGTCGGGCTCCGTCTGCGGGTCCGGCACCGGTACGATCTCCATGGAGTCGCCGTCCGCCCGCCGGCTCTGCACGGCAGAGAGCATCACCAGCTGCACGCCGGGCTCTGCGCCGGGCCGGGCCGCGGTGTAGACGGCCTTGCCGGCCAGCTCGTTGTATTCCTTCTTGTCCTTTTCCAGCTCGCGCTCGAGCTTTTTGAGCTCCAGCGCCTTGCGCTGCACGGAGAGCTGGCTGAGGCTGGTGTCAAAACGCAGCAGGGGGTCGCCCTTGTGCACCTGCTGGCCCTCGCTGACCAGCAGCTCCGTCACCTTCTGCGTCTGCGAGAGATAGACCGTCTGCAGGCGGTCCATGGTGACGTTGCCGTAGAGGCTCTCGCGGCCGCTGTTGTCGTCCATCATCGCGAGCTGCTCGACCGCAAAGACCTTGGCCGGATCGCGGTTCATGCGCAGCACCAAAAACAAGCCGCCGATGGCCAGGCCCGCCGCCAGCACGGAGATGATGGCAATCAAGAGCTTTTTCTTCATGCGCCCGCCCCCTCTCCGGTGTCGAGAATGCCGTCGCGAATGTGGTAGATCTTCTTGGCGCACTGTGCGATCGCCAGCTCATGCGTGATCATCAGGACCGTCGTGCCGCGGGCGTTGAGCTGGGCAAAGAGCTCCATCACCTGGTCGCCCGAGGCAGAGTCCAGCGCGCCCGTGGGCTCGTCGGCCAGCAGCAGGGTGGGATTTCCCACCATGGCCCGGGCGATGGCGATGCGCTGGCACTGACCGCCCGAGAGCTGGTTGGGCAAAAACTTCAGCCGTTCGCCCAGCCCCACCATGCGCAGCGCCTCCTGTGCCCGTTCGGTGCGCTCCTTCTTCGGCACGCCCGCGTAGAGCAGCGGCAGGGCCACGTTGTCGGTGGCGTTCATCTTCGGCAGCAGGTAGAAGCTCTGGAACACGAAGCCGAGATAGCGGTTTCGGATGTCGGCCAGCTCGTCGTCCTTCTGCTCGCCGATGTTCTTGCCCGCGAGGATGTAGGTGCCGCGGGTCGGCCGGTCGAGACAGCCCACCATGTTCATGAGCGTCGTCTTGCCGGAGCCCGAGGGGCCCATGATGGCCACGTAGTCGCCCTCATCCATGCGGAAATTGACGTCCTTGAGCACGGGCACCGGGGTTTTGCCCTGGTAGTAGTCCTTGTAGATATGCTCCATTGCCAGGATCATCCGACACCACCTGCTTCCCCGGCCTCGCCTTCGGCGTCGCCCGCAAATTCGCCCTCGGGGCTGCCTTCAAACTCACCCTCGAAGCCGCCTTCAAACTCGCCCTCGGGATTGCCCTCGAACTCGCCCTCGAAGCCGCCCTCGTATTCTCCTTCAAAGCCGCCCTCAAACTCACCCTCGAAGCCGCCTTCAAATTCGCCGCCGTTCATGCCGTTGTCGAAGGATTCCTCATCGTAGCGCACCACGCCGGCGCCGGCCACGCAGGTCTCATCCGGGAAGGCGATGTAGTCGTTCGGCGTCAGGCCGCCCAGAATCTCCCAGCTGTCGGCGTCGGGGTCATAGCGGCCCAGGGTCAGGTTGCGCTTTTCCAGCTTGTCGCTGCTGTTGGCCGCCCAGACATAGGGGCTGCCGTCCACGTCGCACAGATAATAGGCCGGCAGGAACATGCCCTGCTCGTCCTGGCCGGCTTCTGGCTCGATATAGACGTGCTGGCCCAGCATCAGACCGTCGTCATTTTCGAGCTTCACATAGAACGGGTACTTGCTGGCGCTCGTGAACTCGTCGCCGCCGTACATGTTATTGTTGTTCTGCACGGGGTTGTCCGTGTCGATCATCTCGATCTCGCCGCGCCAGAGCACGCTCTCATCCGTGCGCGAGCGGACCACCATCGCCATGCCGGGCGTGAGGCTTGCGGCGAACTGCTCGCTCACGGTGCCCTTGATGCGGTAGTTTGCGGTCTCCACCAGGGTCATGTAGGGCTTGCTGGGGTCGTAGTTCTCCCCGTCCTGCTCGTTGATGGCCTGGACGCGGCCGGCGGTCTCGGCGCGGACCTCGGTGTCCTCGGTCAGCTTCTCAAGCCGCTCGATCTCCTTCTGCTTGGCCTCGATGTTGATCTTGCTCTCGTTGATGTCGAGCTCCAGCTCCTGGATCTGCAGGGTGTAGTCGAGCTGGGCGTCGGCCTTGGCCGCCGCTCTCTGCTTTTCCAGCTGCGTGATCTGGGTGCTCTTGGTGGTCACAGCGGCCTCGAGCTGGGACTTTTCCAGCTTGGCCTTCTCAAGCTCAAGCTGCGCAGCCTCGGTGTCGTAGGAGAACAGCAGCCGGCCCACCGTGACCTCGTCGCCGACCTCGACAAAGCGCTCGGCGATCTCCATGCCCTCGGCCTTCTGCACCGCGATGGTCCGGCCCGCCTCAACGATGCCGGAGTAGCGGTTGTTCAGCCCCAGGGCGCCGTAGCCCGTGATCATGCTGACCGACTGGACCGAGACGGTGGCCTCCGGCTCCTTGGTGCAGCCCGTGAACAGGCCGGCTGCCAGCACCAGCGCCAGCAGCAGGCAAATCATTTTCCTCATGGAATTCCCTCCATCCTGTATAACTCTTCTTTTGACGATCCGGCGGCCGCATGGTTCCGAAAAACCGGGCCTTGCGCGGTCGATCGCATGTCGATTTTGATTTTTTCTTTCCGCGCTTCTTGACGTGAGCGGCATCTTTCGCTATGATATAGGTACTCAGTCGCTATTTTTGCATTATACCATATCTTGTGGCTTCTGTCAATGACAGCAACCATATTTTCGAGGTGTTCCGATGAATCCGCATACGCTTGCCGCTGCGGCGCTGATTGCGGCGCTGCTGATCTTTTTGATGGTCGTGCTCGGCTCGTACCTGATGGTGACGGGCTTTGCCCAGGGCGCCACGCTGACCGACCGCGGTCTGCGCTCGCTGCGCTACTTTACCGTGCAGTCCAATCTGCTCGTGGGGCTGAGCTCGCTTCTCTACGCCGTCGCGCTGATCCCCGTGCTGCGGGGCAGGGCGAACGGGGTGCCGGCCGCCCTGCAGATCCTGCAGCTGGCCGCCACGGCCTCGGTGGGGCTGACCTTCCTGGTGGTCACGGGCTTCTTCATCCCGGTGCTGCACTCGAAGGACATGTTCGTCGGGCCGAACCTGTGGTTCCACCTGGTGGTCCCGCTGGTCGCCATCGTGAGCTTCCCGCTGCTGTTCCGCTTTGCGCCTCTGCCCCGAAGCGCCATCCTCTGGAGCGCGGTGCCGATGCTGCTCTACGGCAGCTTTTACACGCTCAACTGCCTGCTGCACGGCACCGGCGACTATCAGAATCCGGCCACGCTCAACGACTGGTACTGGTTCCTCCACTGGGGCCTGCCGGTCGGCATCGCGTTCTTTGTCGGGCTGTGCGCCGTCACGATGGGCCTGGCCGCCCTGCTGCGGGCCGGAAATTTACATCTGCCGAAAAAGTGAAAAACAGATTGAATTTTCTTTCCCCACATGATAAGATCAATGCAGAAAAAACTATGAAATAATGCGGCCCTTCGGCCGCAGCGGAGGTTACCAATGGAGTATTACGGCATTCAATTTGACTACAAGAACAAGCCCAGCCTGGAGCCGACCTTTATCCCCTTCCGCGCCTGGGAGGACGCCTTCCTCGAAGGCGCAACCCGGCCCTTCCGCGTGGCGGTCTGGCGCGACCACGGCAGTGTGTCGGTCTTCTCCTCCCGCCTGCGCGGGCCCGAATACGCCGAGGCCAACTACCGCTATCTCGAGCGCTACGTGAAGTTCCTGCTCTGGAGCGTGGGCGGCTGGCGCGTCACCGTGGACGGCTGCCCCGAGACGGCACGGCGCCTGCTGGGCGACTACTGCGAGGGCGGCAAACGGGAGTTTGACACTCACTTCATGTACGACGTGTTCGACCGGCCGTTTGAGCTGGAGATCTGCGAAAACCCCGCCGATTTCCCCGAAGCCAACGAGCAGCCCAAGGCCGTAGGCGGCCATCTGGAGGGCTGCCGCATCGGCTTTGACGCCGGCGGCTCCGACCGCAAGGTCTCCGCGGTGATCGACGGCAAAACCGTCTACTCCGAGGAGGTCGTGTGGTTTCCCAAGCAGTCTGAGGATCTGAGCTATCAGTTCAACGGCATTGTCGAGGCCTTCAAGACTGCCGCCTCCAAGATGCCCCGGGTGGACGCCATCGGCGTGTCCTCGGCCGGCACCTTTGTCGGCAACGAGCCCCGCGTGTGCTCGCTGTTCATCAAGATCCCCCGCAGCGAGAAGAAGCTGGTCCACTCCATCTACGACCGGGCGGCCAAGGAGATCGGCGACGTGCCCATCGTGGTCATCAACGACGGCGACGTGACGGCGCTGGCCGGCTCCATGAGCCTGGATTCCGGCGCGGTCATGGGCATCGCCATGGGCACCAGCGAGGCTGCCGGCTACGTCACCCCGGACCGGAAGATTCTGGGCTGGTTCAACGAGCTGGCCTTTGCGCCGGTGGATCTGCAGGACGACGCCGAGCAGGACGAGTGGTCCACCGACCGCGGCGTGGGCTGCAAGTATTTCTCCCAGGATGCGGTCATCCGCCTGGCACCCCGGGCCGGCATCCTCCTGTCCGACGAGCTCAGTCTCGCGGAAAAGCTCAAGGAGGTCCAGAAGCTGGCCGAGGCCGGCCATCCCGGCGCGCTGGAGATCTTCAAGAGCATCGGCGTGTACTTTGCGCACACCGTCGCCCTGTATTCCCGCTACTACGACCTCAAGTGGCTGCTCGTCATGGGCCGCGTGGCCTCCGGCATCGGCGGCGACGTGCTGATCGCCGAGTGCAACCGCGTGCTGAAGGAAGAATATCCGGAGCTCGCCGCCCAGGTCACCGTCATGCTGCCCGACGAGAAGGCCCGCCGCGTGGGCCAGAGCATTGCCGCCGCCAGCCTGCCGGCGCTGAAAGCAGACTGAGCTGAAAAAATACCGGCTGACGGAGAACCGTCAACCGGTGTTTTTTTCATGTCAGCGCACGATGCGGAATTTTGCGGGGGTGGGGTTCTTGCCGTCCCAGAGGATGCGGCGGAACTCGATGGGGTCGGTGTTGCCCTCGGTGTTGACCATGAAGACCTGGGAGTTGTGGTCGAGCTTCAGGGCTGCCTTGAGGTCGTCGTTGATCGTGTCGGTGCACAGGGCGAAGAGCGTGCCCAGCGGCACCGCGCCGCTCTCGCCGGAGACGACCATCGGGTCGCCGTGCAGAGGCATACCCAGGATGCGCATGCCTCTGGCGGCCACGTTGTCGGGCACGGCCACGAACACGTCGGCGTTGTCGCGCAGGATCTCAAAGGCGAGGGGCGACGGATCGCCGCAGGCCAGGCCCGCCATGATGGTGTCGAGGCTGCCCTTGACCGAGTGGCACTTGCCGTCGCCGGCGGCGATGGACTCGTAGATGCAGGCGGCCTTGTCCGGCTCGACCACCACGAACAGCGGAGGATCGTCCGGGAAGAGCGCGCTGTAGAAGCCCACGACGCTGGCGGCCATCGCGCCGACGCCCGCCTGCACGAACACATGGGTGGGCTTGACGATGCCGAGGCCGGCAAACTGCTCCTGCGCCTCCAGGAGCATCGAGGTGTAGCCCTGCATGATCCAGGTCGGGATCTGCTCGTAGCCGGGCCAGGAGGTGTCGGAGACGACGTACCAGCCGTTCTTCTCCGCGTCCTCGGCGGCCTGGCGGACCGCGTCGTCATAGTTGCCCTTGACCACCGTGACCTCGGCGCCGTAGCGGGCAATGGCCTCGATCCGGGGCTTGCTGGTCTCCTGGTGGACGTAGATCTTGCAGGGCAGGTGCAGCTGCTGGCAGGCCCAGGCCAGGCCGCGGCCGTGGTTGCCGTCGGTGGCCGAGCACAGGACCGTGCCCTCGAGCTGGGCCCGGCAGGCGTCGCTCGTCAGATATGCAAAGCTCAGCTCCTCGTCCTCTCTCCCCAGGATCTGCAGCAGCAGGCGGTAGACCGCGTAGGAGCCGCCCATGACCTTGAACGAGCGCAGCGCCAGGCGCTCGGCCTCGTTCTTGACGTAGATGCCGCCCACGCCCAAAAGCTCTGCCAGATTCGGCAGAGCGACCAGCGGGGTCATCTGAAAGCCCGGGATCTGCCGGTGGAAGCGCCGCGCGTCGCGGGCGCGCTCGATCGGAAACATCTGCTTGGCCTTGGCCGGGTCCTTCTTTGAGACGTCGCCGTCGTTGTGAATGATGTATTGGAAGTCGTTTTTCACAAGTATCCCTCCTCGTTGTGAAGTGTTTCCCACATTGGGGTGTTCCACCCACAGAGTAACAAAAAGCCTCGCAAAATGCAAGGCTTTTCGGCAAATTCGGCTATTCTTTCTCCAGAACCACGCTGCGGTCGGCCAGCGCGCTGGAAACTTCCGGATCGTGCGTGGCGATGAGGATCGTCTTCCCCGCGGCCTTGAGCTCCCGCAGAAGCCGCAGGAGCTTTTCCTGCGTCTTCCGGTCGAGGCCGGCCAGGGGCTCGTCCAGGATCAGGACCTCGGGGTTCAGCGCGAGCACCGCCGCCAGGGCCACCTGCTTTTTCTGCCCGCCGCTGAGATGGTACGGCGCCTTTCCGGCCAGGGGGCGCAGGTCGAACAGGTCCAGGCAGTCGCCCACCCGGGCCTCGAGCTCGGCGTTCGGCAGGCCCATCTGCCGGGGGCCGAAGGCGATCTCGTCGTAGACCGTGCCGTTAAAGAGCATCACGTCCGGGTTCTGGAACAGGTAGCCGACGCGCTTGTGAAAGCGCTTCTGGTCGGCCTGCTTCTTGAGATACGCCGCCGTGATCTCCACCCCGTCGAAGCGGTAGCTGCCCTGCTGGGGAAACGACAGGCCGTTGAGGATGCGAAAAAGCGTGGTCTTGCCCGCGCCGTTGTCGCCCAGCAGCGCCACGCACTCCCCTTCTCCCACGGACAGGGAGAACTCCCGCAGTACGAGCGCCTCGTCGGGCGCATAGGCGAAGGTAATTTTGTCCAGTTCAATGAGCTTCATGGCTTACAGTCCCTTGTAGTCGTCGGTGAAGCCGCGGCAGACCATGGCCTCGTAGGTTTCTCGGCTGAGCTCGGCCGAGCGCAGGAAGGTCACGCCCATGACGCCGCCGACGGATTGATATTTTCTCTCATGCCGCCCCACGGCCCGCAGCTGCAGGGCGCTCAGCAGATCGCAGATCAGCGTGCCCAGCAGCACGATGTATTTGAGCGTGAGATCGAGCGTGAACACGAAGATGCCCGGCACATGGAGTCTTCGCAGCGCCGTGGTGATCTCGTTCCACTGGGTCGTGCGGTTGAACATGTTGAGCATCGTGAGGCTCAGAAACACCTTCCAGACGATGACCAGCTGGTTAGAAGCGCCCGCAGGGTGCAGCAGCATCGCCGGCAGCAGCAGAAGCAGGGTCAGCCCCGCCGCGGCCAGCGCGGATTTGAGCGTCTGCCACAGGCGCTTGGCCGGCCAGAAGCTGAGCGTGCCCAGCACCAGCGCCGTGACGGCCATCAGGGCCAGCCGGTTTTGCAGCACAGAGACGGCCACAAGCATGACAAGCAGGAGCAGCAGCTTCCAGAAGGCCGGAAGGGCCCTCCCCTGCTGCTGCCCCCGCTGCACCTGCAGGCGGGACATCACGCCGCCGAGGCTCTGTATGGTCCGGATCGCAAATGTGCCGCCGTCACGCGGCGGCACATAGCGGTCCGTTGAACGCATCCAGTTGGGGATCATGCGCTTTGCTTTCTGCCTTTCATCGGAATCGAAATCAGCTTGAACAGGATCACCAGCAGCGCAACGCCGATGATCGCCGAGAGAATGTAGGCCACGACCTCGTTCATGCCCTCGAGACTGTAGTCCGGCATGAGCACGTTCATCTCCCAGCCGTTTGCCAGGCCCTGGGGCGTGTAGCCCAGCGCTTTGCCGTTCTGCACGACCTCGGCGATCTCGTCCGCGCCCCACTCGCCCCAGGCGGTGCCGGTGGCAAGCAGGCCCAGCGGCGTTGCCGCGATCAGGGCCGCAATGAGGGCGAAGATCGGCACATAGCGCTTGCCGCCGGCCTCGGGCCGCTCCGTGCGCAGGCGCTCATAGGTCAGATCCGGCGCAGTCTTCTGCACCAGCGCGAAGACCGCCACGGTGAAGACAGCCTCCACCACGCCTGCCACCAGCAGGTGCGGGATCGTCATCGCGGGGATCGCCACGCTCAGATCATAGGGGCAGTAGAGCGCGTTTCCGGCCGCGTCGCGGAAGAGCATCGGCTGGATGCCGAACTCGACCGCCGCACACAGCGCCGCCACGTTCAGGCCCACATAGGAGCCCACGGCCGCGCCGATGTAGCGGGTCAGCGGCTTGCAGTTTTCACCGCCGCCGGCCTTGACGATCAGCCTGTAGACCGCGTAGCCCAGATACGGCAGCACAAAGGCCATGTTGAAGCAGTTGGCGCCGAAGGCGAGCACGCCGCCGTCGCCGAAGATCACCGCCTGCAGCAGCAGCGCAATCGACACTGCGATGCAGGCCGCATTCGGGCCGAAAAGCAGCGCGATCAGCGTCCCTCCCACGGCATGGCCGGTCGTGCCGCCCACGAGCGGCACGTTGAACATCATGCCCAGAAACGAGAAGGCAGCGCCCACGCCCAGCAGGGGGATCTTCTCCTTGGGCAGCTCCTCGTTGGTCTTTTTGACCGCGTGGATCCACACCGGGATCATCGCCGCGCCCATGACCGCGCAGCTGACCGGGGACAGATAGTTTTCAGGAATGTGCATTCCGTTCCCTCCTCTGTTTTTGTCTGTCCCCATTATAATCGCGGCATTTCCCATCCGCAAGCCCCCCGGGGGGTTCGTTTTTGCGGGCTGTTTGAGGATTTGGAATTGGCAGGGGTGGGAATGAAGCTGCTCCCGGTGGTCGCGAATGAAGGAATGATGCTGCGGCTTCGCCGCGAATGAAGCCGCTTCGCTCATTGAGGTGTCGCTTGCGCGACGGATTGAATTTGCGGCTTGCGCCGCAGATTCTGTAAAGCAGCGTCTCGTAGTGGCCGACTGCGTGCCCTTTATGGGTATGCCCACATACTTCGTGACTCTTCGAGTTCGGCCATAAAGGTGCGAAACGCAATGGGGGCTTATGGCCGATGTGGGCATCGGCCACTACGAAAGGCTTTGCGTTCGCTTTTCATTCTGTTTTTCAATTCGCAAATTGAAAAACTCCACAATTAGGGCGAAGCCCGGCTTCATTCCTTCATTCCTTCATTTCTTCATTCTCTCATTCTTTCATTCTCTCATTCTCTCCAGCTTCCTCCGCAAAGCAAAACTCCCGGAACCTGACGTTCCGGGAGTTTTGTCGGCTGCCCCTACAGTCCCATCTCCTGCTTGACCTCGCCGAAGCATCTGACCACGAGGTCGATGTCCTCCTTGGTGTGGCCGGCGGAGAGCTGCGTGCGGATGCGGTCCTTGCCCTTGGGCACGACCGGGTAGCAGAAGGCCACCACGTACACGCCCTTTTCCAGCATCCGGCGCGCAAATTCGTGCGCGACCTTGGGATCGTAGAGCATCACCGGCACAATGGGATGCTCGCCGGGCAGCAGGTCGAAGCCCAGCTTCTCCATCTCGGCGCGGAAATAGCGGGCGTTTTCGTGCACCTTGTCGCGCAGCGCGGTGGAGCTCTCCAAAAGATCCAGCGTGGCCAGCGTCGCCGCGCAGATGGCCGGCGCCACGGTGTTGGAGAACAGATAGGGCCGGCTTCTCTGCCGCAGCAGGTCCACGATCGGCTGCCGCGCCGCGGTGTAGCCGCCGGACGCGCCGCCGAGCGCCTTGCCGAAGGTGCCGGTGATGATGTCCACCCGGCCCATCACGCCGCAGTATTCCGGCGTGCCGCGGCCATGCTCGCCCATAAAGCCCACGGCGTGGGAATCGTCGACCATGACCAGCGCATCAAACTCGTCGGCAAGGTCGCAGATGGCGGGCAGGTTTGCGATGTAGCCGTCCATGGAGAACACGCCGTCGGTCGCGATCATGATCTTCTTGCAGCCCGTGGCTCTGGCGTCCTGCAGCTTCTCGCGCAGATCGTCCATGTTGTTGTTCTTGTAGCGGTAGCGCTTGGCTTTGCAGAGGCGGACGCCGTCGATGATGGAGGCGTGGTTGAGCTCGTCCGAGATGATCGCGTCCTCCGGCCCCAGCAGCGTCTCAAACAGGCCGCCGTTGGCGTCGAAGCAGGAGGAGTAGAGGATCGCGTCGTCGGTGCCGACAAAATTCGCGATCCGGCGCTCGAGCTCCTTGTGGATCTCCTGCGTGCCGCAGATAAAGCGCACGGACGACAGGCCGAAGCCCCAGCGGTCATAGCTCTCCTTGGCCGCCCGGATCAGCTCCGGCCGGGTGGAGAGGCCCAGATAGTTGTTGGCGCAGAAGTTGACCACGCCCTTGGCCTGGGTGGTGTCGATGCGGGAAAACTGCGGGGTGGTGATGATGCGCTCCTCGCGCCAGGTGCCGGCCTCGCGGATGGCGTCGAGCTCAGCTTCAAACGCTGCGTAAGCAGATTTCATATGTCGTTTCCTCCTATTACCTATTCCCTATTCACTATTACTTATTACTTTTTCGTGCTCCAGTCCAGAATCACCTTCCCGGATTTGCCGGAATTCATCGCGGCAAAGCCCTGCTCAAACTCGGTGTAGTGGAAGCGGTGCGTGATCACGGGCGTGAGATCGAGGCCCGCCTGGACCATGTAGGACATCTGGTGCCAGTTGTCCATCTTGCGGCCATAGATGCCCTGCAGCGTCAGGCCCTTGGTGATGATGGTGTTCATGTCCATCGGCACCGGCTTGTTGGAGATGCCGAGCAGGCTGATCTTGCCGCCGTTGCGCATGTTCTGGATCATCTGCTGCAGGGCCGCGCCGCTGCCGGACATCTCCAGACCGACGTCGAAGCCCTCGGTGAGCTTCTTTTCCTTCATGATCCGGGGCAGATCGTCCCGCAGGGTGTTGACGGCCGCGTCCACGCCCATTTTCCGCGCAAGCTCAAGCCGGTCGTCGTTGAGATCGGTGATGATGACGCGCCGCGCGCCGGCAAAGCGGCAGATGCCCGCGGCGATGATGCCGATGGGCCCCGCGCCGGTGATGAGCACGTCCTCGCCGACGAGGTCGAACATCAGCGCGGTGTGGGTGGCGTTGCCGAAGGCGTCGAAGAAGGCCACCACGTCCTCGTCGAGCTCCGGGTCAATGAGGATCACGTTGGTCGCCGGGATACAGACATACTCGGCAAATGCGCCGTCGCGGTCCACGCCCACGCTCTTGGTGTATTTGCACCACTGGATGTTGCCGGTGTGGCAGTTGCGGCACTGGTGGCAGGTGATGTGCCCCTCGCCGGAGACCCGCTGGCCGATTTTCAGGCCCTTCACGCCGTCGCCCAGCTTGGCGATCTCGCCCACGTACTCGTGGCCGATGGTCATGGGCGGCTTGATGTGCTCGGCGGCCCAGGGGTCCCAGTTGTAGATGTGCACGTCGGTGCCGCAGATGGCCGTCTTGTGAATTTTGATCAGAACCTCGCCGGGACCGGGCTCCGGCACCGGTACCCGCCGCAGCTCGAGCCCGGGCCCCGCCACAGGCTTGACGATGGCATCCATGAACGCTTCCATTGAGTTCTCCTTTCAAAGATAACCAAAGATGAACACAGGATTTTGTGGAAAACAGCCAATTACATTCCACTTCTATTTTATTATACTGTCTATTTTCCACATAGTCAAGTAGCGCGTGCGAAAAACTCCGGCTGCTGCGCGTGCGAAAAACTCCGGCTGCGGCATGTGGCGTGTGGAGCGAGGAGTGAGGAGTGATGAGTTTCCGGTGTGGGGCCGGCGTCCTCGACGGCCCGTATGCGGCGGGCGTACGAAGTGCGGAGCGTAGAGGCGAGCATTGCTCGCCCGTCGGGAAGCCGCGGGGCGGGAGTGTGGAGCGAGGAGTGATGAGTTTCCGGTGTAGGGGCCGGCGTCCTCGACGGCCCGTATGCGGCGGGCGTATGAAGTGCGGAGCGTAGGGGCCTGTTGCAAAATGCTCTGTCATTTCGAGCGAAGCGAGAAATCCGTTCCTATTTCACGCTTTTTCACGTGAAAAGTACGGATTTCTCGGTCGCAAATGTTTCTTGCGGCGTTACAGGATGCGCCGTACCTCCATCGCATTTCCGATCACAATATGGCGCACGGTGTTCGGTGATTGCCGTGACGTGTTATGTGCATTGGGTCATGCCGCAGGCAGCCGCTCTCCTTTTATGCGGGAAAGCTTTTATGAGTTGATCCTGCCTGCAACGTGCAACTGCCTGTATTCACCCGGCGTCAGACCGGTTTCTTTTTTGAAGACCGTCTGAAAGTAGGCCTGGCTGGAAAAGGCCAGGGAATTGGCAATCTCGCCGAAAGTCAGCTCCGAGTATCGCAGAAACCGCTTTGCGTCGCGGATCTTTGCCTCTGTGATATACTCGTTGACGCTTTTGCCGATCTCCGCCCGGAAGCGGCGGGTGATATAGGAGCGGCTGCGTCCGGCATGCGCAGCGACCTCGTCGATCCCAATGGAATCGTGGGAGTGATCCGCAATATACTGCACGGCGGAAAACACCTCGCGGGAGAGCCCCTCCGGCAGCTTCGCCTGCCGGACGCGCTCGGTAAAGTCCATCACCATATTGTACTGCAGCAGATAGACCGCCTCCACGCTGGCGGTCTTTTCGCATTCCTGGGTGTAGAGATCGATGAGCCGATAGGCGTCCTCGATATCCATCCCGCCGCCGATCCCCGCGACCTTACCGACGACGGCAGTCAGACCGATCAGCAGGTTTTTGGCCTGCCGCAGAGGATCGGAGGCCAGGGTGCCGGCGGTGAAATCGGTATGCCGGACGGCCTCGCTCAAAAACGCCCGAAGCTTTTCCACCTCGCCATCCCGGATATAGCTGAGCATCAGGTTCTCGAACTGCCAGGTACCGTGGATCGCGCCGGACTCCTTTGCATCCTGCGAGCTGGCCGTGTGACGCTTGGCCAATTTGCTGCGCACGGCCTCGCGTTTTTTCTCATAGACCTTTACCAGATCCTCCATTTTTCTCACCTCTGCCCGAATTTATAATATTATACCCGATATTGAAATACAAATCAATCCGTTTGCATTAAAATAGAGGCAGAATTCATCGGGGAGGCTTTGCAATATGGCAAAAGAAATCAGCCTGCTCAGCAGGGGCCTGTTCGAGCAGCCCTTCATGGACACCCGGATCAAAACCAGGGGCGTCTCCAGGAAGGAAATCATCTTCGGCCACCTGATCGGGTCGCTGGGTCTGATCTTTGTGGTCAACACCATTGCGGCGCTGGTGGAAAAATTCTTTACCCAGCAGACCGGCGCGATGTACGGCACAGCCAACGTGGAAATGGTCAAGCTCATGGGCGGCCGCTATGAATGGGTCATGACCTTTGCCAAGGTTCTGGCAGTCGCTTTCGGCCTGTTGAACGGCTGGCTGTTGCAGCACACGAAATCCCGGCAGGGCCGCATGCGTCCCTGGCATCTGATTTTCGGCTTTGTCTCCATCCTCATCGGCGGACTGATTTTCCTGTTCCCCGGAACGACGCTCGGAGAGAACTACTGGTATTATTTCTTCTTCCTGCTCATCGCCTATCACACGGTGGGCTCCACATTCTTTTATCTGTTCCGGGACAACATCTGTTCGCTGACCACGCGGGACCCGGCAGATAAAACCAGGGCGCAGTTTGTCCGCAAGCTGAGCTGGACCCTGATCTCCGGCATCATCATCGGCATGCTGATCAACATGGTTGCCCTGCCCATGTGGCTGGAGAAGGACATCAACGGTTATCCGATCCTGATGGTTTCCCTCTCCGTTGTGGCGATCCCGCTGCTGCTTCTGGAATACTTCTATACCCGGGAGCGCATTACGGAGGATGTGGCCGCGGAGGTCGGCATCGACCATGAGAACAAGATCCCGCTGCGGGATCAGATGAAAGCGTTGTTTACCAACAAATACTTCGTGCTGCTCACCATCATTGCGACAGTCTCCGGAATCGTGGACAATTTCAAGGGCGGCAACGTCCAGTATTTCTATATCAAGTTTTTGCTCGGCGGCGCGGAGAATCCGATGATGTACACGATCTATCAGATCGCCACGGGGATTCCCATGGGCATCGGCGCGATTGTGATCTACCCCATTGCCAAGAAGACCGGCATCCGCAATCTGACCATCGGCGGCTACGCGCTGGTACTGGTCGGCAGCGTGATCGGCTGGCTGTTCCCTGATCAGCTGGTGCCTGCGGTGGTTGGCGGCTTACTTCGCAACATCGGCTGGATGCCGAACGCCTATATTTTCGCAACGCTCACCTGCTTTGCCTTTGACAGCGTGGAATACAAATCGCATCTGCGCCTGGAGGGGCTGCTCGGCGTTGCCATCATCACGGCAGTGCAGGCGCTCATCTATGCGCCCTTTGCCGGCGGCTTTGAGTCCACGATCCTTCGTCTGGGCTTTGTGGATGTCGAAGGCGTCGTGCCGTCTGCGCAGGTGACGCAGTTCATGACGCTTGCATTCTACCTGTTTGATATCATTCTCGCCGTGACGGTGCTGGTCCTGCTGCCCTTTGTGGACGTGGAGAAGCATCTGCCGGAGATTAACGCGGAGCTCAAGCGCCGCAAGAAGGAGGCCGTCCTGGCCCGGGGCGAAGAATGGGTCGAGCCGGAGGAGCTGGAGCGCCGCGAACAGGAGCAGGCTGCCCGGGAGCGGGAGGGAAACCGCATCGCCGATCTGAAGGAGCACTGCGCCAAAAAGGGGCTGGACTTTGAGACCGAGAACGCCAAATATCTGGCAAAAGAGGCCAAAAAGGCTGCGAAAAAGCAGAAAAAGCATGGAGCTTAACTTCAATCAGGGCTGGCGCTTCCGGCGCGCGGGCGGAGCGTGGGAGCGCATCACGCTCCCCCACGACGCCATGATCACGGAGAAGAGAAGCGCCTCTGCCCCCGGCGGTGTGAACAGCGGCTATTTCCCCGGTGGAAAGTACGAGTACGAAAAGCGTTTTTCCGTCACCGATCCGGACAAGTCCTACATCCTCCATTTTGAGGGCGTCTATCAGAACTGCACCGTTTCGGTGGGCGGCGTGCTTTGCGGGAGCCACCGGTACGGCTATACCGCCTTTGACGTGGACATCTCCGCCGCCGTGAAAGCCGGGGAAAACCTCATGACCGTCACCTTGGACAATTCCCTGCAGCCGAACTGCCGCTGGTATTCCGGCAGCGGGATCTACCGGGACGTGACGCTGCGGATCCGGGATCAGAACTACATCAGAACGCTGCAGATCGAAACGCTTTCCATCTCTCCCGCCGTCGTCAGGATCACAAGTGACGCGGATGCTGTGGAGATCTATGACGGAGATGTGCTCGTCGTTTCCGGCAAGCCGGGGCCGCTCACAATCCCGAACGCGAAGCTTTGGAGTGCGGCGCAGCCGCAGCTCTACCGCTGCAGGGCGAAATCTGCGACCGACGAAGCTTGGGTCACATTCGGCATCCGGGAGCTCAAATGGAACGCAAAAACGGGCCTCACCGTGAACGGCGAGCCCGTCAAGCTGCGCGGCGGCTGCATTCACCACGACCACGGCGTTCTGGGCGCCTGTGAGTATCGGGAGAGCGAAGCCCGGCGCATCCGCATTCTGAAGGAACAGGGCTTCAACGCCGTGCGCATCGTCCACAACCCGGCGTCGCAGATCACGCTGGAGACCTGCGACCGGCTGGGCATGTACGTTATGGACGAGTGTTTTGACGGGTGGTACGTGCCTAAGACCTACCATGATTATTCGCGGCATTTTTCTGAGGACTGGAAAGCAGATCTTGCCGCAATGGTGGAGAGCGCGAGGAATCATCCCTCAGTCGTAATGTACTCCATCGGCAACGAGGTCAGCGAAACGGCCACGGAGAAAGGCACGGAGGTCTGCGGCGAGCTTGCCGGTTTTGTGCGCTCTCTCGACCCCACACGGCCCGTTACCGCCGGGATCAACGTGCTTCTGAACGTCTATGCGAAAATAGGTCTTGGCGTATACAAGGAAAAGGGAGAATACCGCCCGGAGCCCCGGGAGGTCAAGGCAGGCTACCGGGAGAAAAAATCCGGCTCCGCCTTCTTCAACGCCATGGCAAACAAGCTGGGCAAATTGATGTTCCTGATGTCCGCCGGGAAGAAGGGTGAAAACGCCGTCAAGGGCGCGGCAAAACACCTGGACATCGTAGGCTACAACTATGCCTCCAGCCGCTATGATGCTGACGCAAAGGCACACCCGGAGCGCATCTCTGTCGGTTCTGAGACAATGGCTGCCGATCTTCCCTATAACTGGGAGCGAGTGAAGCAATACCCACAGCTCGTTGGTGATTTTGTATGGTCGGCCTGGGATTATCTCGGCGAGGCCTGTATCGGAGACTGGACCTACCACAGTGATCCGGGTCTGCCGCTTCTGGCCGGACAGGGTATGATCGATATCACCGGTAAGCCTCTTGCGGCGATGGCCTTCCTGCAGACCGTCTGGGGGCTGCGAAAAGAGCCGTTTATCGCAGTCTCTCCTCTCAACCACGCCGGCGAGACGCCCTCCAAGGGCGCCTGGCAGTTCACCAACGGAATCGACAGCTGGACCTGGCAGGGCTATGAGGGCGAAACAGCCACCGTCGAGGTCTATGCCGCTGCATCAAAGGTACGCTTAACGCTGAACGGCAAAATCGTTGGCGAGAAAAAACTGAAAAAGTTCCGTGCGCTGTTCCGCCTGCGCTACGCGCCGGGAACGCTGAGGGCCGAGGCGCTGGATAAAGACGGCAAAATCATTTCCGCAAGCGAGCTGCAAACCGGCGGGACGGAGACAATCCTTTCCGTAAGACCGGAGAAATCCTCCGTAAAGCCCGGCGAGATCGTCTATGTCCCCATTGAATTTACAGATCAGAACGGCATTTTGAAGCCGTTCATCGAAGAAGCTGTGGAGTTGTCCGTCACGGGCGGTGAGCTTCTCGGCTTTGGGAGCGCCCTTTGCAAGACGGACGAGGTCTTTGACAAGCCCTGTCACAGGACCTGCCGCGGCAGGGCGCTGGCGGTTGTTCGTGCGGGAGCGCAGAAAAATGTTATCATAAGAGCCGAGAGCGAGGCGCTTTCCGGCATGGTGGAAATTGAGGTGGCAGAGTGAAGAAATATCAAACCTTCGGAGCCCGCACAAAAGAAGAATCCGAGTGGGAACGCCAGCACAAGGCGCTTGCCCGCCGCGCTGTAGCGGAGGGCATCGTGCTGCTCAAAAATGACGGCGTTCTGCCCCTGCAGCCGGGAAAAATCGCCCTCTACGGCCCCGGCAGCCGCCAAACTGTAAAGGGCGGCAGCGGCTCAGGCGATGTGCATGAGCGCCACAGTTTGACCATTGAGGAAGGCCTGAGAAATGCGGGGTTTTCTTTCCCGACAACGCTTTGGATGGATCGCTTTTCAGGAAAGCACAACGCCGATGTCGCGGCATGGAAACAGAAGGTGGAGCAGGCGATCAAGGGCTATGGTCCTGTCCGCACCATGAAGATGTTTGACATCATTCACGAAAATCCGATGCCTTATCCCGCCTGCACCCCGGTTTTGCCGGATGAGCTGACCGGAGAAACCGACACAGCGATCTACGTCCTTTCCCGGCAGGCCGGCGAGGGAAAGGACCGCCGTGTGGAGAAGGGAGACTATCTACTCTCCGACACGGAGACCGACAGCCTGCGTCTGCTCTCCCGGCATTACAAAAAGCTGATCCTGGTGCTCAACTGCGGCGGCGTGATCGACCTCAGCGTTCTCGATGAGGTCCGAATTGACGCGGTGCTTTTCATCGGTCAGCCCGGGATGGAGGGCGGAAACGCCCTGGCAGACATTCTGACGGGCAAGGTCTGCCCCAGCGGCAGGCTGACAGACACCTGGGCCATGCGTTATGAAGAGTATCCTTCCGCAAACACCTTCGGCCACAGGAACGGGGATCTGGAAAACGAGGCGTATTCTGAGGAGAGCCTGGTGGGCTACCGCTGGTTTTACGCGAACGGTATCACGCCGCGCTTCTCCTTCGGTTACGGGCTCAGCTACACGAGCTTTGCGGTAAAAACCGACTTTGTCACTGATAAAGAAGTTGTCGTTACCGTCACCAATACCGGAAAAACAAGCGGCAGAGAGATCGTTCCGCTTTTCATCAGCTATCACGTCAGGCGTGACCTTGCCGCGTTTGCGAAAACGAAGACCCTCGCGCCGGGCGAGTGTGAAACGCTGTCCATCCCATACGATCTGAAGCAGATCGCATCCTTTGATGAAGACCGGGGCTGCTTTTTCCTCCCGGATGGAGAATATGCCCTTTCCACCGGCGGCAGCTTTACGCTGACAGATGAGCGCGTCTTCCCCGTTCGGCGGGAGAAGCGCACAGAAAAGCGCAGCGAGCGGGTGCGGAAGCTTCTTGAAACGCTGACGGATCAGGATAAAATACAGCTCGTGACCGGCGGGGGCTACCCGATACGGGCATATAACAACGTGATGGGCGCGGCAGGGCGCACCTGCACTACGCTTCTCAAAAAGGGCATCCCAAACATCGTGCTGGCGGACGGCCCTGCGGGATTGAACGTCGTGCCGGAGATTGCCGTGCGTAGGAGCGGTCTGCCGGGCTATCCCAACGGGCTGCCGGAGGACTGGCGCTGGGGCTGGCTCAAGAAAAGCGAGCCGCTTCTCAAAAAGCTCATCGGCGGCGGAACGCGAGTCTATCGCTATATGACCGCCTGGCCCAGTGAAACCGTGCTGGCGCAGAGCTGGGACACCGCACTTCTGGAGGAGGTCGGACAGGCTGTCGGCAAAGAGATGCTTGAGATCGGCGTCTCCGTATGGCTGGCGCCGGGGTTGAACATTCATCGGAACCCTCTGTGCGGCAGAAATTTTGAGTATTACTCTGAGGATCCGATCCTTTCCGGCAAGATGGCCGCCGCTGTGACGCGAGGCGTGCAGTCTCAGGGCGGCGTGGGCGTCTCGGTCAAGCATTTCTGCTGCAACAACCAGGAGGACAACCGGGCCGGCGTCTCCGCGAATGTTTCTCTGAAGACGCTGCGGGAGATTTATCTCCGCGCTTTCGAGATTACTATTGCCGAAGGAAAGCCCTGGACGGTCATGTCCAGCTATAATCGGGTCAACGGGCGGTATGTCTGCAACGATATGGAGCTTCTGACCGGCGTGCTCCGGGAGGAGTGGGGCTTTGGCGGGCTTGTGATGAGCGACTGGAACGCCACCGATCCCGCATCTCACGTGGCCGCGATCAACGCAGGCAATGATCTCATTATGCCAGGAGGTGCTGCCGTGCGGAAGGCGCTGCTTGCCGGGCTGAAAAACGGAACGCTGGACAGAGCAGCACTCGACCGTTCTGCCGGGCGTGTGCTGGAGCTCATTTTCAAGAGTGAGACCTGTAAAGACTTCTGAATGGAGGCAAAACGATGAACATCTCCATTAACCGCAATGCACCGGCCACAAAGACCGACTTTTCCTGGCAGATGGGGCTTGGCAACTGCCACGCCTATCTGCTCCATCGGGCGGATATGCTGCGGCAGATCAAGCTGGCCCGCGACGAGCTGGGGATTCAATATCTCCGCTGCCACGGCGTGTTGGACGACGATATGCTGACTTATCAGCGCATGGGCGACTGCCGCATGTTCGGCTCTGTGCCCGGAAAGAACAGGATTTCCGAGATCAACTTCCGGCAGGTGGGAGATGTCTATGACAATCTGCTGGACTGCGGTGTCAGGCCCTTCGTGGAGCTGAGCTTCATGCCATCGGCGCTCGCAAGCGGGAAGAAGCTGGGGCTTGCCTATAATCCCAACATCACCATGCCGAAGTCCCTTGATGCGTGGAGCGACTATATCCGCCGCTTCATCCGCTTCCTCCTGGATCGCTACGGCGCAGAGGAGGTGGAGCGCTGGTATTTCGAGGTCTGGAACGAGCCGGATCTTGGCTGCTTCTTCGCCGGAACACAGAAGGACTATTTCAAGCTCTACGAGGCAACGGCAAGGGCCATCAAGAGCGTGGACGAGCGTCTCCGCGTCGGCGGTCCCTCCACCAGCGCCTGCAAGTGGATCCCGGAGTTTCTGGCGTTCTGCGAAGCGAACAAGGTTCCCTGCGATTTTGTCTCCACCCACCATTACCCCGGCGACGCCTTCGGCAACTTCATCAATCTCGCAAACGTCAGGCACATGTTCTCGGCGTCGAGGCGCGCGGTCAAAAATCACAGCGATCTCTCCGACGCCATGACGGATATGTTCTTCCTGCCCGAGGACGCCAGACGCTGGGACAAGGGAACGCTGGCCAAAATGGACAAAAAGGCCAAGGCGCAGTGCGGGGACAAGCCGCTGCTCATCACAGAATGGAACTCTATGGCGGTGTTCGGCTCGCCGGTCCACGACGAGAAATACTCCGCAGCCTTTGCGGTCAAATCCTGCCTCGATCTGGACGGCAGCCTGGCCGGGTATATGTTCTGGTGCTGTTCCGATCTCTTTGAGGAGCAGTTCATGCTGCCCAAGCCCTTCGTCGGCTCCTTCGGCATCGTCTCCAATGACGGCATCCCCAAGCCCAACTTCTGGGGCTTCAAGATGCTCTCCCAGCTCTACCCCCGGCGGCTTTCGCTGCCGCAGACGGGCGAGGTGGACATGGGCGCGTTTACCGACGGGGAGAACGTACAGATTCTGCTGACACCCCAATCCGGTGACTATTACGAGAATCAGCGCTATGATATTTCTCTGCTCCTGGACTTTGCGGCGTCAGCCGTGACCGCGCAGCGCATCGACGACGCGCACTGCAACCCCAAGCGCATCTGGAGTGAGATGGGCTCGCCGGACAACCTCACAAGGGCCGAGGCGCGGGAGATCGCCGAAAAAACGCGGCTGACCGAGGAGCCTCTGCCCTTCAAGGCAGAGGACGGGAAGACGGAACTCAGCCTTTCCCTCTTCACAAACGACGTGTATTTGATTACTGTGAGGGCCTGATATGAAACGGCAGATCTGCAACCCCATTTTTCCTTTGGATGAATATGTCCCGGACGGCGAACCGCACGTCTTCGGCGACCGGGTCTATCTCTACGGCAGCCACGACGCGGCAAATTCCAGGCGCTTCTGCGTGCAGGACTACACAGTCTGGTCTGCGCCGGTAAACGATCTGTCCAACTGGACGAATCACGGCGTCAGCTACCGAAAAGCGCAGGACCCGCGCTCGAAGGACGGAAAGCTCGTCGATTTTTACGCGCCGGACTGCGTGCAAGGCCCGGACGGCAGGTACTATCTCTATTATTTTGCCGCCGGACCGAATACCAGGCCCTTCGGACCGCTGAGCGTGGCAGTCTCCGACCGGCCGGAGGGACCCTTCGATTACTACGGCGATATCCGCGATCCCGACGGAAGCCCGGTTTTGAAATTTCTCACCAACGATCCCGCGGTTTTGAACGACAACGGACGCATCTGGCTCTACTACGGCTGGGGCCTGGGAAGGGATTTTCGCTCGAAGCTCTTTTCGCCCCTTCTGAACCTCGTCCAGCATAAGCTGTTTCAGCGCCCGATCCGCGAGATCCAGGCCACAAAGCCCAGCATCCTCTCCTGCGCCGTGGTGGAGCTGGAGCATGATATGCTGACGGTGAAATCAGAGCCGAAAGCAGTCCTGGACAGCAGGACCACGGCGGATCAAACCGGCGAGCTGTATCACCATGCCTTTTATGAGGCGGCGAGCATCCGCAAGTTCGGGGAACTGTACTATCTTGTTTGGTCGTCGGGGCAGAACAACGAGCTGTGCTATGCCACCTCGAAGTATCCGGACAAGGATTTTCACTATCGCGGCGTGATGATCTCCAACAGTGACTTGGGCTATCTGGGCAACACCCAGCCGAAGAACAACGCCGGCACCATTCACGGCGGCATCGAGCAAATCGGCGGCAGATACTACGTGTTCTATCACCGCTGCACGAACAACACCGACTTTTCCCGCCAGGCCTGCGCCGAACCCATTGAGATCACGTCGGATGGAGCGATCCGCCAGGTCGAGGTCACGACGCAGGGCTTGCATGGTGCGCCGCTTCCCGGCGTCGGCACCTATCCCGCAGCGATTTGCTGCAACCTCATCACGCCGAAGCCCATCAGGCTGGGCGTGGGCAGGCAGCAGACCCTGCCGCGCATCACGGAAAAGAATGGTATCACGCTCCTTGCCGGTCTCACCGCCGGGACGAAGGCGGTCTATAAATACTTTGACCTCTCGCGCACGAAAAAAATCACCGTTTCTTACAACGGTGACGGCGCAATCACGGTAAACGGCGTACCGCTCTCGGGCCGTTCCGCACCCGTATCCGGCGGAGCGCGTGCGGAGCTGTGCATTGAGGTTCAGAATGGGAACGTGGACATTCTCTCGTTCACTTTGGAGTAAGGGATGAAGCAAGAATCTGCCATGGAGGAGATACACCTATGAATACAAGCTTTCCCGAAACCTTTCTCTGGGGCGCCGCTGCAGCCTCTGCACAGATCGAAGGCGGCTGGAACGAGGGCGGCAGAACGCCCAGCATCTGGGACGTCGCCACGAAAAAACAGGTAAAGCGCGGAGAAAACTGTCACACGGCCTGCGATCACTACCACCGCTGGCGGGAGGACGTAGCGTTGATGAAGAGAATCGGGCTCAAAAGCTACCGCTTCTCCATCAGCTGGTCCCGCGTGATCCCGGAGGAGGGCAAGGTCAACCCGGAAGGACTCCAATTCTACTCCGACCTTGTGGATGCGCTGCTGGAAGCGGGCATCGAACCTCTTGTCACGATCTACCACTGGGATCTGCCCCTGTGGGTCTACAAAAAAGGCGGCTGGCGCAGTGAGCGCATCGTGCCGCTGTTCCGGGACTATACGAGGGTTTTGGTGGATGCGCTGTCCGACCGCGTTGCCTGGTGGATGACCATGAACGAACCGGGCTGCTTTATCATGAACGGCTATCTGCAAGGCGTTCACGCCCCATTCAAGCGGAACTATCTGGCGCTTTCAAAGCTCACGCGCAACTGCATGCTCGCGCACGCAGAAGCGGTCAAGGTGATCCGCCAACATGCAAAGAAGACACCCAAGGTGGGTGTGGCATTTTCCAGCGGTGCGTGGGTGCCGGAGCATGAAACCCCGGGTGAGATCGAGGATGCCCGAAAAAAGACCGTACAGACCGACAACGGCCTCATGGCCAACCGCTGGTGGATGGACCCGATGCTTCTGGGAAAGCCTGTAAGAGCTTACGGGATCTACGCCAACCATGAGAAGGATATGGCTGCCGTCTGCCAGCCGCTGGACTTTGTGGGGCTCAACATCTATACCTCCTTCAACTATGCCGACTGGGGCGGCGGCAAGAAGCCCGATCCGGGGATGGCGAAGAACAGCCTCGGCTGGGTCATCGACGGGCGGGTGATGTACTGGAACGTGAAGTTCGTCTACGAGCGCTATAAGCTGCCCATCCTGATCACGGAGAACGGCCTTGCCGCAAATGACGTCGTTTCCCTGGACGGGAAGGTCCACGACCCGCAGCGCACGGACTTTCTGCTCCGCTATCTTGGCGGCCTCAAGCGGGCGGTGGACGAGGGGATCCCGGTGCTGGGCTATCAGCACTGGTCCGTCATGGACAACTTCGAGTGGGCGGAGGGCTATGACCCCCGCTTCGGGCTCATCTATGTGGATTTTACAACGGGAAATCGCATCATAAAGGACAGCGCCTGGGCGTACAAGCGCATCATTGACTCAAATGGCGCAGTGATTTGAAATATATCCGGTCCATGTTTGCAATACGCGAAACATCATCTTTCCGCTTCACTGTACAGATTTATACTAGAATGCAATAAAACCATTTATAATGGTTTTATTCGTCGAACACGGAAAGCGTTCGACGCTCCGCATGAAATGCGGAGGCATTCGTACGTA
>CADBKF010000006.1 GCA_902795195.1 Oscillospiraceae bacterium
GCGGCCTCAGTGGGCGTGAGCCTGGTGATCGTCATGGACTGCGTGATGACCTTCTTCGGCTCGTCGGCCAACGACGCCTGCTTCAACGCCTGGCTCACCGACTCCACCGACGAGACCAACCGCGGCGCGGCCGAGGGCGTCAACGCGATGATGCCGCTGCTGGCGATCCTGGTGGTCTTCGGCGGCTTCATGGGCTTTGACCTGGACCGGCCCGAGGCCTGGGTCACGATCTACACGATCATCGGCGCGGCGGTGCTGGCCATCGGCATTCTGGGCTTCTTTTTGATCGAGGAGCCCCGGGTGGACAGCTCCGGCAACCGCAGCATCCTGCGGAACATGGTCTACGGCTTCCGGCCCGCGGTGGTGCGGCAGAATCCGGTGCTCTACCGGACGCTCGCGGCCTTCGCGCTGTTCTGCATCTCGATCCAGATCTTCATGCCCTATCTGATCCTCTATTACGAGGTCTCGCTGGGCATGGACAAGGCAAGCGCTATGACCGGCGCGGCTTCCGCAGCTCGCTGCTGCCGGCGCTGGCCATGCTGTGCGCAGGCTATGTGCTGCTGTATCTGACGCGCACGGTGGTGCCGGTCTTCCTGGGCTCGCTTCTGATGATGTGCGGGTATCTGTCCGGCATGGCGGTCTTCGGCGCCATGGTGCGCGATCACACGCCCGCCAACCGGGCCGGCATGTTCCAGGGGCTGCGGATCACGGGGCAGGTCCTGATCCCCGGCGTGGTCGGTCCCTGGATCGGCGCCTGGGTGCTGCGGAACGCGGACACCGTCATCGGAAGCGACGGCACCGCCTCCTTCATCCCGCACGCGGGCATCTTCCTGGCGGCGCTGATCGCGGCGCTCTTCGTGGTGCTGCCGGTGCTGCCGGAGCTGCGGCGCGGGGATCTACAGAAAGAAAGAATGTGATTCTATGAAAACAGTTGCAATCGGTCTTCTGATCCCGTTCCTCGGGACGGCGCTCGGCGCGGCCTGCGTGTTCTTCATGCGAAGGGCCCTGAGCCAGGGCATACAAAAAGCGCTCAGCGGCTTTGCCGCCGGCGCCATGCTCTATGTGGTCGTCGAGGAGCTGATGGGCCTGTTGCAAAATGCTCTGTCATTTCGAGAGACCGCGAGAAATCCGTTCCTATTTCACGCTTTTTCACGTGAAAAGTACGGATTTCTCGGTCGCAATTCGTGCATTTTGCAACAGGCCCTTTTGTATCAGCGGACGCGCGCGAGAAGCCGGGCGGCGTCCAGATCGTCCAGGTCGATGATCTCGATGTCCAGCTCCTGGGCGCGGTTGCGCGTCACGGTGCGGGCCCGCTCGGCGCTGACGATGATCGCGCGGGCCACGGTGCCGCCGAAGCGGTCGCGCAGGACGGCCAGCTCATTGAGCGCCTCGGTGCGGATCTCGCCGGTCTTGCAGCTGATGAACACCGGGCGGATTTTGCTGACCGCCACGACGTCGAGCTCGTTGCTCACGCCGTCGGGGCTGTTCTGGCCCTCCCAGTCCACCACAACGCTGGTTTTCACGTCCTGATAGCGCCCGCTGCGGACGCAGGCCTGCCAGACGTAGAGCTCCAGCACGCTGCCCACGTCCCGCAGCCAGGTGCGGATCTGCGCGTCGGCAAAGGTGAAGCGGACCCGCGCCTCCGGCTCGATTTCCAGATCACGCAGAAAGCCGAGCGCCGCCAGATCCTGCAGCGCCGCTTCGTTCGCGCTCACGAGGCCACGGTCGCCCTTGAGCTGCCAGGGCGCGTCCACCGAGAGCGAGGGCGCGCCCTCCTTCGGCGTGGGCGAGGCGTGCTGGAAGTAGGAGATCAGCTTCTGCCACGGACGGCGGTACTTGAGAAAGAGCGCAAAAAAGCCGTCGAATTTCGCTGCATACTGCTCCAAAATCGCGTTGTCCACGCGGCCCTGGCGGATCGAGCCGCCCGCGGCCAGGAAGCAGTCCTCCACAGAGAGCCGGACGTCGCACTTCCGCCTGTGGGCAAAGTCCGCGTTCTGAATGTCAAAAAACATGTTCTTCTTGCGCGAATAGGTGAACACCGGCAGCGGCTGCTCGGCGCAGAGCAGGCCGCCGGCGAACAGCGCCGCGTCGGAGCCGCCGGAAATGTCCAGCACGCAGTCCGGGTACTGCCGGACGACGGCCTCCAGCGCGCGCTTGACCGAGGCGGCGTTCAGCGTGGCCGTCTCGCGGAACAGGATCTGCGTACCGATGCCGCGCCGCTGAAAATACGCGCGCAGCTTCTGCTGCAGGGTGCGGTTTTCCGCGACCTCCTTGTCGCACAGGAAGACGGTCCGCTCCGGCCGGAACATCTCGGTTCCCAGCACATTGGCGATCGGCTGCTTGTCATATAGCTCGATCAGGGTCTTCATGCGTTCCCTCCGATTCTTTGATTTCCGGATCGTGTGCGGAGGCCCGGTCCGGGCCTCCGCAAGCGTTAATCTGCGATGTCCCGATACAGGAAGGTCACGACCTGCGCGCGGGTACAGGTGGCATCCGGGGCAAAGGTGGTGGCCGTGGTGCCGGCGGTGACGCCGGTCTCAGCAGCCCAGAGGACGGCCTTTTCGTAATACGCGCCCGGCTTGACGTCCGTGAAGGGATTGGCCGCCGCGGCGGGCTCCGGCATGTGCTCGTAGCGCCAGAGGAAGGTCACGATCTGGCCGCGGGTACAGGTGGCGTTCGGGCTGAATTTTGTCGCCGAGGTGCCGGAGGTGATGCCCTCCTCCACTGCCCAGAGGACCGCGTCGTAGTAGTAGCCGCCGCTCACATCCGTGAACGGGTTTTCTTCGCCGGTGGGCGCGGGGCAGCCTGCAGCCCGCCAGAGGAAGGTCACGACCTGCGCTCTCGTGCAGCCGGCATTCGGGCTGAAGGTGGTTTTGGTGGTGCCGGCGGTGATTTCGTTGACGATGGCCCAGTCGATCGCGTCGTGCGCCCAGTTGCCTTTGGGCGGCATGTCCGTGAAGATGCTGCCGGGGCAGTGCTCGCCGTCGCAGGGCAGGCCCTCACCGGGATCGTCCAGCTTCGGCGTGGCTATGGTCCTGGTCTGGGCTGCAAACGCCGGGTTCGTGAACTGCGCGGTGTAGGTGATTTCGCCTTCGGTCTCGACGGTCGCTTCCTTTGTCACCTCGGCGCGTGTAGGAACGGTTTCGGTCTCCGTGTGACTGCCATCCATCTTGCAGCTGCGGGTCGCGGTGACGGTGCTGCAGTCCTCGGCCCAGACATATTCCGGCGCGTTCCAGTCATGGCCGGTCGCAGCCAGTTCTTCATGTACGCGGCTGAGCTCCGCGCCGCAGACGCTGCAATAGGTCACAGTGTCATAGCCGCCCTGCCCGGTGCAGCTCGGCTCGGTGCGGTTTTCCTCGACCGGCGTGCCGGGGGTATGACCGGTCGCGGAGACGGCCTCGGTCTTCGTTTCGCCGCAGCGCCGGCAGGTGTAGGTCCGGACGCCATCAGCCGTGCAGCTCGGGGCGGGTGCGATCACGCCCTCGTCCCACAAGTGGCCGAGCGCAGCCAGTTCTTCATGTACGCGGCTGAGCTCCGCGCCGCACGCGGTGCAATAGGTCACGGTGTCATAGCCGCCTGCGCTCGTGCAGCTCGGCTCCATGCGGTTTTCCTCGACCGGCGCACCAGGCGTATGCACATGCGCCGGCGCCCCGGGCAGAGTGGTATAGCAGTTGCGGGTGGTGTCCTCGGTCTTTCGGTAGAGCGCGATCGGGTAGCTGCCCGTGCTCGTCTTGGTGAAGCGGAAGTTGGCCTCGCTGCCGCTCTCATAGTAGCGCAGATCGCTGTCGTAATACGTGTCATGGATCTGCGCGCTGCCGTCGGCGGCAAAACTGAAGCTCAGGCGCGCCGCCGGGGTCTCATAGGGCGTGGTGTAGATGTACTGGATCCAGTTCTTCCACGAGGGGCTGGCGATGTAGTAGACGTTGCCGGAGGAGGCCTCGCGCTTGCCCGAGAGCGAGTGGTTTTCCGCGTGGTAGGTGAATGCGCCGTCGTTGACGGTCTCGTTTTCGGGAATGCGGCCTGCCTGCACGCTGACCGGCATCTCGTTGTCCAACACATCGATTTTCGAGTCAATCAGCGCGCCGTTGAGCGCAAGCTGCCGCTGCTCGTTCACGATCAGATAGCGGCCGTCGGTCAGATCCTCGTCGGCAGTCACCTTGACATAGCTGCCGTCCTGCCCCGCGACCTCCAGCTTCTTGCAGTGGTAGAGGGCATGGAGCGTGTCGTCGCCGGTGGGCACGTAGCTGCCGCCCGGGGCGAAGGTCTGCGGCTGCGCGGTCGCATCCGCCAGCGCCTGTCCGGTCCAGCCGAGGAAGGTATAGCCCTCAAAGGCTGGCGCCTGCGCCGGCAGCGTGATCGGCTCGCCGGTGACCGCCGGGATCGTCGTCACCGTCTCGCCGTTGGACAGCAGCGTCACCGTGACGCTGCGCTTTGCGGCAAAGCGGATGGCGATGACGCTGTCCTCGGTCGGGATCACGTAGAAGGTGCTGCCCTCCTGCTCGACCGCGGCGCTGCCGGAGAGGAGCGTCCAGCCGTCGGCATAGAAGCCTTCTGCGGGATCTGCGGTCACAACCCAGCCGCGCTCGGTGAACGCGCCGACGCTGACGCTGCCCATCTCGGGATTGGCCGAGACGGCGCTGAGCGCATAGGGATCGTCGACGGTGTAGGCCTTGATGCGGAAATTGGCCGCGCCGTTTTTCGGCTGGCTCCACTGGCTGACCGTGCCGGCGATGCGGAAAAACGAGGTGTTTTCATGCAGCGCGTGGGTGTGCGTCAGGGTGGCGCCCTCGTATTCGTCCACGCGCGAGGCGTCCACCGGCAGCACCATCATCAGAGAGTTCGACGGCTGCTGGCTGTGCAGCGTGAACACGCAGGAAAAGCGCTCCCCTGCCGCCACGGAGACCGGCTGGTCCAGCTCGATCGTGTGATAGCCGTGGTAGCGGATGCTGCCCTCCTGGGTGCTCAGCAGCTCGCCGGAGGTCGGATCGTCCTCGGCGCTGAGGCCCTTGTAGATTTCCAGCGTGTAGCCGAGGCCCTCCTCCAGCGTGAGGATCGAGACCGCCCGGAGCTGCTCGTGCCCCTGCGCCGTGAAGACATTGGCGATCTGGGAGTGGTTCGCAGTCAGGCCGACATAGTCGTCGATGTTCAGCGTGCCGTCATACTGGTACAGATGCTGGTACTTGTCCACGGGCTCCACGCGGAAGAACATGCAGATCTCGTTGAGCGAGGCCGTGTCCTCGTAGGAGATGTAGTTGTAGCCGTTCTTCGTGTAGGCGGCGTTGGAGCCGGTGGTGCCCCAGGAGTTCTTGACGATCCAGGCGCCGTTCTGCGTCGGGCGGGAGATCGAATTGAAGTTTTCCTTCGGATAATTGTCGTCCCAGCCCACGAGGGTCACCGCGTGGTTGGAGGCGTGGGCATAGTCGCCGTTTGCGTCGGTTGCCTGGATGCAGCAGTAGGCGCCGCTGCGGTCGGTGGTGTTGTAGGCGCTGTTGAAATAGTAGCCGAAGAAGCCCGCGCCGTACTCCATAAGCGCCTGCTTGACGCTCTGCTGGTCGGAGGCCGGGATCCAGTCCACGTCCGCCAGGTGGGCGACGTTGCCGGAATAGGCCAGAGACGGGTCGATCGTCGTGCCGACGCCCGCTCTGTCATAGGCCAGCGCGGGATTCTCCTCGCTGGCCGGGCCCTCCCAGCGCATCAGCGTCAGGGTGGATTTATAGCCGTCGCCGCCGATGTTCAGATGCGACTGGGTGAGCACCGAGCTGTCGCCCGCGGTGAGCCCCAGCGCGTCATAGGCGTCGGTGTAGGCAAAGTAGGACAGGTGATATTCGGACAGATCGAGGTCGGTCGTGGCGGCCTTCCCGGTCTCGCCGACGGGCAGGCCGTGCTTGATCATGTAGGTCTCGATCGGCGAGAGCGTGCCGAAGGCCCAGCAGGTGCCGTAGGGCGCCTGGTTTTTGACCGCCGTGTCATAGCCCAGCTCGGCGCTGTTGTAGCTCGCCGGCAGCTCGTCTGCGGCCCGGGTCCGGGTCTCGGGCAGCCGGTAGCCCGGCAGCTCGACGTGGTGGAAGCCGGAAACCGGCAGCTCCTGGGTGATCGCTTCTTCCTGCGCGATGGCCTTGTCGGACGCCGCCGCCGAAACCGGCAGCAGGCCGATGAGCAGCAGGCCCGCCAGGAGCAGCGCGATGAATTTCTTGGGATGGACTTGCATAAATTTTCACCTTTCTGAGTCGATGTCCGGCCGGCTGACATCTCCGCGGCCGGCCGGAGCCGCGCGTTCCGGCGCGGCAGAAATAGATTATCACAGAAATCGCCGCTTTGCAACGCCTGTTTGACAATTTCGGCTTGAAAATATGAAAAATCATGCAGGCAGGCCCGGCCAAATTGCCTCCGGCCGCCTTGACTTTCGCATCCCGGTTTGCTACTATGCTATCATGGAATGCAGTCCTGTCCCAGGACAGGATCGCGCTGAATTTCAGGAAAAACGCTTGAAAAGGAGGTCTCGGTATGTCCATCTTGTCCCAGCTGAACAGTCCGTTTATGTACATCGTCTGCGGCGCGATCATTCTGTTCATTGCGCTGGTCAGTCTGTTCTTTCTGATCCGCGCCTACCGCGCCGGCAAGGCGCTCGGCATCGACACCACAAAGATGAAGCGCGTCATTGCCGCAAGCGCCACCTTTACCCTGCTTCCCAGCGTCGGGATCCTGCTCGGCGTCATCGCGCTCTCCGGCAGCCTCGGCACGCCCTGGCCCTGGCTCCGGCTCTCGGTCATCGGCGCGCTGCACTACGAAACGCAGGTCGCGACCGCCGCGGCAGAGCAGGTCGGCCTCGGCAGCCTGTCCGCCTCCTCCATGACGGCAACGGGCTTTGTCACGATCTGCCTGCTCATGAGCCTGTGCATCATGTGGGGCATGGTCTTCTCGACGCTCTTCAGCAAGCGCTACCTCAAGAAGCTCGGCAGCGGCGGCGGCGCAAAATCCGGCGTCCCGGGCTTCGGCGATTCGGCCATGACCGCGATGTTCATCGGCCTCATCTGTGCCTACCTCGGCAGCTACATCGGCGGCTTTGTCTCCGGGAACGGGCGCTTTACCTTCTCCGGCAGCTGGCTGCCGATCGCGGTGGCGCTGGTGGCCAGCCTTGTGATGGCGCTCTTTGTCTGGCTGTCTGAAAAGAAGCAGCTGGCCTGGGTCGAGAGCTTTTCGATTGCCGGCAGCATGCTGCTGGCGATGGCCTCCGCCGTGCTGCTCGGCGGAATTTCGTGAGAGGAGGCGTTCCCATGAACGAAGAAAAACAGGCCCTGTTTGAACAGTACAACCGGCGCACGCACACCTTCGGCCGGATCGCGAGCGTCATCACGCTCGTGCTGCTTCTGGGTGTGCCCTTTGTGATCGGCGGCTACCTCGGCGCAGCGCCGGACCTCGGTGCAGCGGCCAGCGGCTTTCTCGCCATCGGCCTGGTCTGGTTCGTCAGCTGCATCGCCGAGTGGCTGATCTACACACCGATGCTGGGCGCCGGCGGCGGCTATCTCGCCTTCATCACCGGCAACCTCATCAATATGAAGATCCCCTGCGCGGTCAACGCCCGCGACATCGTCGGCGTCAAGGCCGGCACGCCGGAAAACGAGATCATCTCGACGCTCTCGATCGCGACCTCGTCGCTGGTGACGATCCTGGTGCTGGCCATCGGCGTTGCGCTGCTGATCCCGCTGCAGCCGCTGCTGCAGTCGCCCGCGCTGGCCCCGGCGTTTGACAACGTGGTTCCCGCGCTCTTCGGCGCGATGGCCTACAAATACTTCCGCAAAAGCCTCGATATTGCGGTCCTGCCGTTTTTGCTCATGAGCCTGCTGTTCATCCTGGTCCCGTCGCTGATCGGCTCGACCAGCTTCATGATCCTGCCCAGCGGCGCGCTCGCCATCGGCCTTGCCTGGCTCAAATACAAAAAGACGGGAGGCGCTGCGGCATGATCTGGGTGTTGCTTGCGTTGTTGGCGCTGCTGCTCCTTCTGCTGCTGATTGCCGTCGTGCGGACGCTGCTGCAGGGGCACAAGGTCTCGACCTACCGGCCAACGCCGGACCCCGAACGCGCGGAGGCCTACGCCGAATCGCTGTCCCGAATGGTGCAGTGCGAGACCGTCTCGCACGCTGGCCTGGATGAGCGTGAAAAGTTTCTCACCTTCCACGCACTGCTGGAAAAGCTGTTTCCGCTGGTGCATCAGAAGCTCGAAAAGACGGAGCTCGACGGGAATCTGCTGTTTTACTGGCGGGGCCGGTCCTCGGAGCGGCCCATCGTGCTCATGAGCCACCAGGACGTGGTGCCGGCCGAGGACAGCTGGCAGCACGCGCCGTTTTCCGGCCACATCGCGGACGGCAAGGTCTGGGGCCGCGGCAGCGCCGACACCAAATGCTCGGTGTTCGCGTTCTTCCAGGCGGTCGAGGAGCTGCTCGCGCAGGGCTTTGTGCCGCCGCAGGACGTGTACCTGTCCAGCTCCTGCACCGAGGAATACGGCGGCCCGGGCTGCCAGATGCTGGTCGACGAGCTGAAACGGCGCGGCGTGAAGCCCTGGCTGGTCTGCGACGAGGGCGGCGGCATCATCACCGAGCCCGTCGCCGGCATTCCCGGGAATTTCGCCATGATGGGCGTCTTTGAGAAGGGCAAGGCCGACGTAAAGTTCACGGCCCGGTCCGGCGGCGGCCACGCCAGCGCGCCGCCCAAAAACAGCCCGATCGCGCGGCTTGCCGCCTTTATCACCCGCGTGGAGACCCGTTCTCCGTTCAAAAAGCGCTTCGGCCCGGAGGTCGCGGCGATGTTCCGGCAGCTCTCGCCCTACGCCGGCTTCGGCCTTCGGCTGCTGTTCGGCAACCTGTGGCTGTTCTCTCCCCTGCTGAAAATCGTAATGCCGAAGCTCTCGGCGCAGGCCGGCGCGCTGCTCAAAACCACGATCGCCTTTACGATGCAGTCCGGCTCGGACGCCTGCAACGTGCTGCCGCAGGCGGCCTCGGTCTGGGCCAACATGCGCTTTATCCCGCATCAGGGCATGGAGGAGAGCCTCTCCATCATCCGCACGCTTGCGGCAAAATACGGGCTCGAGACCGAGGTGCTCTCGGCCGGCGACTACACCCTGCCCACCGACATCCACGGGGAGGCCTGGCAATACACGGTGCGGGCCGTGGAAAAGACCTTCCCAGGCCTTCCGGCCTGCCCCTACGTCATGACCGGCGCCACGGACTCCAAATTCTATCAGCAGATCTGCGACAGCGTGATCCGCTTCGCGCCGGTGATCTACGGCCCCGAGCAGATGAAGGGCATGCACGGCATCGACGAGAACCTCGAATACAACTGCCTGCCCGGCGCGGTCGACTTCTACAAAAACCTGATCCGCGGCTGAAGAAAAAAGACCCTGTCATTTCGCGTTGGAAATGACAGGGTCTTTTCTACATTTCGGAGATCTGCCGGCTCCAGCTGCGGCAGAGCAAGAGGGCGATCACGGTGGAGATGAGCGTGGTGACCGCGTTGGCGAAGATGATCCCATCGAGGCCGAAGAGCCGCTCCATCAGCATGAGCACCGGCACCAGGACCAGGCCCTTTTGCAGAAGCGAGGTCAGCGTGGCGTAGGCCACCTTGCCGGTGGCCTGCAGGTAGGTCGAGCACATCTGGTAGACGCCCTCCACCGGGACCGCCAGGAGCGTGCCCAGCATCATATAAGCGCCCAGGGAGATGATCTCCGCGTCCTTGCTGAAGGCCGCGATGTACTGCCGCCGGAAGAGGAAGAGCCCGGCGGAGAGCGCGAAGGCGATGCCGAAGCTGATCGCACCGACGCCCAGAACGATCTTCCGCAGGCGCGCGTGGTCCTTGCGGCCGAAGGTGTAGGAGATCGCGGGCTGCACGCCCATGCAGATGCCCATGACCAGCATCGGGATGATCATGGCGCTCTTGCCGGCAACGCTGCGCGCGGCCACGGCCACGTTGCCGTAGCCCACCGTGAGCCGGTTGGAGAAGGCCGAGGAAAAGCTCATCAGCATTGTGCTGGCCGCCATCGGCAGGCCCAGGCCCAGCACCCGCAGCGAGACGTCCGGCTGCAGCGTGAAATCCCGGATCGAGCAGGAAAAGGCCGGCTTTTTGCGCATGGAGGACAGCAGCAGGATCATGCATACCACATTGCCCAGCACCGTGGCGAACGCTGCGCCGGCGCAGCCCCAGCGGAACACCGCAATAAAGAGCGGATCGAGCACGATGTTGAGCACGTTGCCGGTCAGGGCGGCAACCATGGCCGTTTTCACGTCGCCGTCGGCGCGTACCGTGTTGCCCAGCGCGCCGCCCAGGATCATGAACGGGGCGCCCAAGCCCAGGATGCGCAGGTAGGACGCGGTGTAGGTGGCGGTCTCCGCGTTGGTCCCCAGCACAGAGAGCAGCAAGGGCATGCCTGCGAGGATCACGCCCATCAGGATCAGGCCCAGGCCGAGGGCGGCATAGACCACAAAGGCGCTGTACTTTTTGACCATGTCCGCCCGCCCCTCGCCCAGGGCGATGGAGCAGGCCGTGCAGCCGCCGAAGCCGATCAGCGTGTTGAAGGCGGAAATCGCGGAAAAGACCGGGCTTGCCAGGGAGATGGCCGCCAGCTCAAAGCGGTTGCCGCAGCGGCCGATGAAAAAGACGTCCGCCATGTTGTAGAGCACCGTGACCATCATGATCAGGATCACCGGCAGGCTCATCTGCACCAAAAGCTGCGGCACGCTGCCCTCCCGCATCAGTTTTTCATTTTTCACAGCAATTCTCCATTCATCCGACACTTGTTTCTTTTTCTGTGCTCAGTATACTATGCCTGCGTTCAAAGCGCAACCGATAATATTCCGATCATTATCGGATTAATAGCAAAAAAGAAGCTCTCCCGAGGCGAAACGCTGGGGGCTTCTGTTCAGGATGTCAAACGCCCGCTCTTTCGTATTATGTGTTTTCGTTGCGCAGCAGTTGGATCAAGACCAATGGTGCAGAGCACCACGCTCGGGCCAAAGCCAGCGCGGGCGCGGGGATAGAACCACAGTCAAATCCCTTCCCAGGTACCCAAAAGCCCTCGACCCGCTGATCATTACGATGGTTGCCGGGAAAGCTTACGCGAAGGAAAGCGGCCTTTCTTTTTCCCTATTTTCTTTGGGCAAGAAGCAAAGAAAATAGGGCCGCCGGAGGCATGACCCGGTGACGGAAGTGCCAGGGGAACGGATTGCCACACCAGTGCTGCGGCACTGGTTCGCAATGACAGGGTTGGGAATGCACTCGGTTCTACGAGCTGCACTGCTCCCGGAAGTTTTTTGACATGCTGAAAAGCTCCCCCGAGGCGCGGCCTCGGGAGAGCCTTTTTGCTTTTCAATACGATTCAGTATTGTATGACCGGATTACAGGGTCGTGTACAGGGTGGTGCTGCCGCCGGCGGTTTCCTTCCAGAAGTAGATGGAGGAGCTCGCGGAGCTGTTGACCATGAAGTACCTGCTCGAGGAGAAGCTCAGGTACGGATAGCGGCTGGAGGCCGAGTTGCTGGCCTTGACCGCCGAGCCGTTCATTGCAAGCGTCCACTGGCAGTAGGTGGAGGAATAGCTCTTCCGGCTGTAGAGGTAGGAGCTGTAGGAGCCCACATAGGTGCCGGTCGAGGCGTTCTGGATCGTGTACTTCGAGCCGGTCGAGGCAATCGTGAACACGTAGGCGCTGGACACGTTCGTCAGCGTGCTGCCGGACAGGCTCATGCCGGTGGAGGCATAGGCCGTGGCGCCGCCGGCGGAGGTGGACTCGTAGCGCTTGTTACCGGACAGGCCCTTGAGGGCGTACAGGCTGCTGCTGTTGCCGTAGGTGATGACGTAGTTGCCGGACCAGTCGGACGGTGCGGAGGTCACCAGCGTGTAGCCGGCGGTGGAGGTGCTGGTGTAGGAGTACAGGGCCTTGAGCGTGATGTTGGCGGTGGGCGTGTAGGAGCCGGTCAGCGTGGTGGGCTTGCTGGAGGCGTTGGACACGCTGGCAGTGACCCAGCCCTGGAAGGTGTAGCCCGAGGGGGCGGCGGCGGTCGGCAGGGTGATGGACTTGCCGGCCTCCACGGTCTGGCTGGACGGGGCCGTCACAGCGCCCGGCACGGAGAAGCTCACGGTGTAGTAGGTCGTGCTGGGCGTGGGATCGGTGTAGTCACTCTTGTAGGAGTAGCCGCAGACGGTGCAGGTGTAGGTGGTGTAGCCCTGGCTGGTGGCGGTCGGGGCGGTCACAACAGCGCTGTAGCTGCAGTTGGCCGTCTCAGTGTCGCCGCAGGCGCAGGAGCGGCTGTGGGTGCCGTTGTTGTTGGAGGTCCAGCTGCCGTAGCTGTGGGTGTGGGTCGTGGTCGAGGGGCTGGTGGTGTAGTAGGTGGTGCCGGTGGAGACCGCCTGGTAGAGGTTGATGGCGGCGCCGGACTTGCTGGTGGTGTAGCGCACAGTGCTGCTTGCGGAGTAGGACAGGTAGTAGTAGCCCTCGCTGTCGGTCTGGTTGTCCAGATACTGGTTGGAGGTGTATTTCCAGGACAGAGCGCTCGAGGTCGGGGCGAGATACTCAGAAGAATCCAGGCCCATGTACTTGCCGACGGCCGCGTTGTAGAAGGCGTAGCCGGCAGAGCTGCTGCCGGAGGCGGTCCACAGCACCTTGGCCAGGTTCGAGGCGCTGGCGGTGGCGGTGCTGCCGCTGATGGTCACGGAAACAGGCGTCAGATAGTGGTTGCTCGATACGACGGTGTTGCCGACGGCGTAGCCGGTGGTGCCGGAGATGGAGTCGGCTGCGACCAGGATGTACTGGCTGCCGCTCTCAATGCTGCTTGCCAGCTGATAGACGGTCTCGCCGCCGCTGCCCTCGGTCTTGGTGTACAGGGCGTAGAGCGTGGCGTTGGCGCTGGGCGCGTAGGATGCGCCGCCCGCGTAGTAGCTGGGCTTGGTGGTGGTCTCTGCAACCGTGGAGGCTGCCCAGCCGGCGAAGCTGTAGCCGCTGACCGCGGTGGCAGTGGTGGGCAGGGTCACGGACTCGCCTGCATAGCAGGAAAGCGTGCTGTAGGTGGCGCCGTTGGCCTTGAGGGTCACGGTGTACTTGGTCTTGGCCGCGAAGTTGATCTGCACGTTGCAGTCAGAGGAGGCGGTGACCGTGAAGGTGTTGCCGCTCTGGCTCACGGTGGCGGAGCCGGAGGTCACGGTGTAGCCCGCGACATAGTAGCCGGTCTTGGGGCTGGCCGTGATGACGTTGCCGGAAACGGAAACGGTGCCGTAGCTGGTGTTGTTGGAGCTGGCCGTGATGGTGTAGGAGGCGGCAGCGCCGTACAGGCTCCAGGTGGAGTAGACGGTCTGCACCGCGTCGACCTTGCCCTGGCCGGGATAGCTGTCCTCCGAGGAGACCGCGATCGGGAAGGCGACCTTGTTGGACTTGGCCTGGCTCAGAGAGTAGGAGGCGTAGGCGGGGTCCCAGCTGCCCAGAGAGGACTTGGTCTTGGACAGGGCGCTGGCAAAGGTGTCGCCGTCCTTCAGGTAGCCCAGGATGGACTGCATGTACTGCTTTTCGCCCTTGAAGGAGACGGACTGGGAATAGCCATAGACGACCTCGACGCCCTTGGCGCGCAGGGCCTCGTACATGCCCTTGGTGGCCATGCCCAGGCAAATGCCCATGTAGAGCAGGCTGTGCGGGGCGTTGGCGGTCATGTGATCGGCGATGCACTTGCCGGAGACGTAGGCGTAGCCGGAGCCCTTCAGGCAGTTGTAATAGGTGCCGTAGGTGCCGGTCTGCGCTGCGGTGTCGGCGGAGGTGACGCCGGAGTTCGTGGTCAGGCAGAGATAGGAGCAGTTGGCTCTGGAGGTGTAGTCGCCGTTGGAGCCGGAGTAGTCGGTCGTGCCGTGGGAGTCAAAGATGACCAGGCCGCAGCTCTGCAGGGTCTTGGCGATGTTGTCCACGGTGGCGTTCGTCATGGAGTAGCGCATACCGGAGCCGCCGGTGGCTGCGTACAGATTCTGCCACATGGTCTTATAGTAGGGAGAATAGGAGGTGAAGGAGGAGTCGGAATAGCTGGAGCTGGACTCCCAATAGGGCTGGATCAGGCCGATGTTGGTGGAGCTGGGGCTGCCGCCTTTGACGTCCAGCGCGGGGTTCAGGGAAGAAAGATCCGCCGAGAGCACCAGGCTCTGCGCGTCGTCCTCAATGGCCATGATCTCCTGGGCGCCGGGGGCGTTGGTCGTGTTGTGCAGCTTTTCCTCCATGCGGGGGTCATAGCAGCAGGGGATGCCGCTCTTGGTCTGCCAGACCAGGAAGTTGCCGTTCTGCTGCAGGGAGCCCGCGAGGTAGGTATCGGAGCTTTCGATCGCCTCGATGACCTGGGGCAGCAGCGAAATGTAATCCGCCTCGGTCAGACGGCTGGTGCCGCCCATGGGCCTTGAGGCCTCTGCGGTGACCGCGCTGATCTTGGCGAACACGTCTTCCTCAATTGCGGCGTTTTCTTCCTCGGTGTATACGCGAGTCCTGCGCTCATTGCCGGACTCGCGTTCCAAGGCAAAAGAAGTCAATGGCAAAAGTCCGAGTACCATGACCATTGCCAGCAGAACAGAAATCAGACGTTTGAATTGCTTCTTCATTATCAATCGCTTCCTTTCGATGTTTCGGCGAAAACGCCGTTTGTGTTAATCATTTTAACACAAAATTCATAATTGTAAATAATTTTCTTCCATTTTTATTGCCCAAGTTTTTCCTGTTTTTCTGCCGGATGTTTGGTATAAATTCACAAAATTTTGATATTATATGATATAATTCTATCTTTTATGCATATTATACAGTACAAAATTGCATGTTATCATTTAATATTTATACATCTATTCATGTATATTATTGAGGAGAAACTGCATGTGCTCCAATCATCCGATACTTGTTTTTTTCATCCGCATCCGGTATACTGGGTGCAGACAAAGACGGCTGCCGGATGCTTACCATCCCTGCTCAATGCCCGGAAAAAGCGACGGACAGCAGCTTGCCGTCCCTGCCGGATGCAGGAAAAGGCAGCGGCCACTCACGATCGCCGGAACGGAGGAACGCCATGAATGTGAAAAACAATCGCCTGACCCAGGAGACCGACGAGCGGATCATCCGCACGGTCTACCAGATGATGGCCCGGGAGCACCGGCCGATCGGGAAAATCACGGTGCGGGAGATCTGCGAGCAGGCGCAGATCCACCGCTCCACCTTCTACGCCCACTATCAGGACGTGTACGACCTCGTCGAGCGCGTGGAAAACAATATGTCCCGGCAGCTGACCGAGACCTTTTTCCGTAAGCTGGACGCGCACGCCTCAGCCCGCGAGTGCTTCACAGAGCTTTTCAGTTTCATCCGCACCCACCGGGAGTTCTACATCTATTACCTGGCCGAGAGCAAGCGCAACGGCGTGCTCCGCCTGGCCTGGGAGGTCATTCAGGAGCGCACGGCAAAGGCGGAGCTGGCCCCGGAGCAATTCGGCGCCTGCTCACAGGAGGAGATGGCCTACCACGGGGCGTTCTTCGTGCTGGGGCTGACCGCGGTGGTCCGGATGTGGCTGCAAAACGGCTGTCGCGAGGAACCGGCCGAGGTCTATGACATCATCCGCCGCCAGGCCGCCGTTCAGGAAACCATGATCGGGTGGTGAGGATGCGGATTCAGCCGAAGCCTGGCACTGGCTGTCCCCAGACCGTCCATGCCCGCCATTTGCAGCTTTGTTCATGAACAGGACGCAGGATGTACGCTCGCACAGCAGTCGGGCAAAGGCCCATGGAGCAACGCGCCCCGCTCGGAGCCGGGCCAGCGCGGGCGCAGGGACAGAACGACAGTCAAATCCCTCCAGGGCACCAAAAAGCAAGCAGCGCGCAGAGCGGTACGATGGTTGCCGGGAAAGCTTCCGAACCGGAAAGCGGCCTTTCTTTTCCCCTGTTTTCTTTGGCCAAGAAACAAAGAAAATGGGGCCGCCGGAGGCAGGACCGGGTGACGGAAGCGCCAGGGTTGGAAATAATCACCTGCTGGAGAACGCATCCGTAGTGGCCGATGCCCACATCGGCCATAATGCCCCACTGCGTACCGCACCTTTATGGCCGATGTGGGCATCGGCCACTACGGTACGTTCCTCACTGCACCTGTAGGGACGGAAATCTGCTGTCCCTGCGCTCTTTTTGGGGGCACGGATTGCCACACCAGTGACTCGGTCACTGGTTCGCAATGACAGACTTGGAGGCTTTTCCTGCCTTCCCCAGGTGCTCCGCTGATCGGAGTGCTTTTCGCCTGCCGAAGCAGAAAGATCCCCCGAAGAGGATGTTGTTCTCTTCGGGGGATCTTTCTGTTTGGATATTTTGTTCTGGTTTTTCTAGTTTGCAACGATAACCAGCACGGTCAAGGGGGCGACTGTGGTCGGGCCGGAGATGGGCGACCAGGGCTCGGTGAAGGGGCTGTTGTCGGCCAGCAGCACGCTCCAGCTGCCCTCGGGGATCTCGAAGTTCATGGGCTCCTGCGTGGGATTCACGTAGCCGCGCGCCGCCACGGCGCCGTTCTGCGTCCAGGTGATCTCGATCCTGCCGTCCGGCTGGATCTCACAGGCCATGTCCGCCTTCGTGAAGAAGTCGTTGGCCCGGCGCATGTGGATGAGGCCCTGGTAGAAGTCGTACATTTTGGCCGCGCTGCTGCCGTAGACCAGCGAATCCCAGTCGATATTGTTGACCTCGTCGGAGGACTTGTAGCTGTTGTGGTCGCCGCCCTTGGTGCGCAGCAGCTCCTCGCCGGCCAGGAAGAAGGGCACGCCCTTGCCGATCATGATGAGCGAGGCGCCGAAGCGGTTCATCTGCATGCGCTCCTCGTCGGAGGCCTCCGGGTTCGAGGCCAGCAGCTTGTCCCACAGGGTGTGGTTGTCGTGGCAGGCCATGTAGTTGATGACCGCGTTGTCCTGCACGCCGAAGCTGGAGACGTTGGTCTTCTCGCCGCCCAGCAGGCCGAAGACCACCTTGGCCGCGGTGCCCTCGTTGGCGTTGCCGTTGATGTAGCCGCGGTCCTTGGCGTCAAACACGCTGCCCTTGAGGCCGTCGCGGATCACGTCGTTGAACACCGCCACAGGGCCGATGCCGCTGCCGGTGGCCGTGATCTGGCTGATGTTCTTCTGGTTGGCCTGCAGATTGGCCTGCAGCGTGGTCGTGCCGCCGGTCCAGCCCTCGCCGTAGATGATGGCGTTGGGGTTGATCTCGTGCAGGGCCGCCTCGATGGCCTGCATGGTTTCCACATCGTGCAGCGCCATCAGGTCGAAGCGGAAGCCGTCAATGTGGTACTCCTTGGCCCAGTAGCAGACGGAATCGACCATATACTTGCGGAACATGGCCCGCTCAGAGGCGGTCTCGTTGCCGCAGCCGGAGCCGTTGGAGAGCTCGCCGCTGCTCGTATAGCGGTAGTAGTAATACGGCACCACCCTGCCCAGGCAGGAGTCGGCCGAGTAGGTGTGGTTGTAGACCACGTCCATCACAACGCCCAGGCCGGCCTCGTGCAGGGCCTGTACCATCAGCTTGAACTCCGCCACGCGGACCTCGCCGTGGTAGGGGTCGGTCGAGTAGCTGCCCTCGGGCGCGTTGTAGTTCTTCGGGTCGTAGCCCCAGTTGAACTGCGGCTCGTCGAGCCTGGTCTCGTCCACGGTGGCGTAGTCATAGACCGGCTGCAGATGCACGTGCGTGATGCCCAGCGTCTGCAGGTAATCCAGGCCGGCCGGCTCGCCGCTGGCGTTTTTCAGGCCGGTTTCGGTGAAGGCCAGGTATTTGCCGGGGAAGCGGCTGGAGGCCAGGCGGTTGGAGAAGTCGCGCACGTGGACCTCCCAGATCACGGCCTCGTTGTAGCTGTTGATGCCGCGGTAGAAATCGTCGTTCTCAAAGCCCGCCAGGTTCGTCTGGGAAAGGTCAATGACCATGCCCCGGTCGCCGTTCACGCCCACAGCCCTGGCGTAGGGGTCAACGGCCTCCTGGGTGCCGGCGGCGGTGGTGACAAGGTAGGTGTAATAGGTGCCGTGGCCGCAGGGCGCCTTGACGCTCCAGACGCCCTTGTCGCCCTTCTCCATGTCCAGCGTTTCATAGGCGGGCACGTCGTTGCCCTCGGCAAACAGCTGCAGCTGCACCGCGCTGGCGGTCGGCGCCCAGAGCTTGAAGTTCGTGTGATCGCCCTCGATCACCGCGCCCAGATCGTCGCCGTCATAGACGAACTCCGCTTCAAATTCCGGGCTGTCAAAGACCTGGGTGGGCATGGCCGTGCAGGGCTCATAGCCCTCGATCTTCACGGTGTAGGTCTTGGAGAGGTCGAGCTTCTCGCCCACGGTGATGACGCCGGTCACGACCTCGTTGTTGAGGCTCGAGAGCTCGGTGACGGGCAGCTGCCGGTCGCCGTCGAGCACCTGGACCTGGTCGAGCGACTCGATACGCAGGGCCGGGGTGATGGAATATTTGATCTGATCCATGGCGACGATGCCCGCCATGTTGAATTTCTTTGCCTGATACACGGTAGTTCCTCCGTCGTCGCTCATGTACATGGCCGCGTCGCCGGGCTTGAGGTAGACCTCGGTGTCGGGCCCGGTGATCTGGGTGAAGCGGTCGCCGTCATAGTCCTTGGTCGCGTCGCCCCAGCTCGTGCCGCCGGGGTCCGAGCAGCCGCGGCGCACAATGAAGCCCACCTCGGTGATGTCCTCCGGCACGTTCAGCACGACCTTTGCGCCGTAATCGCAGGGATGGAACAGGTAGCCGCGGCCGTCGGCGTTGGGGTACCAGATCCACATGTCGCAGTCGTCGTACTCGCCCGTCTCGTTGTACCAGTAGAAGGTCAGCTGGTTGCAGCCGGCCTCGCGCTCGAGGGTGTAGTCCTCCGTGCTCTGCGCGGGTTCCGGCGCGTCGGTCTGGGCGGGCGCCTCTGTGGCGTCGGGTGCCTGAACGGCGGCCTCGCCGGTGGTCTCGGGGGTGTCGGTCTGCTGCGCGGGGCCGCTGCAGCCGGCAAACAGGCCCAGCAGCAGGCACAGCAGAAGCAGCATGGAAGTCCAGCGTTTCATAAGCAATCCTCCTTCAAATTGTCATTTTTTCAATGAGTAGCGCGGGCAACCTGCCCGCCGTTCAAGGCTCAATTCTCCATGAGCAGCGCGCGATAGAGCCGCAGATCCCGGTCGCCGAAGACGTTGAAGACCACGCGGTCCATGCCGTCCGGGTTCCGGTCCAGCCAGTCGGAGACGGTCTGCACCGCGATTTCAGCCGCCCGCTCGTTGGGAAAGCGGAACACGCCCGTGGAGATGCAGCAGAAGGCGACCGTGCGCAGGCCGGCTTCCCGGCACAGCTCGAGCGTCCGGCTGTAGCACTGGCAGAGCTGCAGCTCCAGCTCCGGGGTCAGCCGGTCTGCGACGATGGGGCCAACGATGTGGATGACCTTTTTGGCCGGCAGATTGTAGCCGTCCGTCAGCATGGGCACCGCGGTGGGCTGCTCATAGTCCGGGCCGTACTGCGCCCGCAGGCGCTGCATCTGCCGGTTGCAGGCGGCGCGCAGCTGGATGCCGGCATAGCTGTGGATGCAGTTGTCGATGCAGCTGTGCATGGGCACGAAGCAGCCCAGCATCTGCGAGTTGGCGGCGTTGACGATGGCGTCCAGCGCCAGGCGGGTGATGTCGCCCTGCCAGAGGGAGAGCCGGTCTGCGTGACGGCGGCGGCTGCCAAGCGTGGCCAGCATCGGGATCTCGTCAAGCGTGACAACGCCGCGCTCCCGCGCGCGGGCCTGCAGATACGCATCCTGCACCTCCACCATGGCGGCGGGCGCGGATCTTGGCGGGCGGACGTTCATAAGAGAGCGCAGCAGCCGGCGTTTTCCCTCAGTCTCCGCCGGAGTTTCCAGGTCCCGGTAGTCGCCGGAGTCCTGCTTGAACGCCTCCACCAGGTAAGATAGACGCTCATTCTGTTTCGTAAGTTCCATGCCGCCGCCTCCGTGCCTTGTTCTGTGGCCTATTTTACCACACTTCCCGCGCGGATGCAAGTGGTGGCGGTGAATAAGGCAATAGGGAATGTGTAGGTGAATAAGGCAATAGGGAATGAGGCAATAGGCAGTAGGAGTTACGGGTTAGGGATGGTGAGTGAGAAATGTGGAGAGAGGAGTGAGGAGCGCAGGACAGTCCTCAGTTGACAGTGGAAGGTGAAAAACCGCCCGGAAAAGGCTTCGACAAAGCAAACGCTTGCGCCTGCCCGGTCTGCAGTTCTGTTATGTCATTCTGAGGAGCTTGCGACGAAGAATCTGAAAGGCTGGTCGTTCCATTGGCTTTTTTAGATTCTTCGCTGCGCTCAGAATGACATGTTTGAACTACGGTCCGGACAGGCGCAAGCACTTGCATGATCCGAAACTTGACCGAGAGGTCCTGTTTCCTGTTGCCTATTGCCTCATTCCCTATTGCCTAACCCGATTTCCTCCGCTCAAAGCATCTTCTCCTCCGGGAATTTCCCGCAGACGACGTTCAGGTTGCCGTTGCGGCAGCGGATGGCGTCGAGGAATTCCTTGGGGATCTGTGCGCTCTTGAGGCGGATGTCGTACTGCAGCTCGTAGATCGTGCCGAGGTTCGTGGACTTAACTGCGAGCAGCTCGTGGGCCGTGGTGTACCGGCCGAACAAATCGTCAAAGAGCGCGTCGTAGTCCAGCGACTCCGGGATCTGGATGCGCAGCAGCCGATCCTTCTGATCGCTGTCGGAGAAGGGCGTGAGCGTGAGCAGCAGCAGCGCCGCGGCGACGATCACAAAGAACAGCGCCGCCAGCACCACATAGCCCATGCCGGTGGCAAGGCCCAGCGCCACGGCGAAGAACAGCAGCACGATCTCTCTGGCCGTGCCCTGGGTGGAACGGAAGCGGACCAGGCCGAAGGTGCCGGCCACCGCGAGGCCTGCGCCGATGTTGCCGTTGACCAGCATGATGACGACCTCCACCACCGCCGGCAGCAGCGCCAGGGTGAGGGAAAAGCTCTTGGTGGCGCGGTTTTTGACGCGGCCAAGCAGCGCCGTGCCCACGCCCAGCACCAGCGAAACCGCGGTGCAGATGAGGAAGGACTCGAGGGTGATCTGGGTCCCGATGATCGAAGTAAACATAGAAATTCTCCTTTCTCAGCCCATCGCTGCCGCGTGCGCGACGGGTCTGGCAAGCTGTTTGTCTGGTTCCTGCTGCGGCAGCGTGGGGGCGGCCGGGCGGTACATCAGGTTCTCGGCATAGCAGGCGCCGTACTTGGAAAACGAGGTCCGGCGGATGCCCAGCTCGTTCATCAGCCGGCTGAGCCAGAAGGGGCAGACCCCGGGGAACTTGACCTCCAGCAGAATCGCGTCCGGCGGGCCCAGGACCTCTCCCCTGTCGGCGCTGCGCAGATCCATGTCGTCCGTGCGCCAGCGGAGGTTCGTGTCGAAGGTGATGCGGAGCTCCGGATCCTCGATGCCGGCGTAGGCCTCGCGCTCGTAGCCGATGAAGGCCACGGGCCTGAGGTCGTAGCAGCGGCGCAGCCAGTCGATCTCCTTGCAGATCTGGTTGTCGTCGGAGGGCCGCTGACCGTGCTCGAGATAGGCGACCGCCTCCTCGATCGGCAGCACGATCCGGCGCTTGTAGACCACGCCGTCGTACTTCTTTTTCATCTCCAGAAACACGGTCTGTCCGGCCTGCACCTGGCCGTAGCTTCTCAGGCGGAGCTTTTCCTTGTAGGCGGGCTTCTCCAGAGAGTCGCGGATCAGCTGGAAATTGGGGGTATCAAAATACAGGTTGTTGATGGTATATCTGGGATAGGCGTCCGGCGCGGTGTGCGCGGCCATCCCCTCGAGCATCGCCCGGTACTGCTTCTGTGTCAGAAAGTATTTGGTCTCGAACCGGGCAAAGCAGCTTTGAATTTGTTCTGCCATGGAAATCGCTCCTTTCGCTGCGGGTTGTTTCATCGTCTGGACGCAGTGTACCTTGTCAACCTTAGGGAAACCTTAAGTGAAAAAATTTCCGAAAAAACTTTTTTGCCCGGCGTTTTTAAGCTTCAGCTTAGGTAGGCGCGCTAAAATGGCCGCAAATAAAACAAGGAGGCGATTTCGATGAAACGACATTGGAGGCTGCGTCTGGCGGCTGTGCTGAGCGCGCTGATGCTGCTGAGCGGCTGCAGCGAGACAGAGGCGCCTGCGCAGACCGAAGCGGCTGAGGGAAGCGATCTCACGGTCTACTGCTTCTTCGCCGGAAAGGCCGATGCATTTTTATTGTATACCGAGGACAGCGCCGTGCTGATCGACACCGGCGAGAGCGGCTTCGGCAAGACGATCCTGGCCTATATGGAGGCGCACGGGATCGAAAAGCTCGACTGCCTGATCATCACCCACTTTGACAAGGACCACGTGGGCGGGGCAAAGAAGATCCTCGAATCCGTGCAGGTCGACCGGGTGCTGCAGAGCAACTGCCCCAAGGACGCAAGCGCCTACAATAAATATGTCGCGGCGCTCGAGGCGCTGGGCATGGAGGCCGAGACCGTGCGCCAGACCCTGACCTTTGAACTCGGCGGCGTAAGCTACACCGTCGATCCGCCGGCGCAGGAGACCTACGCAGAGGACGAGAGCAACAATTCCTCGCTGATCGTCTCGGTCGAAAACGGGCAGAACCGGCTGCTGTTTGCAGCAGACGCCCAGGATCTGCGGCTGACGGAGTTCCTCGCAGGCGATCCCGGGCACTACGATTTCCTGAAGGTCCCCTACCACGGCCACTGGCAGAGCACGCTGGGCGCGCTCATCAAGGCGGTCTCCCCTGCCGCGGCAGTCATCACCTCCTCGGACGAGGAGCCCGAGGATGAGCAGACCCTGGACCTGCTGGCCCAGTACGGCGTGGAAACCTGGCTCACCCGCCAGGCCCCCGTCGTCCTCCACGCCGACGGCAGCACAATCGAACTTGCATACGAATAAAAAACCCGCCGAATCCGTTGCAGGATTCGGCGGTTCTATGTTTCACGGGGCGTTATGCCCGGCACTCGGAGGCGCCGAGGGGCTTGCCTTCGTTGAAGTTTCTGGCGCTCTCGAGCGTCTCGGCGGCGATGGCCTGCAGGGCCTCGCGGGTGAAGAAGGCCTGGTGCGAGGTCAGCACCACGTTGGGGAACATCTGCAGGCGGGCGGTGACGTCGTTGTCCAAAAAGTCCAGGGAGTGGTCGGTGTAGACGTTCTCGTCCTCGCCCTCGTACACGTCGAGCGCAACGGCGTGGAACTTGCTGTGCTTGAGCGCGTCGATCAGCGCCTCGGTGTCGATCAGGCCGCCTCTGGCGGTGTTGACCAGCATGGCGGTGTCCTTCATGAGGGAGATCGCCCGCGCGTCGATCAGATGGTAGGTGCCGCCCTCGCCCATGATGAGCGGTGCGTGCAGAGAGATGAGGTCGGCGCGCTCGAAGAGCTCGTCCTTCTCCACATAGCGCAGCAGGCCCTCGTCCACCAGCGCCTGGTTGGGATAGGCGTCCCAGGCGATGACGGTCATGCCGAAGCCCTTGCAGATGCGGGCCATGCAGACGCCGATCTTGCCGGTGCCGACGATGCCGGCGACCTTGTTGTGCAGATCCAGGCCCAGCAGGCCCGAGAGCGAGAAGTTGTTGTCGCGCACCTTGTTGACCGCCTTGTGCAGGCGGCGGTTGGCAGTCATGAGGATCGCCATGGCGTGCTCCGCCACCGCGTAGGGCGAGTAGGCCGGCACCCGCGCCACAGCGATGCCGCAGGCCCTGGCGGCCTCGAGGTCGACGTTGTTGAAGCCCGCGCAGCGCAGCAGGATCAGGTGGACGCCGCATTCCTGCAGGATCTGCACGGCCTCCTTCGGGCACTCGTCGTTGACGAAAATGCAGATCGCGTCCGAGCCCTTGGCCAGATACGCGGTCTCGGGGGTGAACCGGGTGGAGAAAAAGCGGATCTCGCAGTTGTAGCCGCCCGCGGTCCGGTCGTTTGCCAGCTCGCCGAAGAACAGGCGGTCATAGTCCTTGGTGCCGAAGAAGGCGATTTTGATGGTGTCGTAGGTCTTGTACTGCTTGAGGCGTTCGACCAGCACCTGGCGGATGCGCTCGAGCGAGGCCTCCTCGTCGCCGCCCTCGGCGCTGATTTCCAGCACGGAGCCCTGCCCTGCGTGCAGGCCCAGGATCTGCAGCACGTTGTTGCCGCTTGCGACCTTGTCGCCGCAGCGGATGGTGATCTGGGAACTCATGTCCACGCAGGCCTGCGCCAGAAACGCCGCGGGTCTGGCATGGATTCCGGTGGGGTTGGTGACAGTATAGGTGATTGTTTTCATCGTTCCGGCTCCTGTTCTAAAAAATTATTCTGCACCTATTATAGCCGTTCGGAGACAGAATTGCAACAAAAAGACGCAGGAAAACAGAATTTCCTGCGCCTTTTTGCTGCAAATTACAGATCGTAGATCTCGGTGAATTTCTTTTCCAGATAGTCGGTGTAGAACTTCGGGTCGAAGGGTGCGCCGAGGGCCTGTTCCAGAAGGACGGAGGGATCGTACAGCCCGCCGAACTTCCAGATGTGCGCCTCGAGCCAGTCGGCCACGGGCTTGAGATCGCCCCGGGCGACCGCGCCGTCGACGTCGACAGTCTCCTTCATCTTGGTGAGCATCTGCGCGCCGTAGGCAGAGCCCAGCGCGTAGGACGGGAAATAGCCCACGTTACCGTTGGCCCAGTGGCTGTCCTGCAGGCAGCCGCGGCGGTCGTCCGGCACGTCGATGCCGAGGTATTCCTTGTACTTTGCGTTCCAGGCCTTCGGCACGTCCATGACGTCGAGCTTGCCGGCAAAGAGCTCCTTTTCGATCTCATAGCGGACCAGCACATGCAGCGCGTAGGTCAGCTCGTCTGCCTCCGTGCGGATGAGCGAGGGCTCGGCCTTGTTGGCGGCCAGGTACAGCTGCTCGGGCGTGACGCCCGCCATCTGCGCAGGGAAATACTCGCAGAGCTTGGGGTAGATGGCGGAAACGAAGGCCCGGCTGCGGCCGATCAGATTCTCCATGAAGCGGGACTGGCTCTCGTGGATGGACATCGACACGCCGCCGGAGAGCACGGTGTTCTCCAGCTCGTCGCCGCTGTGCAGCTCATAGAGCGCATGGCCGCCCTCGTGGATGACCGAGTACATCGAGGAGAGGAAGCTGTCCTCATGATAGTGCGTGGTGATGCGCACGTCCTTCTTGTTGAAGCCCGTGGTGTAGGGGTGCTCGGTCTCGCCGATGGAGCAGCGCTTGCGGTCGATCGTGATCAGCTCCATCAGGTAGTCCGAGAAGGGCCGCTGCTCGTTGGCGGTGAAGATCTTGCCCTCGATGCAGCTGCAGTCCACCTGCGGCTTCTCCATGACCCGGTGCAGCAGCGGCACGATCTTTTCCTTGAGTGCCTCGAAGAATTCGTCGGTCTTCTCCTTGGTCAGGCCCTTTTCGTACATGTCCAGCTGCACGTCGTAGGGGTCGAGATCGGGCTTGTAGTATTTGGCAAAGCGGATGTTGGTGTCGAAAATCTGCTTGAGGTACGGCGCGAAGCTGGCAAAGTCGTTTTCGAGCTTCGCCTTGTGCCAGACGGCGTTGGCGTTGTTGAGCAGGGACACATAGGCCACATACTCTTCCTGCGGGATGGAGGCGGTGTACTCGTTGTTGCGGCGGAAGACCTCGACCTCGCGGCGCTGCTGGAAGTCCAGCTCGTCACGGTGTTCCCAGAGAAAGTCCACGGCGTTTTTGAGCTCCTCGCCGGTCTCGATCTGATAGGCCAGGCCGGAGAGGTACTCCATGGTCTCGCCGCGGCCGAGGTAGGATTCCTCCGGCGCCGCGGTGTCGCCGTCGTAGTACATGACGCCCATCGCATGTGAAAGCGCATGGGCCTCTTTGATCTTCTGTCTGAACAATGCAAATGCTTCTTGTGTGGTCATATCGCTTCTCCGTTTCTATGGTATGATGACCACTACATCAGAACACGCCCTGCTCGAGCATGGCGGTGGCGACCTTCTTGAAGCCGGCGATGTTGGCGCCTGCCACCAGGTCGTAGCCCAGGCCGAACTCCTCGGCTGCCTCGGCGGAAACGCGGTGGATCGTCTCCATCATGCGGTGCAGCTGGCGGTCGACCTCGTCGGCCGTCCAGACCAGGCGCTCGCTGTTCTGCGCCATCTCGAGGGCCGACACGCCCACGCCACCGGCGTTGACCGCCTTGGACGGCGCCACGATCATGCCCTTCTGGCTTCTCAGGAAGGCCAGCGCGTCGTTGGTCGTCGGCATATTGGCGACCTCGATGTAATACTTGATGCCGTTGGCGGCGATCTTCTCGGCGGAGTCCATCTTCACGTCGTTCTGCATCGCAGACGGCATCACGATGTCGACCTTGCGGCCCCAGGGCTTCTCGCCCGGGAAGAACTCGACACCGAACTTGTCGGCGTAGTCCTGCACGCGGTTGCGGTTGGAGGCGCGCATCTCGAGCAGGTAGTTGATCTTCTCCTCGGTGGTCACGCCGTCGGGATCGTAGACGTAGCCGTCCGGGCCGGACAGGGTCACGACCTTGGCGCCCAGCTCCGTCGCCTTCTTGCAGATGCCCCAGGTCACGTTGCCGAAGCCCGCGCAGGCGATCGTCTTGCCCTGGATGTCCTCGCCCTCGTGCTTGAGGACTTCATTCAGATAGTAGACCGCGCCGTAGCCGGTGGCCTCGGGACGGATGACGGAGCCGCCGTAGCTCAGGCCCTTGCCGGTCAGAACGCCGTTTTCAAAGGTGCCCTTGAGTCTGCGGTACTGGCCGAACAGGTAGCCGATCTCGCGGCCGCCCACGCCCATGTCGCCGGCGGGCACGTCGATGTCGGGCCCGATGTAGCGGTAGAGCGCGGTCATGAAGCTCTGGCAGAAGCGCATGATCTCGGCGTCGGACTTGCCGGTGGGGTCAAAGTCGGAGCCGCCCTTGCCGCCGCCGATGGGAAGACCGGTCAGCGCGTTCTTGAAGATCTGCTCGAAGCCCAGGAACTTGATGATGCCGGGATAGACGTTCTTCTGGAAGCGCAGGCCGCCCTTGTAGGGGCCGATGGCGCCGTTGAACTGGCAGCGGTAGCCGGTGTTGGTGTGATACTTGCCCTCGTCGTCCATCCAGGTCACGCGGAAGGTGAACATTCTTTCCGGCTCCACGATGCGGCCGAGGATGTCGAACTTCTCATACTCAGGATGGGCGTTGACCAGCGGGTCGAGAGAGGAGAGGACCTCCTCGATGGTCTGTACGAATTCGGGCTCGTTTGCGTGCTTCTGCTTTACGGATGCAATCGTGCGCTCAATATATGCGTTCATGGTTCAGAATCTCCTTTAAAAATTCTCGATGATGCTGACGATCTCGGTACCGATGCGCTTCTGGGCCTCCTGGGTGGCGGCGCCGATGTGCGGCGTGCAGGAGACCATGGGGTGATTGTACAGCGCGGGGTTCTGCGACGGCTCGCTGGCCCAGACGTCCAGGCCGGCAGCGCGGACCTTGCCGCTCTCGAGCGCGGCCAGCAGGGCCGCCTCATCCACGTTGGTGCCGCGGGAGGTGTTGATGATGCACACGCCGTCCTTCATCTTGGCGATGTTCTCGGCGTTGATCAGCGCGCCGCCGTCCACGGCGGGGGCATGGACGCTGATGAAGTCGGACTTTGCCAGCAGCTCGTCCATCTCCACATAGGGGATGCCCAGCTGTTCCTCGATGCCGGGGATGTGATAGATATCGAACGTGATGACGTTCATGCCGATGGCCTTGGCCATGACGCCCAGGTGCTGGCCGATGCGGCCGAAGCCGACGATGCCCAGGGTCTTGCCCTGCAGCTCGATGCCCTTGCCGTAGGCCTTCTTTTCCCACTTGCCCTCGCGCATGGTGTGGCCGGCGACGGAGAGATAGCGGGCGCAGGCGAACATGTGGCCCAGGGCCAGCTCCGCCACGGACTGACTGGAGGCCTTGGGGGTGTTCTTCACGGTGATGCCGTTTGCCTCGGCGTACTTGACGTCGATGTTGTCCACGCCGACGCCGCCGCGGATGATGAGCTTGAGCCTTCCACCCTTGGCCTCGTCGATGTGGTTGGCGCGCACCTTGGTCTTGGAGCGGACGACAACCGCGTCAAACTCCCGCAGCGCGGCGCCCAGCTGATCGGGCTCATAGAACTGCTCAACGACCTCGTGACCCTTCTCTCTGAGCGCAGCCATTGCGCTCTTGTCCATGCCGTCAGTTACCAGAATTCTCATTTCAATGCATTCTCCTTACATGATGTTCTGTAGGGGCGAGCATTGCTCGCCCGTCATTCTTCACGATAATATCGATCCAATGTCCATTTGAGCGGATTGTTTTCAATATAGGTCCAGATTTCCTGATAATCCGCACGCCCACGGATCACATGGTCATGAAAGCCTTTTTGCCAAATCGATGCGCCCAGTTCTTTTGTAACCTTGCCTTTCATCTGCTGTATGATGCGGGAAACGTTTGGCGCCTGCTCACCGGTTTCCCTAATCCATAGCAGCAGGTGCAGATGGTTTGGCATGACTACATATTTTACCACTTCTGCTGCCGTATAATGCTTTGGAATATCCAAAATTGCAGCCTCTACCGTCTTTCCGAAGCTGCTCAGCTCGACATATGCCGGTCGAGCAGCGCTCGTCTCTACGACCCGGCCGAGCATGTGCCGTTTTTCGGCAGTACAGATGGTGATAAAATAGAGATACGGCAAGCTATAGTCAAATGACGGGAGCCGATTTGGTTTTCTTTGGGGAAGGTCTGTCATGATGGCCTTTCACGGGCGAGCATTGCTCGCCCCTACGTTGTTTTTTAAGGCTTGTGCGGATCAGCGGGCGAGCAATGCTCGCCCCTACGTTGTTTCCTGGTGCTTGTGCGGACTGGCGGGCGAGCAATGCTCGCCCCTACGTTGTTTTTGGTGCTTGTGCGGATCGGCGGGCGAGCAATGCTCGCCCCTACGCTCAATGTTCGGCCTCGAATTTTTTCAGGCACTCGACCAGGGCTTCGACGCCTTCGATGGGCATGGCGTTGTAGACGCTCGCGCGCAGGCCGCCGACGGATTTGTGGCCCTTGAGGTTCTCAAAGCCGGCCGCCTTGGTGTAGGCGATGACCTCGGCGTCGAGGTCCTTGTCGCCGGTCACAAACGGGATGTTCATGAGGGAGCGGTCCTCCGGAACGACCGTGCCCTTGAAGAGCTTGGACTGATCCAGGAAGTCGTAGAAGACCTTCGCCTTGGCAATGTTGATCTTTTCCATCTCGCCCAGGCCGCCCAGACTCTTGAGGTACTTGAAGACCTTGCCGCAGACGTAGATCGCCCAGCAGTTGGGGGTGTTGTACATGGATCCGGCGTCGGCGTGGGTCTTGTACTGCAGGTAGATGGGCAGGTTGGTCAAATCGTCGCGGATGAGGTCCTCGCGGATGATCACGATGGCCAGGCCCGCGGGGCCGACGTTCTTCTGCACGCCGCCGTAGATCAGGCCGTAGTCCGCCACGTTGCAGGGACGGGAGAGGAACATGGAGCTCTGGTCGGAGACCAGGACGTGACCCTTGGTGTTGGGCAGCTTGTTCCAGGTGACGCCGTGGATCGTCTCGTTTTCGCAGATGTAGATGTAGTCGGTGTCCTCGGGGATGTCCAGATCCGAGCAGTCGGGGATGTAGGTGTAGTTCTTGTCCTTGGAGGAGGCGGCCACGATGACCTCGCCCACCTTCTTGGCCTCGGCGATGGCCTTCTTCGACCACGCGCCGGTCTCGATGTAGACGGCCTTGCCGTTCTTCATGAGGTTCATGGGGATCATGGAGAACTGCAGCGTTGCGCCGCCCTGGATAAAGAGGACCTTGTAGTTGTCGGGAATGCCCATGAGCTCGCGCAGGTCGGCCTCCGCCTCATCGATGATCTGCTGGAAGACCTTGGAGCGATGGGACATTTCCATCACGCACATACCGCTGCCGCGGTAGTTCATCATTTCGTCCCGGATCTCCTCCAGAACAGGCTCCGGCATCGTGGCGGGGCCGGCGGAAAAGTTGTAGGTGCGTCCGTACTTCATAGTGTTTCCTCCTGAAAACATGTTTTCTTGTGGAATTTGTTTAAAAAAATTGCTTTCCCAGCGGTCTGTTTTTATTATACATCCACAATTCAAAATAATCAATACAAAAACTGTTAGAAAACCTAACATTTTTTCAGCTTTTCGATTTTTCAGAGATTTGCACAAAAAATCATCACATTTCTTGTTGACAAATCCGGATTTCGTGGTAGAATAAGCTCGAACAAAGGCCTTGACGAGGACCGGCCTGCCGGACGTCTTGCAGAGAGCGCCGCAGCTGGTGAAAGCGGCGCAGACCGAACGCAGTGACCCACCGCCTCCGAGCCGTTTGGATGAACCGTGCTGACAGGAATGTCATTCTGAGCGCAGTGAAGAATCTGAAAAAAGATCGTATCGATTCTTCGTCGCACGCGCCTGAGAATGACAGCATCGAAGCTGCATGCAGTAAGTCAAACCGGGTGCGCCCGTTAAAGCGTCAATGAGTGGCAGCTTCGGCTGCAACCAGGGTGGAACCGTGGATTTTATTCACCCCTGATTCAATCAGGGGTGATTTTTTTATTGCCCCTCACGCCGTAGGGACAAGCCTCGCTTGTCCGCGGACGCGCACCGGATGGCGGGTTGGTAACCCGCGCTACGGACGGCGGACGAGCACGGCTCGTCCCTACATGAAAATAAGGAGGAAACAAAACAATGTCCGAAGAAAATCTGTACACATTTGAAAACGAAGCCTACCGCAAGACCTACTGGCACACCTGCTCGCACATCATGGCGCAGGCGGTCAAGCGTCTGTGGCCCGAGGTCAAGCTCGCCATCGGCCCGTCCATCGACCTGGGCTGGTACTACGACTTCGACGCGCCCTTTGCCTTCAACAACGACCATCTGGCGCAGATCGAGGCCGAAATGAAGAAAATCTGCAAGGAGCGCCTGCACATCGAGCGCAGCGAAAAGCCCCGCGCCGAAGCCATCGCCTATATGGAAGGCAGAGAAGAGCCCTACAAGGTGGAGCTGATCAACGATCTGCCCGAGGACGCGGCGATCTCCTTCTACACCCAGGGCGAGTTCACCGACCTCTGCGCCGGCCCGCATCTGGACTCCACCGGCAGAGTCAAGCACAACGGCTTCAAGCTGACCAAGTCCTGCGGCGCCTACTGGCGCGGCGACTCCAACCGCAAGATGCTCCAGCGCATCTACGGCGTGGCCTTCCCCACCAAGGAAGAGCTCCAGGCCTACCTCGACCAGCAGGCCGAGGCCCTCAAGCGCGACCACAACAAGCTCGGCCGCGAGCTGGAATACTTCACGACGGTCGACGTCATCGGCCAGGGCCTGCCCATCATCCTGCCCAAGGGCGCCCGCACGATCCAGAAGCTGCAGCGCTGGATCGAGGACGTAGAGAAGAAGCGCGGCTATCAGCTCACCAAGACCCCGTTCATGGCCAAGCGCGACCTCTACCGGATCTCCGGCCACTGGGATCACTACCGCGACGGCATGTTCATCCTGGGCGACCCGGACGACGAAACCAAGGACTGCTACGCGCTGCGCCCCATGACCTGCCCGTTCCAGTACCAGGTCTTCCTCAACCGCGCCCGCTCCTACCGCGACCTGCCCATGCGCCTGGGCGAGACCTCTACCCTGTTCCGCAACGAGGATTCCGGCGAGATGCACGGCCTGATCCGCGTGCGTCAGTTCACGATCTCCGAGGGCCATCTGGTGCTGCGTCCCGAGCAGCTCGAGGACGAGTTCAAGGACTGCCTGGAGCTGGCCAAGTACTGCCTCGACACCGTGGGCATGCTGGAAAACTGCTCCTTCCGCTTCTCCCAGTGGGACCCCGCCAACCCCAACAACAAGTATGAGGGCACCGCCGAGCAGTGGGAGAAGGCCCAGGCCACGATGAAGACCATCCTCGACGATCTGGGTGTGGAATACACGATCGGCATCGACGAGGCCGCCTTCTACGGCCCGAAGCTGGACATCCAGTACAAGAACGTCTTCGGCAAGGAGGACACCATCGTCACGATCCAGATCGACATGCTGCTGGCCCAGCGCTACGGCATGGAGTACACCGACGCCGACGGCCAGAAGAAGACGCCCTATATCATCCACCGAACCAGCCTCGGCTGCTATGAGCGCACGCTGGCCTACCTCATTGAGCGCTATGCCGGCGCCCTGCCCATGTGGATGATGGCCGAGCAGGTCCGGGTGCTGCCCATCACCGACCGCGCCCACGACTACGCGGCAGAGCTGGTCCGCCGTCTGCGCGCCGAGGACATCGACGCCGAGGGCGACTACCGCTCCGAGAAGCTGGGCTACAAGATCCGCGAGGCCCAGGTGCAGAAGATCCCCTACATGCTGGTCATCGGCGACCGCGACATCGAAAACGGCACGGTCTCCGTCCGCACCAGAGGCGGCGAGGATCTGGGCGCGATGAGCCCCGAGGACTTCATCGCCCGCTGCCGCAAGCAGATCGACGAGAAGGACCGCAGCTTCTGATTCACGCAAAAAATCCCCGGTTCGCCTGAACCGGGGATTTTTTAGGCTGTCAGAAAAGCTCTCGGGGTATGGAGCGCCCGGAAAAGTGGGAAAAGCCCCCAAGTCTGTCATTGCGAACCAGCGCGCACGCTGGTGTGGCAATCCGTTCTCCTTTCCCCGTTTGTTGGAGCTGCTTGCTTGAAATCGAAGCGTAAAAGTGCGGATTGCCACACCAGTGACATCGGTCACTGGTTCGCAATGACGGAATCGGGAATGCGCTCGGGCCCTCCGACTTCGCTGCGCCCGGCAGCTCTCTGACGCGCTGAAAAATGGGCCTGTTGCAAAATGCACAAACCCGTCATTTCGAGGGAGCTTGCGACCGAGAAATCCGTATCCTCACCGCAGACAGCTGCGAAAAAGGAACGGATTTCTCGCGGTCTCTCGAAATGACAGAGCATTTTGCAACAGGCCCATTTTTTGTGCCTTCGCTCAGCCGCGGCGGATGCGCTTGCGGGCTGAGACGATCGCGCGCTGGGGGCAGACCAGCAGGCACAGGTGGCAGCCGACGCACTTCTTCCCGTCCAGGCGGGGCCGGCGATCGCCGTCCAGGCGGATCGCCTGGTGGCCGCCGTCGGCGCAGGAGATCTCGCAGCGGCCGCAGCCGATGCAGCGCTCCGGCAGGAACCTCGGGAAGACCACGGTGTCGCGCTCGAGCACGTCCGTGGATTCGCTGACCGAGTCCAGCGCCAGGCCCGTCAGCGCGCCGACGCGGTCAAAGCCCTTCTCGGCCAGGTAGTAGCTCAGGCCGGCCTTGAGGTCGTCGATGATGCGGTAGCCGTACTGCATGACCGCGGTGGTGATCTGGATGCTGCCCGCGCCCAGGAGGATGAATTCCAGCGCGTCCATCCAGGTCTCCACGCCGCCCTGGCCGCTGATGTGCATGCCGGCCAGCGTCGGGCTCTGCGCGAGCTCGGCCACAAAGCGCAGGGCAATCGGCTTGACCGCCGGACCGCTGTAGCCGCCCACAGCGGACATGCCGCGCACCGCGGGCGCAGAGACATAGGTGTGGGGATTGACCCCGACGATGCTCTTGATCGTGTTGATGGCGGCAATGCCGTCGGCCCCGCCGCGCCGGGCGGCCTCGGCCGCGGGGCGCATGACGGTCACGTTGGGGGTGAGCTTTGCCAGGATCGGCAGCTTCGTCCCCCGCCGGGCGGCGGCCGTGAAGCGCTCGACCAGCTCGGGCACCTGGCCGATCGTGCTGCCGAGGCTGCCGTCTGCCATGTTGGGGCAGGAGAAATTGAGCTCGATGACGTCGGCGCCGTTCTGCTCGCACTGCCGGGCCAGGTCCTCCCACTCGGCGTCGTTCTGCCCCATGATGGAGGCCACGATGCACTTGGTGGGGTAGTTCTGCTTCAAGCGGCGGAAGATTGCCATGTTCTCGGCCACGCTGTGGTCCGAGAGCTGCTCGATGTTCTTAAAGCCGATGATGCTGCCGCTGTCGCCGGTGATGGCGGAAAAGCGCGGCGAGGCCTCATGGATATCGAACGAGCAGACCGTCTTGAACGCCGCGCCGGCCCAGCCGGCCTCGAAGGCGCGCGCGCACATGTCATAGGTGCTGGCCACCACCGAGGACGAGAGCAGGAAGGGGTTCTCCAGCGGCACGCCGCACAGCTCGGTGCGCAGCCGCGCCTCGTCCGCCGGGCCGGTCAGGTCCAGCCGGGGCCGGATCTCGGACTGCAGCCGCTCCACAAGCGCGCGGATCGGCACCTCGTGCGGCCGGACGCAGGCGTCCTCGCAGGGCGCCGGGCAGTCGCGGCAGGCGTCCGATTCCGGCAGGCAGGCGGCCGCCGCCTTCTCGTTGTCAAACCAGATGCTGCGTAACAGCTTTGCCGGGTCCAGCCGCCCACAGGCGGCGCTGCAGGGTGCGCTGCTGCACAGGGCGCAGCGCAGCATGTCGCTGCGATAGATCTGCCGGGTAAAGATGGTACTTCCTCCATTCATGGCGTCAGCCTCCTGTATTTATTTTTCCGTGTCCTCCGCCGCCGGGGCCTTGGGCCCGCAGTAGCGAAGGCACAGCATGGTCAGATCGTCAAACTGCTCGGCCTGCTGCACGAAGGCGTCCACCGCGCTGCGCACGGCCTTCAAAACGCCCTCGGGGCTCTCATTCTGCGCGGTGTTGAGGGCAGCGAGCATCCGCTCGGTACCGAACAGGCCGCCGGCGGCGTCGGTCGCCTCGGGCACGCCGTCGGTGTAGACAAAGATCCGGCTGCCGGGCTGCAGCTGCAGCTCGTAGGCGCGGTAGCGCATGCCCTCCATGCCGCCGAGCACAAAGCCGTGCCTGTCCTTGTAGAGCACGAAGCTGCCGTCCGGCTGCTGCAGCACCGGGTACTCGTGACCGGCGTTCGCGCAGCTGAGGCGCCCGGTCGAGAGCTCCAGAATGCCCACCCAGGCCGTGATGAACATATTTTCGGGGTTGTTGGCACAGATCGTGTCGTTTGCCATCGTGAGGATCTCCGCCGGCGATTTGCCCTGGCGGGCGCAGCTTTGCAGGATGATCTTTGCGGCCATCATGAACAGCGCCGCGGGCACGCCCTTGCCGGACACGTCCGCGATGACCATACACAGATGGTCGTCGTCGGTCAGGTAGAAGTCGTAGAAGTCGCCGCCGACCTCCTTGGCCGGGTCCATGCCGGCGTAGATCTCAAACTCCGGCCGCTCCGGGTAGGGCGGGAAGACGTGCGGCAGCATGGCCGCCTGGATGCGGGTGGCCAGGGCCAGCTCCGTGCCGATGCGCTCCTTCTCTGCGGTGATGTCGCGGATGCGGTGCATGTGCTCGTCAATCTCCAGGGCGAGGTCCGACACGTCCTCGGCCAGATCGCCGATCTCATTGCCCGAGCGGATCTCGCTCAGCTGCTCGACGACCGCGCCACTGTCCTTGGTCTGCCGGTAGAGGCGGATATTTTTTTGCACGTTTTTCAGCGGCCGCAGCACAAAGAGGTAGATGAGCCCCAGGCACAGCAGCGAGAGCAGCAGCTGGTTGAGCACGGCGTAGGTCGTGCCGGTGCGGGTCTGGGCCTTCACGCTTTCCCGCAGGTTCCCGAGGCCGAAGGTCATGCCGATGAACACGGCCTCCTCGTCGAAGCTGCACAGATAGGTATAGTAGTCCACATAGTCGCCGGCGTCGGCCAGGTAGCTGGTGCTGGCGCGGGCGCTGCGCATGGCGGTCTGCTGGCTCTCGGCCACGGTCACCACATGGCCCAGGGGATAGACCTCCTCATAGGCCGTGCCGCGCACGGCGTTTTGCTCGGCGCCGCTGAAGAGGAAAAACTGCGTGTCATACGGCGCGCCGGAGGCCACGCAGAACAGATAGTCGATGTGGTAGGTGCGCTTGATCTGGTTGATGCGGGTGATCAGCCAGGAATAGGCCACCTCGGCGCAGTACTTCTGGTCCTCCGGCGGCATATCGGCCAGCTCCTGCGCAGTCAGGTACTTGACCTGCTGCCCGGCATAGCGCGTGGTCAGCAGCGTGGCCTTGTCCTCGGTCCGGGTGCCGGTGCCGTACTCGACGTCGTATTCGACCTCCATGCTGTCTGCGTGCTCGTACCAGTAGCGCAGCAGCCAGGAATAGGCCGGATACTCCATCACCGACTGGCGGACCTCCTCGGCGATCTCCGAGGCGTGCTGCTCGGTCTGCCGGGCGATGCCGTCCTCAGCCAGGCCGTACTGCACGAAATAGGTCAAAAGGCCCGTCGTCAGGATGCCGACGACAAACAGCGCCGCGACCTGGAGGAGGATGCTGTTCTTTTTTCCCGCGTGCTTCCGGATGCTCAAGCTTCATTCCCCTCTCTGCGCAATCCCGGCCTTTGCTGCATAGTTCCGGTAAAAACCGGAACGCGCTCTGCCTCGGCAGGATCGCAGATTTGATCTTTTGATGATTATATCATATTTCTTCCGGAAAAGCATCCGTTTTTTTGCTGTTTCGGGAAATTCGTCCAAATTTCGCAATGACATATTGTTTTGCTTCTCTGCCGTATTGACATTTGTCTGTGGCTCCGGTATCATGGAATTGTCGGAAATTTATATCATGACGAGGCGGTGTATGATGATGATGAAACAACAGCTTCTTCGCATGCTTTCCCTTCTGCTGGTCCTCGCGCTGCTGCTTTCGGGCGGCGCGCTCGCCGAAGCGCCGGCCGGCACGGCGCAGATCGACTCCGATCCGCAGGGTGCGGACATCTACCTCGACGGCGTGCTCTACCGGCCCGCTGTCACCCCCTGCGAGCTTCCGCTCGCGCCCGGAACGCACACGCTTGTCATCCGCATGGCCGGCTACGACGACTATGAGACGACCGTGCAGCCCGGCGACAAGCTCAGCGCCCATCTTCGGGCGACGATCCCGGAGGGCCCGAACGTGCGCACGATCACGGTCGACCGGGACGATCACGGCCGCGCCGACGCCAGAATCCTCAAATGGGAATACTACGAGCGCTTCGTGCTGCGCGGCGAGCCCAGGCCCGAGGCCGAATGGTACGACGGCCAGCCGGAATCGGACTACTATCCCGAGTGGGCCTATGACGCGCTGACCGACGGCGTCTCCCTGCGCGAGGCAATCTGCATCGCCGAAAACGACACCGGCTGGTACGATGAGGCGCAAAGAATCCGCTGGCATTATGTGATCGAGTTTGCCGCGCAGAAGCACGACTCCTACAGCGGTGCGGACGACGAATCCAACGTCTATTACCAGGGCGGCAGCTTCACCTGCTATGGCCGGGGAAGCGCCACCTGGATCAACGGCGATCCGCTGTTCATGCGCTACACCGACGAAGGCCTGGTCGAGGACACGGCGGCCAAGGCGCTCTGGAACGGCGACGGCTGCTTCACGATCAACGGTGACCGCAACCGCGACGGCATCCCGGACGTGACGCTGGCGGGCATCGAGGAATACGGCTGGGACGGACGGCAGGGCCTGTCGCTGCTGTGCTCGGACGTCCATGTGGTCGGGCTGGATTTCGCCTCGACGATGCACGTCAGCATGGGAAAGCCCTTCTGGCAGCCGCTCAACTATTTCAACCTGCGGGATTTCTACATCACCGGCTGCCGCTTCTCGCGCGATTCCAGCGAGGGTGATCTTCCCGACCGCTTCTTCGGCACGGGCCTGTGCCAGATCTACGGCGAGACCGCCGAGGGCTACGGACAGGCCGGCACCTACGACCTCGACGGCTTCTACCTCACCGGCTGCGAATTCCATAACGAGCTGGTCGGCTTCATCTTCTCCGGCTCGGATATGGACTATGCCAGAGCGAAAAACCTCGTGATCCAGGGCAACCACGTCGTCAACGGCGAGATTTTCGTGCGCAATCAGGACGCCCACACCTGGTACATGTGGCCATACAACGGGGAGATGTCCGGCACCGCCTACGGGGAGAACTGCATCGGCGTCGCGGATTACAACAGCCTGGAAAACGTGACAATCAGCGGGAACCGGATCGAGTATACGGCGGATGCGATCCCACAGGTCGCCTGGGACTCGGGCTACGGCAGCTCGATCAACATCGGCAATTCCAACCTCGGCGGCAGCCACAACACGATGCGGAACGTCACCGTGCGCTGCAACACCACCAGGCTCGAGCAGGCGAACATCGACGCCTTTCAGCATTGGGGAAATGCCGGGATCTCGATCAGCAACGCCGACGTCGGCGACGGACTGGACGCGCTCTACGACGGCGCGCTGGCCTCCTCGCTGTGCCAGGTGTCGGACAATCTCTTTGAAAATCTCACGGTCGAATACAACGATTTTGACGTCAACTGCTTCAATCTCGGCAATATCTCGCTCACCGGCACCGCGCAGGTGGGCACAAACAACAACTTCCGAAACATCCGCATCGAGCACAACCGCATCCGCACTGTAAAGGGGGTGCACATCTTCGGCGCATCCGGCATCAGCAACATGGGCTGCGAGGCCGAAGGCGCTCTGGAAAACCTGACGATCTCGGACAACGAGATCACGGCCCTGCGCAAGACCGGCTGGAGCGCAGACAGTAATATCAACAGCTCCGGCGAGCAGGACGACTACGGCATCCAGATCATCGGCGCCTCCATCGCGGATAATGACGGCTCGAGCTGGGACGAGCCCGGCGAACCGGCGGCCTGGGACAAGCTCCAATCCACAGTGGCCGGCGTGCGGATCGAGGGAAACAGCGTCACGGGCTTTGCCAACGGCATTCTGGTCGCGGCGGCGGAATGCGGGCGGACCCACTACGTCACAGGCATCGAGATCGACGATGTGGCGATCACAGACAACGAGATCACGACCGACGGCGTCAACCGAAACTGCCGCAACGACGGCATTGCGCTGGTGGGGGCGATCGACGGCGGCACGGGCTGCAGGGTCCACCGGGTCCGGGTCAGCGGCAACCGGATCACCGCCAACAACGGCCTGCTGGCCGCGGGCTTCTGGTCCAGAGGGGCGCGCTGCCGCTGGGGCGTTCGGGACAATCAGGTGCTCCACGTGACCGCGGAGAACAACCGCTTTACCCATCAGGACCCCACCGGCAACGGCGGCTTCCCCATTTTCACCGCCGACGCGGTCAGCAGCTGGGACGAGATCCCCTATGCGCTCGGGAAGAGCAGCGTGATACTGACCGAATCCGGCAACCGGGCGGACGGCTTTGCCTGGACGAGCATGCAGCTGGCCGCCCTGAGCCTCCGGGCGGCAGAAAGCCCCACCGCATTTTTGCAGCAGGCCCAGGCCTGCAGCGACCGGGCCACCAGCAGCGGCTATCTCCTGTGGTCGAAGGACAGCTTCGCCGCCGCCTGCGAGGTGCCGCTGTTCATGGGCGTGTGCGATCAGCCGAACTATCGGCCCGGCGGCTGCCACCGCTGCTATCTGAGCCCGTTTGACGCCTGGGAGATCCGGAAGGTCGAGCAGGCGCCGAGCTGCACGGAAAACGGCGGCATCGTCGAGACGCTCTGCTGCCCCGTCTGCCACGAGGCGCTGGACACCGCGCCCGAGTCCGTTCTCCCCGCCCTGGGCCATGACTGGGGCGCGCCAAGCTATACCTGGAGCGAGGATAACAGCGAGGTCACCGCCGAGGCCGAATGCACCCGCTGCGGCGAGCAGCTCACAGAGACCGCTTCGACCGTCTCGGAGGTCACGACCGCGCCGACGCTGACCAACGAGGGCGTGCGCACCTACACCGCGTTCTTTGAAAACGAGGCCTTTACCACCCAGACCAAAACCGAGCCGATCCCGGTTCTGGATCCCTCCGATCCCTGCGCCTACGGCCACAGCTGGGGCGCGCCGTCCTATGTCTGGGCTGAGGACAGCAGCAGCGTCACTGCAACGCGCGTCTGCATCAACGATCCGGCGCATGTCGAGACCGAGACCGTGCAGACGCAGGCCGAGCTGCTGCTAGCGCCCAGCTTCGAGGCCGAGGGCGAGATGCGCTACACCGCCGTTTTCACCAATCCGGCCTTCGCTGCGCAGAGCAGGACCGCCCCGGTGCCGAAGCTGAGCCTGCCCTGTGACGGTGAGAACTGCCCCGGCGTCGTCTTCACCGATATGCCGCCCAAGGGCAACTGGGCGCACGACGCAATCGACTGGGCCATCGTCAACAAAATCACCGCCGGCACCAGCAAAACCACCTTCAGCCCGAATGCCGGCTGCACGCGCGGGCAGGTCGTGACCTTCCTCTGGCGCGCAGCCGGCCAGCCGGAGCCGCAGACGGATCAGCACCCCTTCCGGGATCTGCAGGAGGGCGCCTTCTACTACAAGGCGGTCCTGTGGGCCGTGGAGCACAGGGTGACGGCCGGCACCAGCCCGACGACCTTCCGTCCGGGCGCGACCTGCACCCGCGGCCAGATCGTCACCTTCCTCTGGCGCTTCGAGGGCGAGCCGGCTGCGCTCAGCTCGGGCAATCCCTTCACCGACGTCCAGCCGGGCGCGTATTACGAGAAGGCCGTGCTCTGGGCCGCCGAGACCGGCGTCACCGCCGGCACCTCGCCGACCAGATTCAGCCCCAACGCGACCTGCACCCGCGCCCAGGTGGTGACCTTCCTGTACCGCGATATTCTCAAACGCGGCTGATTTCAAACAAAAAAACAGCGAAAACCGCTTGGTTTTCGCTGTTTTTCAGACTGTCAAAGAACTATACAAACGCCCTTGTTTCCTGTATAATAAAGGAAACGGGGGTGTTTGTTATGGAGCAATGGAGAAAAGACGCACGAAAC
>CADBKF010000007.1 GCA_902795195.1 Oscillospiraceae bacterium
CCATGAGAGTTATCGCAGGCACGGCGCGGTCCGTACCCCTTAAAACGCTCGACGGGCTTGCCACCCGGCCGACAACGGACCGGGTGAAGACGTCGCTGTTCAATATCATCCAGTTTCAGATCGAGGGCCGCACGGTGCTGGATCTGTTCGCCGGCAGCGGCGCGCTGGGCATCGAAGCGCTCAGCCGCGGAGCTGAAAGCGCGGTCTTTGTGGACCAGAGCGAGCAGGCCCTGGCCGTGGTGCGGGAGAACCTGCAGAAAACCCGGCTGCTCGATCGCGCCGAGCCGGTGCGCGCCGAGGCCATCTCCTATCTGCAAAATTGCAAAAAACGCTTCGATTTGATCTTTTTGGACCCACCTTATGCGGAAAATTTGCTGGAAAATGCCTTAAAATGCATTTCAGAAATTGACATATTGAAATCCGGTGGTATAATAATATGTGAGCGGCCGGTGGAAAAGCCGGGCTGCGGCGTATATCCGGGCCTGCAGGCCTCGAAGGATTACCGCTACGGCAAAACGGTCATCTCCCTGTACCGCAAGGAGTAAACTATGAAAATCGCAATCTATCCCGGCAGCTTCGATCCGGTGACGAACGGTCACCTCAACATCATCGAGCGGGCCGCCAACATCTTTGACCGGCTGATCGTCTGCGTCATGGTCAACGCCGGCAAGGCCCCGATGTTCACCACCGACGAGCGCGTGGCGCTGCTGCGGCAGGTGACCGGGCATCTGTCCAATGTCGAGATTGACAGCAGCAACCAGCTTCTGGCCGAGTACGCCCGCCAGCGCGGCAGCTGCGTCATCGTCAAGGGCCTGCGCGCCGCCACGGACTTTGAAAAAGAATTCCAGATGGCGCTCATCAACCACAAAATCAATCCGGGACTCGACACCATGTTCCTCACGGCGGAGCACCAGTACATGTACCTGTCCTCCAGCGCCGTCAAGGAGCTTGGTTCTTACCAGGTCGATCTGACGGAATTTTTGCCGGAAGCCATCATTCCGGCCTTTCAAGCACGACTCAATTCCACAAAGAAATAGGAGGAATTCCCATGAACGAACGCGGAATCGAAGAAATCATCAGCCAGCTCTACGAAATGGTGCAGGACGCGCGCAACGTGCCGCTGAGCGCCGACAAGTGCATGATCGAGCGCGACCGCGTGCTTGACCTGCTCGACGAGATCAGCAACCAGCTGCCCGGTGAGCTCAAGCAGGCCCGCACCATCGTCGAATCCAGAAGCGAGGTCATCAACAACGCCAAGCGCGAGGCGGAAAACATCCTCAAGCAGGCGCAGATGCAGGCCAGACAGATGGTCACCGAGGAGGAGATCTATCGCCAGGCCGAGATCGAATCGCAGAACCTCATCGAAACCGCCCAGGACAAGATCAAGCAGCTCAAGGACGCCACCAACGACTTTGTCGACGACGCCCTGCGCCGCACCGAGGAATCCATCAGCGACGCGCTTGCGGAGATCCGCGATTCCAGAGCAAAATTCGACGCCCTTCTGGCCCCGCAGAAGGAGCTGCCCATCGTAGAAGAGGAGTAAGGCTTCCAAAATACAGGTCAATTCACAATACGAATTGACCTGTTTTTTCACTTGAATCAAAAATTTTGAATTATATTTTTTCAGGAGGACATTATGGACGCATTAGAACGCTACGAGTATTGGAGAAAGAACGCACCGGCATCCTACCAGAAGGAGCTGGAGGCCGTGGGCGAGGACGAGCTGCTGCTCAAGGGCTGCTTCGGCGACGAGCTGGCCTTCGGCACCGCCGGCATCCGCGGCATCATGGGCCCCGGCACCAACCGCCTCAATGAGTACACCGTGCGCAGAACCGCGCAGGGCGTCGCCAAGTGGCTGGGCGGCACCGACCTGCCCAAGCGCTGCGCCATCGGCTACGACAGCCGCCACAATTCCCGGCTCTATGCCGAAATCTGCGGCGCGGCCCTGGCCGAAACCGGCGTCAAGGTCTACATCTATCACGAGCTCTGCCCCACGCCGATGCTCTCCTACGCGGTGCGCGAGCTGGGCTGCGGCTGCGGCATCATGGTCACCGCCAGCCACAACGCCGGCATCTACAACGGCATCAAGTGCTACGGCGAGGACGGCTGCCAGATGACCGACGAGCCGGCTGCGATCGTCTACAACGAGATCTGCGCGCTGCCCTATTTTGTTCCCGCCAAGAAGTCCTTCCATGAGCTCATGAGCGAGGGCATGATCGAAAACGTTCCCATGTCTCTGTGGGAGGCCTACTACGCCAGAGTCTGGCAGGAGGCCCTTGCCCCCGAGCGCGTGGCCAAGGCTGAGCTGCACGTGGTCTACACCCCGCTGCACGGCACCGGCAACAAGCCCGTGCGCGAGATGTTCCGCAGACTGGGCGTCAAGGTGGACGTGGTTGCCTGCCAGGAGCTGCCCGACGGCGATTTCACCACCTGCGAGTACCCCAACCCCGAGACCGACGCCGCCCTCAACGAGAGCTACAAGGTCGCTGACCGCGTCTATCCCGATCTGATCGTCGGCACCGACCCCGACTGCGACCGCGTCGCCATCGCCGTGCCGCACGACGGCAAGTACATCAAGCTCTCCGGCAACGAGCTGGGCTGCGTGCTGCTCGACTACATCCTCCGCACCCGCACCGAGCGCGGCGATCTGCCCGAAGGCGCCGAAGCCATCCGCTCCATCGTCTCCACCCCGATGGCCGACAAGATCGCTGCCAAGTACGGCTGCAAGATCGTGAGCGTGCTGACCGGCTTTAAGTACATCGGCGGCGAGATCCTCCGGCTCGAGGGCCTGGGCGAGGAGAACAAGTACATCTTCGGCTTCGAGGAGAGCTGCGGCTACCTCAAGGGCACCTACGCCCGCGACAAGGACGCCGTCATCGCGTCTCTGCTCATCTGCGAGGCGGCTGCCTGGGCCAAGGAACAGGGCATGGACCTGGTCGACTACCTCAACACCCTGTACGCCGAGCACGGCTGCTTCGCGGCCAAGGTGCAGTCCATCGAGCTGCAGGGCATCACCGCCAACGAGGTCTCCAAGGCCTTCATGAGCTCCATCCGCGAGAATACCCCGGCGGAGATCGCCGGCTGCAAGGTCACCGCCACGGTGGACTACCTCTCCGGCCTGCGCAAGTGCCTGGCCTGCGGCAAGACCGAGCCCACCGGCCTGCCCTCCTCCAACGTGTTCACGCTGGAGCTCGGCGAGCAGGGCAAGATCATCGTCCGTCCCTCCGGCACCGAGCCGAAGATCAAGCTCTACTACACCGCCATCGGCAAGACCTGGGATGAGGCCAACGCGCTGCTGGCTGCGCTGCAGGACGCCATGAAGGGCTTCCTGCCCGCATGAGACGCCGGGGCTTTCAGATCTTTACCGCGATCTTCATCCCGATCCTGGTGATCCTGGGCGTGGTGGTGAGCATCGCGGCAAACGATCAGACGACCTTGATCATGACGCTGGTGATGGCGGCGCTCTATGCGTTCTACCTCACCCGGCTGATCCCGGCACTCAAAAAGGACAAGGAGCAGAAGGCGAAGAACACCTCGCCGCTGCAGAGAAGATAAGCAAAGCGGAGACTGCTGCGCGGGGAAGGTGTCAGCAGCCTCCGGAAGAGAGCAAAGGAGAGAGCAATGGCAACTACCGCAAAGGATATCATTGCGCGCATCGAGCGCGAGCAGATCAAAATGGTGGACTTCAAGATCGTGGACATCAACGGTCAGTTCCGCCATGTGACGATCCCGGCCGCCAACTTCACCGAAGAGACCATCGCCAACGGCATCGGCTTCGACGCCTCCAACTATGGCTACGCGGTCGTGGAAAAGAGCGATATGGTCTACATCCCCGATCTGGACAGCGCCGCGATCGACCCCTTCTGTGAGATCAAAACCCTGTCGATGATCGGCAACGCCATGGTGATCGACTACCCGAAGAACCGGCCCCTGGCCCAGTATCCGCGCAACATCGTCCGAGCCGCTGTGGACTACATGAAGGCCAGCGGCATTGCCGACGAGATGCAGATCCTGCCGGAGTTTGAGTTCTACCTCTTCGACCAGGTGGGCTGGAAGGTCGCCAACAACGAGATCTCGGCCTTCATCGACGCCGACCAGGCCCACTGGAACAGCGCAACCCAAGGCCAGGGCCGCGTGGTGCCCTTCCAGAAGAACTACCACATCGCCAAGCCCTTCGACCCCACCTACGAGTGCCGGTCGGAAATGTGCATGGAGATCGAAAAGGCCGGCATCCCGGTCAAGTACCACCACCCCGAGGTGGGCGGCGCCGGCCAGTTCGAGATTGAGCCGCTGCTTGGCGAAATGACCAGGATGGCCGACGGCACGATGATGGTCAAGTACATCATCCGCAACGTGGCGCAGAAGTACGGCCTGTCCGCCACCCTGATGCCCAAGCCCGTCTACGGCGAGGCCGGCAGCGGCATGCACGTACACATGCTGCTTCTGAAGGACGGCGAGCCGGTCTTCTCGGACGATACCGGCTATTCGCATCTGTCCAGAGAGGCGCACTGGTTCATGGGCGGCCTTCTCAAGCACATCGCGTCGCTTTGCGCGCTCACGAACCCCTCGACCAATTCCTTCAAGCGTCTGGTGCCGGGCTTTGAAGCGCCGGTCACGGTGGGCTATGCCACCTCCAACCGCAGCGCGGTCATCCGCATCCCGGCCTATGCCAAGAGCCCCAAGCTGCGCCGCTTTGAGCTGCGCAACCCGGACGCCACCTGCAACCCCTACTTCGCCTATGCGGCGATCCTGATGGCGGGCCTGGACGGCATTCAGAACCGGATCGACCCCCACGAAAACGGCTGGGGCCCCTACGACTGCAACCTGTTCGACCTGCCCGAGGCGGAGAAGAAAAAGCTCCATCAGCTGCCCACGCGGCTGGAGGACGCGCTCGATGCCCTGGAGGCCGACCACGACTATCTGACCGCCGGCGGCGTGTTCCCGGAGGAGCTGATCGCCAACTTCCTCAAGACCAAGCGCCGCGAGTGCAGCGAGCTCTCGCGGATCCCCCATCCCGCGGAGTTTGACCGCTATTACAACGCCTGAGTTCGCCACCGCATCGAGGCGGACCTGCACGGCGAAGATTGGAGAAAAGCTATGGCATCTTTCGCTGAATTTACCCAAGCGGTTTCATCACTGGGCTTTTTCCCGGTGCTGAACTTCCAATGCGGCACCTGGCGCGGTTATGCTGTTTCCATCTGGAGAAGCAGCGGAAGGCGCTGGTTTGCAACCGCCGCAGTTCGCATCCCCAACCTCAGCGGCGTGCGCAAAACCCTCAAAAACGCCGTGAAGGAGCTGGGCGCAAAGCCCGGCGTGGTGCAGCAGTGCACCGATACCCGCGCGATGTTCGGCTTCACCCTGGGCGGAACGGAGGACACCCGGCAGAGCATTCAAAGCAGCTTAGATCTGATGGCTGCCACCCTGCAAAAGGTGGGAATCGCGCCGGCCGACAGCTGCGCTGTCAGCGGCCTGCCCGCGCCGGACAGCCTCTGCCTTGTGCGGACAAAGGACGGCGCCTACAGCTATCAGCCGGTGATGGCCTCGGTCATCCGCAGCGAAAACGCTGAGGTCCAGAAGCGCACCGAGGAAAACGAGGCGGACGGCAGCATGGTCTCCGGCTTCGTCGGCGCGGTTCTGGGCATGCTGGTGGGTGTGGTGCTCAATCTGTTGACGATCATCTTCCTGGAGCGGGTCATTGCGCTGGTCTTTGCGCTGGTGCCGCTGGCCGCCATGTTCGGCTACAAGCTGTTCAAGGGAAAGATGAACAAGGGCGCGATTGTGATCGTGCTGCTTCTCTGTTTGTTCGCGGTGCTGCTGATGCCCTATCTGGAGCTGGTCTACTATGGCGTCCATGACTACGGCGTCTCGCTGGGTGAGGCGCTGCCGGCCTGCGTGCAGCTCTACGTAGAGAACTTCTCGGAGCTGACCGGCGAGCTGGCACAGCTGCTGCTGTTCATGGGCCTGGGCGTCTTCATCGCCTGGCGCAGCATGTTCGGGCAGATCAACAGCGCCCAGGTGCGGGCCTCGCAGCTCCAGCTGGACAGCCTGCGGCCGAATCCCAACCATCCGGCGCAGACTGCGCCGCAGCCGGAGAGCCCCCGCACCTGGTAAGCGATGCTGTATCTGCATTCTCTTTCCCATCTGCTGGTGGACGCGCTGTGCGCGGCAACGCTCTTTGGCCCCGTGGTCTCGGGCGGCGGGGATTATGCGACCTTGAGCCTGCTCTACAGCACGCTGGCCTTTGCCACGCAGTGTCTGGTCGGCCTCGCGGCGGACCGGCTGCGCCGGCACCGGCTGGGCGCCGGGCTTTCGATGCTCGTTGTGGTGCTGGGCTTCGTGCTGCCGCTGCCGCCGACCCTGCGCGTGGTGCTGATCGGCCTGGGCAACAGCGTGTTCCACGTGGCCGGCGGCGCCGACGTGCTCGAAGCCAGCCGCGGCAAGGCAGGGCCCCTGGGCGTCTTTGTGGCGCCCGGCGCCATCGGTTTGACGCTGGGCATCCTCTGGCCGGGCCTTGGCTGGCTCTTTGCCGCGCTTCTGGCGCTGGCTGCGCTGGCAGAGCTGGTCTCTGCCAAACGGCAGCAGAGAGAAGAAGCTCCGGACTTCGCCGGAGAAGCAGCGGACGTCAACAGCCGCACGCTGCTGCTGTGCACGCTGCTGACGCTGGCGGTTGCCGTACGGGCGATCGGCGGCACGGCGGCGGTCTTCCCCTGGAAGACCGGGACGCTTGCAACGCTTGCCATGACCTTCTGCGTCTTTCTCGGCAAAACCGGCGGCGGCCTGCTCTGTGACCGGCTGGGGCCGCGGAACACGGCGCTGCTCTCGCTGCCCCTGAGCGCGCTTCTGATCGCGTTGTGCACCGCCTGGCCGCTGCCGTCGCTGCTGGGCCAGCTGCTGCTCAATCTCACCATGCCCGTCACGCTGTGGCTGCTCTACCGCCTGACGCCGGAGCACCCCGGCTTTGCCTTCGGGATTGCGGCCTCGGCCCTCTGGCCGGGGACGATCGCCGGTACGCTCATGCAGCAGAATGAAAAGCTCCGCGCGCCGCTGGTCCTGCTGAGCTTCCTGTTCGGCCTGTTTGCCATCCTGTATGCCGACAAACGAAAAAGAAACGGAGGAGAACCATGAACTTGCTGATTTCTCTGCTCGGCACTTTGCTGAGCGTACATTTGGTGGCCGATGTGCCGCCGATCGCAGTCTTTCTGCCGCTGGCGGTCTATGGTTTGGCAATCGCTCTGGCCATTGGCCTGATCGTGGGAGTCGTCATCGGGCTCACGCAAATGATCCGCAGGAGGAAAGAGAAGAAAGAAGAGGAGAAAAAGCCATGAAACGCCTTGAAATCTGTCTGATGAGTTTTGCAGCGGCCCTGCTGTGCGCGCTTCCGGGCTTTGCGGACGTGCCGCCGATCGAGCCGGAGCCGATCAAGTCCGGCGGCCTGGATTCGCCGCTGGCGATCGCGGTGGCCGTCGGCGTGCTGGCGCTGGGCGTCGGAATTCTGATCTGGGTGCTGAAAAACCGGAAGAAATGAGCTTGTTTTTGCCCTGCGTCCTCACGCTGCTGCTGGAGACGCCGGTGTTTTTGCTGGCAGGCTACCGCAGCCGTGACGAGGTCACGATCGTCGTGTGCGCCAACGTGATCACGAATCTGACCCTGCAGCTGCTGTTCTTGATTCTGCCCTACAACGCCCTCTGGCTCACGATCCTGGAGCTGGCCGTGCTGGCAGGGGAGTACGGCATCTACGCCGCCGCCTTCGGCCGGTCCAAAAGGCTCTTTCTTCTGACGCTTGCCGCCAACGCTCTGTCCCTCACCGTCGGCCTTCTCATCCGCTGGCTGCTGCGTTGACGCCGGCTGCCGCATGGAAAAACGCCCTCCCGCATCGCTGCGGGAGGGCGTTTTTTGTTATGCGGTTTGTTTGGTGTTTTTGTTCGGGTGTGAGGCCGCAGATCCGGACTGCGTTGCACAGGCAGAGCAGCCTGCACAGCCGCCGCAGGCACCGCAGGCGGCGCAGTTGCCGCCGCAGCTGTGCTTTCCGGCCTTTCGATCGCGGATCATGCCGCGGATGATCCAGCCAACCAGCAGCACCACACCGGCGATCAGCACGAGGTTGATCCAGTTGACACTCAGCCATTGCAGCATTTCATCACATCCTTCCGAAAAATATGATTACTTGACAGTCAGCTTCTGCGCTTCCTTGTAGGGCTTGAAGAGCTGATACAGCAGCGCAGCCAGCGCCAGCAGGGCAATGATCAAACCGATCACGTTGACGCCGCCGGCGAACAGGCGGCCGATCTGCCAGACCATCAGCGCGATCACATAGGCGAACGCGCACTGGTAGCCGATGGCAAACAGGGTCCACTTGGGGCTGTTCATCTCACGCTTGATGGCGCCCATGGCTGCGAAGCAAGGCGCGCACAGCAGGTTGAAGAGCATGAAGGCAAAGGCAGCGAGCTTGCCGTGGCCGTTGGAGAAGTCGTTAAAGTCGGCTTCCACCTTCGACCAGATCTGATCGCCGTTCTCCTCGAGCTGTTCCTCGCCGTCCTGATCGTCGTAGTTGTACAGAACGGCGAAGGTGCCGACGACCTCTTCCTTGGCAACCAGGCCGGTCACCGTGGCAACGGTGGGCTTCCAGTCGCCGAAGCCCAGGGGCTTGAAGATGATGGAAACGGGCTGCGCAACGCGGGCCAGGATGGAGTCGTCCATGGGCTCGACCTCGTCCTCGGGGATGCTCATGCGCTCAGCGACCTGCACGACGTAGTCCTCGGTGACGATGCTCTCGTCCTCGTAGAGCTCATCGACCATGCCGAAGTGGCCGTTCACAACACCGAAGCCGGAGAGGAACCAGATGACGATGGAGGCGATGACAATGACGGTGCCGGCGCGCTTGATGAAGGACCAGCCGCGCTCCCAGGTGCCGCGCAGCACGTTGCCGACGGACGGGGCGTGGTAGGCGGGCAGCTCCATGACGAACGGAGCCGGGTCGCCGGCAAAGCGCTTGGTCTTCTTCAGCATGATGCCGGAGACGACGATGGAGGCAATGCCGATGAAGTAGGCGGAGGTTGCGATCCAGGTGCTGCCGCCGAACAGAGCGCCGGCGATCAGGCCGATGATGGGCAGCTTCGCGCCGCAGGGCATGAAGGTGGTGGTCGTGATCGTCATGCGGCGGTCACGCTCGTTTTCGATGGTACGGGAGGCCATGATGCCGGGGATGCCGCAGCCGGTGGCGACGAGCATCGGGATGAAGCTCTTGCCGGACAGGCCGAAGCGGCGGAAGATCCGGTCCATGATGAAGGCGATACGGGCCATGTAGCCGATGTCCTCGAGGATGCAGAGCATCAGGAAGAGCACGAGCATCTGGGGCACGAAGCCGAGCACCGCGCCGACGCCGGCGATGATGCCGTCAGAGATCAGGCCGACCAGCCAGGACGCAGCGCCCCAGCCTTCGAGCAGAGAACGGGAGCCTTCGACCAGCCACTCGCCGCCGAGCACGTCGTTTGCCCAGTCGGTGAGGAAGGTGCCGATGCCGATGCCGCCGTCGGCAACAGACTTGCCCATGGAGATGGCATAGACCAGGAACATTACGCAAGCGAAGATCGGCAGGGCCAGCCAGCGGTTGGTCACGATCTTGTCGATCTTGTCGGACACGGTGAGCGCGCCCTTTTCCTTCTTCTTGTGGATGCCCTTGAGCGTCTGGCCGATGTAGACGTAGCGCTCGTTGGTGATGATGGACTCAGCGTCGTCGTCGAGCTCCTTCTCGACTTCGGCGATGTGCGCCTCGACGTCCTTCTTGGTCTCGGCGTTGAGCTTGAGCTGCTCGGTCGCCTTTTCATCGCGCTCAAAGAGCTTGATGGCGTACCAGCGCTGCTGGCCCTCGGGCAGGCCCGCGACCGCGTGCTCCTCGATGTGCGCCAGCACATGCTCGACGGTGCCGGAGAAGTTGTGGGTGGGCACGGCCTTGCCGCTCTTGGCGGCCTCGATGGCAGCCTTGGCGGCCGCGTCGATGCCCTGGCCCTTGAGGGCGGAGATCTCCACCACCGGGCAGCCGAGACGACGGCTGAGCTCCTTGACGTTCACGGTGTCGCCGGCCTTCTTGACCAGGTCCATCATGTTCAGGGCGATGACGGTGGGGATGCCCAGCTCGGTCAGCTGGGTGGTTAAGTACAGGTTGCGCTCAAGGTTGGTGGCGTCCACGATGTTGAGGATCGCGTCGGGCTTTTCCTCCAGCAGGTAGTTTCTCGCCACGACCTCCTCCAGGGTGTAGGGGGAGAGGGAGTAGATGCCGGGCAGGTCGGTCAGCGTGACGCTCTTGTCAACGCTCAGCTTGCCTTCCTTCTTTTCCACGGTGACGCCGGGCCAGTTGCCGACGTACTGATTGGCGCCGGTCAGCTTGTTGAACAGGGTGGTTTTGCCGCTGTTCGGGTTGCCGGCCAGAGCAATGCGAAGTTGTTTGTCCATACTGCTGCCTCCTTACCTGACCTCGATCATTTCCGCGTCGGCCTTGCGCAGGCTGAGCTCATAATCTCGGACGTTAATTTCAATGGGGTCTCCCAGCGGGGCCAGCTTGCGGACATAGATCTCCACGCCTTTGGTGATGCCCATGTCCATGATGCGGCGCTTGACCGCGCCCTCGCCGTGCAGCTTGACGACGGTTGCCGTCTCGCCGACTTTGACATCTCGCAGTGTTTTCATCTGCATTCTCCTTTTCTATTCTTATTTAATAAAAATCTTACCTGCCATCTCGCGGCTGATTGCCACGCGGGATTCCTTGACGCGGACGATGAGGTTTCCGCCGATCGTGCTGAGCACCGTGACCACGCTGCCGGGGACAAAGCCCATGTCCTCCAGGTGCTTTTTGACGTCCGGTGTGCCGCCGACGCGGAGGATGACGCTCTCCTCGCCCAAATTTGCCATTGCCAGGGGCATGACGAATCTCCTTTCTGTCTGTGCGAAAAAGTCAGTGGAAGCCAAGGAACCATGTTGTCTGGAGTTAGCTCTCTCTAACTTTGCGGGGTGAAAAAAGCTCGTTTTCACGAACGACTCTGATGAGATGGCCCGATGTTCCGACGTTTTTCGGAACAAAAACAGTCTGCTGCGCCCCGCAGGGGTGCTTTTGCAGATGGTTAGCCATCTCTAATCGATGACAGTTTACCACATCTAACTAAAGTTGTCAATAGCTAACTTTCACGAAAAAGAGATGCGGAATACAAAAGAGATGCAGCAGAATGATTCTGCTGCATCTCTTTTTTGCATTTGGTTTGACAATTATCGGAAGCTGCGGGCCCAGTTGCAGCATGCCGTAGTGGCCGATGCCCACATCGGCCATAAAGGTACATTGCAGGACGAAGCATCATGGCCGATGTGGGCATCGGCCACTACGATGTCATCCTGAGCGCCTTGAAGGGCGTTCTGCATGGATGGGACAATTTCACCGGAAGCTGCGGGCCCAGTTGCGGAGGGAGCCCAGGTGACGGTTGTCGTCCACCTCGCGGCGCATGCGGTCGGTGAGCGGGCCGTTGGCTGCCATGCGGGCGAGGATGTAGGATTGCAGCTCGCCCACGTCCATCTCATCGATGGACTTGCCGGCCGGCGGGGCGGATACGGCAGGCTGCGCCGCAGGGCCGGTCTCAGCGGGCGCCTGATACGCAATCGCGGGGATCGCCTCATAGCTTTGCGGTTCGTTTTCTGCCTCCGGCAGCAGCAGGACGGCACTGTGCGGCTGTACGGTGAGGGCCACTTTTCCGTCCTGCGCGGCAAGGCGCTCGCCGGTGAGCGGCGCTGCATATCCTGGCAGCCGGGCGTCCAGCCACAGCTCTGCCGGACTGTCTCCGTTGTTGGCCGCGACCAGCAGCTCTGCATCCCCCAGCTGCCGGGCGAAGGCATACACCGTGGTGGTCAGCTGCAGCTGGCGGTATTCGCCCGCCTGCATCACCGGATGCGTCCGGTAGAGCTCGGCCAGCCGGGCAATCAGCGCCTGCTGGGGGCAGGCCGGCAGGGCCTCGAGCGACAGCGCCGGGCGCAGCGAGGCGTCCGAGCCGTGCTCCTTGCGGCCCTCGATGGCAAATTCCGAGCCGTAATAGACCGACGGGATGCCGGGCAGCGTGAAGAGCAGCACGTGGACGGGGAAGAAGTCCGCCTTGCAGCGCAGCCGGGTCTGGATGCGCTCGACGTCGTGGTTGTCGACAAAGTTGTAGAGCTGATAGCTCAGCGGCCCGAGCTGGCCGATCGTGTGGGCGAGCTCGAAATAATTGTGGTCGTTGTGGGCTGAGTAGAGCGCCTTGTGCAGCCGGTAGTTGGTCACGCTATGCAGCCCGGCGTCGCGGATCCAGCGGATGTACTCGCCGTGGATCACCTCGCCCATCAGCCAGAAATCGGGCTTGAGCGTCTCGGTGAAGCCGCGCAGCTGCTGCAGAAAGCCGAAGTCCAGCACGTCGGCGGCGTCCAGCCGCAGGCCGTCCACGTCAAATTCCTCGACCCAGAAGCGGACTGTGTCCAGATGATACTGCCGCACGGCGGGGTTCTGCAGGTTCAGCTTCGCCAGCAGCTCGTAGCCGCCCCAGGTCTCGTAGCGCAGACCGTCGTGATAGCCGTTGTCGCCGGAAAAATCGACGCCCTGGTACCAGTCGCGGTAAGCCGAGCCCTCCCGATGGGCCAGCAGGTCCCGGAAGGCGAAAAATTCGCGCCCCGTGTGGTTGAACACCGCGTCGAAGATCACGTGCAGGCCCATGCTGTGGCAGTGGGCCACAAAGTCCTTCAGATCCTCGTTTGTACCCAGCCGCCGGTCGAGCTGCCGATAGTCGGTCGTCTCATAGCCGTGCCCGACGGATTCAAACAGCGGCCCGATGTAGAGCCCGCGAAAGCCCATCTTCTGAATATGCGCGACCCAGGGCCAAAGCTGCCGCAGCCGCGGCACGGGGTCGCCGCCCTCATTTTGCAGTGGCGCGCCGGTCAGCCCCAGGGGATAGATGTGATAAAACGCACCCTGCTGATACCATTTCAAATCAAAACACTTCCTTGCATAGAGAGTTTCGATATTATATCACAAACTCCCCGGAATGCAACTGAAAAATTCCCAAAACCGGGCTTGATATCCGGGGGGAAAGAGGGTATAATCGAGACAAAAGGAACCTTGCTCTGCAACGAAAGGAGACTTCCTCATGAGTAGAATCGCCTGTATCGGGGACAGCTGCGTGGACCACTATACGCAGCAGGGGCAGAAATTCCCCGGCGGCAATCCGGTCAATTTTGCGGTGTATGTGCGAAGACTCGGCGGCGAGGCAGCCTTCATCGGCGCCGTGGGCAGCGATGAGGACGGCGCGCTCGTCTGCCAGGCGCTGCGGGACAAGGACGTGGATGTGAGCCATGTGCAGGTGCTGCCGGGCCCGACGCCCACCACGCAGGTCGAAATGCAGGACGGCAACCGCGTCTTTACGGCCTACGACACCGGCGTGATGGAGCAGTATCAGCTGCGGGACGAGGATTTTGACTTCATCGGCACCTACGATCTGGCGGTCTCGGCCCTCTGGGGCCGCTGCGAGGCCGACCTGGGCCGCATCCGGGCCATGGGCGTCCCGGTGGCCTTTGACTGCGCCGACCTGCCCGAGGACCCGGCTGCGCAGACGGCGCTTCCCAACACCGACATCGCCTTTTTCTCCGACGACGGGGCTGAGGAAGCGGCGCTCAAGCAGCACATGCTGGCCCTGGCCGCGCTGGGCCCCAGGATCGTGGTGGCCATGCGGGGCAAGCAGGGGAGCCTGGCCTATGAGGACGGGCAGTTTTACAGCCAGGCGGCCATCGACTGTGAGGTGGTCGACACCCTGGGCGCCGGCGACAGCTTCATTGCCGGCTTCCTGCACGGCCTGCTCAGCGGCCTGCCCATGCAGGAGCGCATGCGCCTCGGCGCGGAAAACGCCTCGATCACGATCGGCTATCTCGGCGCGTGGTAAAAATTCAGAAAAAAAGCAACCCGGCATCCGCGGATGCCGGGTTCTTGCTTTAGTCCGAAAAATATTCTTTTGCGGAAAAAACCTCGCACAGGTGGGCATAGTCGCCGAATACGGTCACGCGGTCGCCGGGGTGCAGGACCGTCTCTGCGTTGGCGGCGATGGCCTTTTCACCGGGGCGCTCCACCAGCAGCACCAGAATGTTCTGCTGCCGCTTGAGGTCGGCCTCGAGCAGGGTCTTGCCGTCGAGCACCGGCGGCACCACCTTGAGCGTCACCTGGGCGATCGCGTCCTTGTCGATCTGATCAAACGGCGTGATGCTGTTGTAGGCATCCTCGCCGGTCATGCGGCCGGCCAGGCGCTCGATCTGCCGGTCGAGCCAGAAGCGCACCACGCGCACCCGGGAGAGCACAATCACGCCCAGGGCTACGCTGATGGGGATCAGCATACTGATGATGTGCGCGCCGAGCTGCGAGAGCTTCATGGACACGAACACATTGACGAAGGCCGAAACGATCGTGATGTTGAACACGTAGCCGAAGAGCATCGTGATGTGCGCCAGGCGCCGCCGCGAGCGGTTGGAGAGGATCATTTCGCTCTCGTGCGTGGTGAAGCCGCAGCCGGTCAGCAGGGACGTGACCTGAAAGCGGGCCTTGTCCATCGGCAGGCCGATCAGCCGGAAGAGCACCGTAAAGACCTCGGAGATGACCCAGTAGAGGAAAATGAGCAGGGCAAAGAGGGTTGCAGCAACGTAGATATTCATACCGCCACCGCCTCCTTTTCCGCAGCCAGGCTTGCGATCACGGCCTCGATCTCGGCCCAGCTGCTCACGCGGATCATGCCGTTGGCCTCGGCGTCGTAGTCCATATTGTGCGGCGCGGTGACCAGAATTTTGTGGTAGTCGCCGCCCACGAGGTTATGTACGCCGTCGTCTATGAGCACGTCGCCGCGGATCAGCTGCTTGCGGCAGGTGATGATGACCTGTTCCCAGCGCAGAAACGGGAAGTAGCGGAAGAGCAGCTCGTTCATCTTCTCGGGGACCGAGTCGCACTCGGTGGCGGTGACGATGTAGACCTCATGCCCGGCGGCCATGAGCCGCTGCAGCGCCTCGGCGGCGCCGGGGATCGGCTCCACGGTCTTCCAGAAGCCGGGGGTCATGGGGATCTCGTAGATCTGCTCCCAGCTCAAGCCGTCGTAGGCCGCAGAGACATCCCAGCTGCGGATGTCCTCATAGCGCACGTCGCGGCCGTAGCGCTCGTTGGCGCCCTTGACCCAGGCCTTGAGCAGCTGCTCAATGGTATCGTCCATATCGACCAGAATGACCATAGGGTTGTCTCCTTTTTCCGTGAAAGTATTGCTTTCATCATATGCAAGCTGGGATGAGAGAGGAAAAATGAAAGAATGAGAATATGAAAAAATGAAAAAATTGCGGTGTTTTTCATATCGCGATATGAAAAACAATTCAAATTCATCCCGAAGGGATACCTTAATTCTTTCATTGTTTCATTGTTTCATTGTTTCATTCCTTTGCTGTTGCGCAGCAAAACCAAAGCGCCGCGCGGCGAAACGGGTTGTGCGCCGCTTCAGGCTTCGTCGGCAAACTGCAGGTTCACGTCGTTGAGGGCCACACCCTCGTCCACGTTGAGCACCAGATAGTGTGCGCCGCCCATCGTGCGCAGGCTGATGAGATCCTGCCGCTCGGGGTCGAGCTTGATGGTGGCATAGGGGGTCTTGTACTCGAGCTTGTTTGTGCCCAGCAGATTCTGCGGCGGCAGCTGGCTGTCGGTGCCGAAGGCGGAGTCGAACTGCACGTTGAAGGCGGCCAGCTTCTGCTCGGTCACGCCGGAGGACTGCAGCACCGCGCCGATCTCCTCGCGGGAGACGGCCAGCGGCTCAGCGATCTTGGCCTCCTTGTGCAGGGCGACCATCTCGCGCAGGCCCGTGTGGACGGCCTGCACCACGGGCAGCCGGCATTCGTCCTCCAGCGCGTCGGTCAACACGTCGCGGAAGGTCTCCTGCTGCTCAGGCACCGGCATCGGCGGCTTGGTGTGGAACACGGCGTCAAAGAGCTCGTCGTAGCTGCCCTTGCCGCCCTTGGTGTAGTAGAGCGCGCCGTAGAGGTTGGTCGCGCGCTCGTCGAAGGCCGGGAACAGGAAGCCCAGATTCGGCGCGCCCACGACGCGCTCGGTGGGACGGTTCTCAAAGCTGCTGGCCTGCACGTCAAAGTGCAGCACCGAGAGCACCTCCTTGACCGGGCAGATGCTGCAGATGATGTAGGAAAACTGCGTGTCGTCGTCGCTGCCGCCGTCCCCGCGATAGGGGACGTCGTAGGTATCTGCAGCCAGTAAAATCAGGTAGTTTTCGTCAAAATGGAGTGTTTTCGTGATTTTTTCAAAGAGCTCGGCGCGGGCCTCCTCGTCGGCGCAGGCGCTCTCGCGCAGCTTCATGAGCAGGCGGTGCTCGTCGCTGTCCGCCACCTGGGCGGTGGAGAAGACCACGTCGGTCAGCGTCTTGCCGATCGTGCCGGAGATGGCCTTTTTCAGCAGCTCCAGGTATTTTTCCTGCGCCGCCTGGGGCAGCATGCCCATGGACTCGGCAAACTCGGTGATGACCTCACCGGTCTGGTTGACATAACATCCGTATACTTTCGTGATCGCGCTGCGGTCATACTTGAATCTCCGCCGCAGCTCCGATACTTCTTTATCGATCATTTTTGAGCCTCCTTTGTACATACCTCGGCATTATATCACAGTCTGCGCCGAAATTCCATATTTTTTTCCGCTTTTCTTGCAACTGCCGGCGGCGCGTGGTATAATATGGGCAGAAAAGCGGAAGGAGGCTGTTTCGATGAAAACGCTTTTGAAAAACGGTACGATTGTCAACGCATCCGGCTCCCGCAGGGCGGACGTGCTGATCTGCGGTGAAAAAATCAAAGTGATCGGCGAGCATCTGGAATCCGAAAACGCAAACATCGTCGACTGCACCGGCAAGCTGCTCTTCCCGGGCTTCATCGACGCGCACACGCACTTTGACCTCGACGTGTGCAACACCACCACGGCGGACGACTTCTACACCGGCGGCCGGGCGGCCTTGAAGGGCGGCACGACCATGGTCATCGACTTCGCCTGCCCCAACAAGGGCGAGAGCCTGCAGTACGGCCTCGACCTCTGGCACAAGAAGGCCGACGGCAGGACCGCCTGCGACTACAGCTTCCACATGACCATCGACGACTGGAACGAGAGCATCCGGGCCGAGATCCCGAAGATGTTCGAGCAGGGCGTCACCTCATTTAAAATGTATCTGACCTATCCCGCCATGATGATCGGCGACGGCGAGATGTTCCAGGCGCTGCAGGAGCTCAGAAAGTACGGCGGCATCACCGGCGTGCACTGCGAGAACGCCGGCGTCATCGACGCGCTGATCGCCGAGCACAAGGCCGCGGGCAAGCTGGGCCCGGAGAACCATCCCAGGTGCCGGCCGGACGTGCTCGAGGCCGAGGCGGTTGGCAGGCTCCTCAAGATGGCCTGCGTGGCGGACGTGCCCGTGGTCATTGTGCACCTGACCTGCGACGCCTCCCTCAAGGAGGTCGAGGCTGCCCGAGCCCGCGGCCAGAGAGTCTATGTCGAGACCTGCCCGCAGTACCTGCTGCTCGACGAGCGCCGCTACAGCTTGCCGGACTTTGAGGGCGCAAAGTATGTCTGCGCCCCGCCGCTGCGCACGCCCTATGACCAGGCCCGGCTCTGGAAGGCCCTGCGCGACGGCGAGATCGACACGATCTCCACCGACCACTGCTCCTTCACCCTGAAGCAGAAGGACGCCGGGCGGGACGACTTCACGAAGATCCCCGGCGGCGTGCCCGGTGTGGAGACGAGAGGCGAGCTCATCTACACCTACGGCGTGGCCGAGGGCCGCATCACCAAGGAGCAGATGGCAAAGTACCTCTCGGAAAACCCGGCGAAGCTCTACGGCGCCTACCCCCGCAAAGGCGCGATCCTGGAGGGCAGCGACGCCGACATCGTGATCTACAACCCGGAAGGGGAGAAGACCGTCCGCGCGAAGGACCTGATCGCGAACGTGGACTACAACCCCTACGAGGGCTTCCGCATCGCCGGCGGCATCGAGCAGGTCTATCTGCGCGGCCGTCTGGCCGTGGAAAACGGCCGGGTTCTCGAGGACAAGGGCGGCGTATTCATCCCGCGCGGCCTTTCGGACCTCAAATGATTGACATTTCGCCGAATGCATAGTATAATGAGGAAAATATGACCTTCGGGAGGGCGAATTATGAGCCGGATCGACAAGGAAAACTATTATCTCGACATCGCGCAGACGGTGGCCGAGCGCTCCACCTGCGCGCGCAAGCGCTACGGCGCGCTGATCGTGCGCAACGACGAGATCGTCTCCACGGGCTACAACGGCGCCCCCAGAGGCCGGGCCAACTGCATCGACCTCGGCTACTGTATCCGCAACAAGCTCAACATTCCCTCCGGCGAGCGCTACGAGCTCTGCCGCAGCGTCCACGCGGAGATGAACGCGATCATCTCGGCCTCGCGCAGCGAGTGCATCGGCGGCACGCTGTATCTGGCCGGCTTTGAGGCCACCACCGGCGACTATGTCAAGAACATCCGTCCCTGCTCCATGTGCTCCCGCGTGATCATCAACGCCGGTATCAAGAAGATCGTCATGCGCACCAGCGCCGACACCTACGAGACCATGAACGTCCAGGAGATGGTCTTCAACGACGACACCATCATCGACCCCTCGAAGTACGATTATTAAGTGTTTATAAAATCCCCGCTTCCGGAATGGCCGGAAGCGGGGATTTCTTTTGCTTGCTCAGTCCTCCACGTCGATGTCGAGGCCCAGCTCCCGGGGGAGGAAGCGGGGGCAGACGTTTTCCATGGTCATAATGACCGCCGCAGCCAGATAGGCGCCGATCTCGCAGGCTTCGGGCAGGCTCTTGCCATAGGTCAGGCCGGCAAAGGCGCCCGCGCAGAAGGCGTCGCCTGCGCCGGTCGTGTCGCGCACGGTGACATTTCTGGCCGGGCAGAAGCCGCTCCGGCCGTGCATATCGGCGTAGACCGCGCCGTCGCCGCCCAGCGTGACGATCATGCCGGGGATCTCCGCGCGCACCACCTTGTTGCACAGGATCTCCTGCAGCTCGGGGATGCTCTTGTCGCTGTAGTCGTCGGAGAAGAGGATGCCGAACTCCTGGCGGTTGCAGATGAAGCAGGCCGTGTCCTGCAGAAAGTCGCGGCGCTGCACGGCGATGCTCATGTTGGCCACCACCGTGTAGATCGGCTTGTCATACTTCTTTGCGAGCTTGAAGCACTTTTTGACGATATCCTTGTCCATGTCGATCTCGATGACGATGCTGTCGGCGTTGGCAAAGATCTCGTCGCCCTGCTCGTCGAGGATCTCCATGAGCGGGCTCAGATCCGGCCGCTGGGAGATCGAGGCGTACGCGTCGCCGGTGTGGTCGAACACGGCCAGCCACGTGCCCATGCCGTGCGGCACCTGGCGGATGTAATCGGTGTTGACCTTGTGGCTGCGGAGCTTTTTCAGGACGGCGTCGCCGGCGGCGTTGTCGTCCACCAGGCTGACGTAGGTGGGCCGCAGCTCCACGTTGGCGATGTCCTCCACCACGTTGCGGCTCACGCCGCCGTGGATCTCCTCAATGTGGCCGACATTCCGGCCGCGGGGGATGAAAACTTCATCCGGAAAGCCCTTGATATCGACGAACACCGCGCCGATGACAACAATTCCCACTTGCTTGCCCTCCTTGTTTCAAAGAAATTCTGTACCTGTTTTGTCGCCACAGCAGTTGGAAAATGCAGAACAGCCGAAGACCATACTGTAGGGACGGCGCTTCGCCGTCCGCGCATCCGAAGGATGCATGTTCCGCAGGAAAATCGGCACAGGATTATCGTTTACTGTACGCAAACGATGTGCGCTTCGCGCACCGGACGAGCAATGCTCGTCCCTACGTTTCCTGTCGAGCTGCACGCCGGAAAGCCGGAACTTTCCGCTTTCCACTGTCAACTGTCCACTTCGATCAGTTCAGCGTGTCAAATTCTGCGCTGATCTCGCCCTCCTGGTCGTCCTCGCCCTCGGCCTCGATCTCTTTGATGATACACTCGTTGCCGGTGAGCAGCCAGGTCTGGTCGCTTTGGCAGTAGGGGCACTGCCGGCCGTATTTCACGGTCTCATAGGTCTTTTTGCAGCTGTCGCACCAGGTGACGGCCGGCAGCGTCTCGAGCCGCAGCTCGGACTCGGCCAGCACCGGGTGGCGCACCTTGAAGTAGTTCCAGCAGTCGACAAACAGGCCGGTCATGATGCCGGAGACCTCGCCCACCTGGAGCGTCACGCTGCCGATTTTTTTCAGGCGCTGCTCCCTGGCCGTGTCCTCGAGGGACTTGGCCAGGTGCAGCACGATTCCCATTTCGTGCATAATTCGTTCCGATCCTGAGAATGCTTTCTGCAGATTACTTTTTGCCGAAGAGGATCTTCGCCTCGCGCTTGGCGGCGTACTTGGCGACCACGCCCATCTTGTCCTCGCAGCGGACCATGTTGGATGCGTCAGGCAGATCGCGGGTCAGGTGGATGGCGTCAAACTCGCAGCGCGTGGTGCAGAGGCCGCAGCCGATGCAGCGGTTGATGTCCACGATGGAGGCGCCGCAGCCCAGGCAGCGGTTGGCCTCGGCCTTGACCTGCTCCTCGGTGAAGGTCAGGCGCACGTCGCCGAAGGTGTCGCGCGCGTTGCCGGGCTTCTTGCCGGGAACCTGGCGCTTGGCCACGTCGAAGCCGGCGGGGTCAATGAGGATGTTGTTCTTGTCGAGCTCCTTGAACTCGCGCTTGTCGCGGGCAATGGTCTGGCTCTGGCCGGGGTGCACGTAGCGGTGCATGGACTCGCAGCCCTTCTTGCCCTCGGCGATGGCGTCGATCGCGAAGCGGGCGCCGCCGGCGATGTCGCCGCCGACAAAGATGCCCGGCTCGCCGGTCTCAAAGGTGACCGGATCGTAAACCACGGTGCCGTTGCGCTTGAGCTCGACCTTGGTGTTCTGCAGCAGATCGCCCCAGAGCGCGGACTGGCCGATGGCCTCGAGCACATTCTCGCAGGGGATCGTGATGGTGTCCTGCTCGTCGTATTCCGGGCTGAAGCGGTGCTGCTCGTCGTAGACGCGGGTGCAGCGCTTGAAGACGATGCCGGTGACCTTGCCGTCCTCGGTGAGGATCTCCTTGGGGCCCCAGCCGTTCATGACCTCGATGCCCTCCTCCCGGGCCTCTTCCACCTCGTCCCTGGCAGCGGGCATCTCGGCCTCGCTCTCCAGGCAGAGCATGGTGATCTTGCCGGAAGTGGTTCTGGCCGCGGCTCTTGCCACGTCGACGGCCACGTTGCCGCCGCCCACCACGACCACGTCGCCGGGCAGCTTCACGGTCTCGTCGAGATGGACGCGCTTGAGGAAGTCCACGCCGGACTCCACGCCCTCGGCGTCCTCGCCGGGCACGCCGGTCTTCCGGCCGCCCTGCAGGCCGATGGCCAGGTAGAAGGCCTTGTAGCCCAGGGCCTTGAGCGCGGACAGGGTGATGTCCTTGCCGACCTCGATGCCGCAGCGGAACTCCACGCCCATCTGGCGCAGCACGTCGATCTCGGCCTCGAGCACGTCCTTTTCCAGGCGGAAGTTGGGGATGCCGTGCATCAGCATGCCGCCGGGACGGGCTTCCTTTTCAAAGACGGTGACGTCGTAGCCGCGGGTGCGCAGATAGTAGGCGCAGCTCAGGCCCGCGGGGCCGGCGCCGATGATCGCCATCTTGTAATCCGGGCCCCACATGCCGCCGTCGTCCTTCTCGCAGATGGGGATGTAGCGCTGCTCCTGCTTGAGCTCGAGCGCGGAGACGAACTTCTTGACCTCGTCGATCGCCAGGGGCTGATCGATGGTGCCGCGGGTACAGGCGTCCTCGCAGCGGCGGTTGCAGACCGCGCCGCAGACCGCAGGCAGGGGATTGTCCTGCTTGATGAGCTTGAGCGCATCCAGGTAGCGGCCCTCCTTGGCCATCTTGAGGTAGCCCTGTACGGCGATGTGCGCCGGGCATGCGGTCTTGCAGGGGGCCGTGCCGGTGTCATAGCAGTTGATCTTGGCGTCCTCGCGGTAGTTGACGTTCCAGTTGTCGGCGGTCCACTTTTTGGCGTCGGGCAGAACCGTCAGCGGGTATTCGATCTCGCCCTGCTTGGTGCAGAGCTTCTGGCCGAGCTTGGCCGCGCCAACCGGGCAGACCTCCACACACTTGCCGCAGGCCACGCAGTTTTCCTTCTGCACGTGGGCGCGGTAGGCCGAGCGGGACATATTCGGGGTGTTGTAGAGCTGGCTGGTGCGCAGCGCGTTGCACACGCCGGGCGCGCAGTTGCAGATGGCGACGATCTTGTCCTCGCCGTCGATGTTGGTGATCTGGTGGACAAAGCCGTGGCGCTCGGCGCGCTCGAGGATCTCCAGGGCCTCCTCGTAGCTGATGTAGCGGCCCATGCCGCGGTCGACGCAGTATTCCGCCATGTCGCCCACGCCCATGCAGAATTCGCCGTTGATCTCGCCCGAGCCCTCGCCGCGCATGGTCTGCTGCTTGCGGCAGGTGCACTGGCCGACGGAGTACTTGTCATACTTGCTCAGCCAGTGGGAGATGTGCTCCACGCTGGCGGACTGACTTTCGGCCTCGATGGCCTTTTCCACGGGGATGACGTGCATGCCGACGCCGGCGCCGCCCAGGGGGATCATGGGGGTGACGTTTTCCAGCGGCATCTGGGTCATCAGATTGAAGAAGGTGGCAAGCTCCGGATGCTGCGCGGTGAGCTCGTCGTTCATCATCATGAACTCGGCAGAGCCGGGGACGAAGATGGGAACGTTGTAGACCTTGCTCTTGTCGGGGCTTTCGCGGGTCATTTCGATCACGCCGACCCAGACCAGGTGGTCGATCATCTTCTGCGTGTCCTCAACGGACATCTTGTTCATCTTGGCCAGCTGCTCAACGGAGTAGGAGACGCGGGTCTTTTTGAAGTTCAGCAGGAATTGGGCTTCTTCCTTGGTGAGGACGGCGTCGAGCGCCCAGTATTCGGGGTCGTCGGTCCGCATCGTGCGGGAATATTTGACCAGATAGCGGTCGGTGATCATGGTACCGAGCTTGAGGATGAGCTTTTCCTTTTCTTTGTCGGGTGCAACGTAATTCGGGGCCTGCTTAAAGTCCCGTTCGTTCACCATACGGTTTTTTTGATCCTTCATAATTACCTCCAAAGCAGAAAGATTGACATGGTCTTTCCTTATTCTACAGTATACCACAAACGGCACCGGAGAACAAGCGGAAATCCATAATTTTTCGGCGCAGCCCGCGGCAAAAAACGACCCGGCTATTGACAAAAATCGCGGATTTTTGTATAGTATAGACATACGCAAGGGAATATCCCAGAGTCAAGCGTATGTCGGACCACTTCTGCGGAAGTTAAGGCCATACGGACAGCCGGGTCCACTGCCGATCGGCGGCTTGCCGCCTTATTGAATTTTATAAGTTGGTTCATAACCAAAACTGCGTTTACGGCGCAGGCTTGTGAAACGGTCAATAAGAGCAGATCACGTTTGGCTCTAAAATCCGCGGCCTTGTTCGGCGGCTTTTGCCGTCGTTGGAGGCGCGTCCCCGGATCATGTTTCGCAGGCTGTGTCACAGCCTGCAATTTTTTTGTATTGAGGTGCTGGCCATGGATGAAAACAGAGAATTTGAGCATGTCGAGGCGCTCGACCAGAATGAGGCGCCGATCTACGAGGCGCTGCAGACCTTCCGGCAGATGCGCGTGGTGCCCTTTGACGTGCCCGGCCACAAGCATGGCCGCGGCAACCCGGAAATGACCGCCTTCTTGGGTGAAAAATGTGTCTCCATCGACGTCAACTCCATGAAGCCGCTGGACAATCTCTGCCACCCCGTGTCGGTCATCCGCCGGGCGGAGGAGCTGGCGGCCGACGCCTTCGGCGCGGCGCACGCCTTTTTGATGGTCGGCGGCACGACCAGCTCCGTGCAGACCATGGTGCTGGCCACCTGCAAGCGCGGCGACAAGATCATCCTGCCGCGCAACGTCCACCGCTCGGTCATCAACGCGCTCGTGCTCTGCGGCGCGGTGCCGGTTTATGTCAACCCCGAGGTCGACGACCGGCTGGGCATCTCCCTGGGCATGCGGCGCGACCAGGTCGCCAAGGCGATCCGGGAGCACCCCGACGCCGTGGCGGTGCTGGTGAACAACCCCACCTATTACGGCGTGTGCTCCGACCTCAAGATGATCACGGCCATGGCGCACTCGGCCGGCATGTACTGCCTGGTGGACGAGGCCCACGGCACGCACTTTTATTTCGGCGCCGGCATGCCCACCACCGCGATGGAGGCGGGCGCGGACATGGCGGCAGTCTCCATGCACAAGTCCGGCGGCAGCCTCACGCAGTCGAGCTTCCTGCTCACCGGGCCCAACATGAACCCCGGCCACGTGCGGCAGATCATCAACCTGACGCAGACCACCTCGGGCTCCTATCTTCTCATGTCCAGCCTGGACATCAGCCGGCGCAACCTGGCCCTGCGGGGCAGGGAGGTCTTTGCCAAGGTCGTGACCATGGCCGACTACGCCCGCGAGGAGATCAACGCGATCGGCGGCTACTACGCCTTCGGCAAGGAGCTGGTCAACGGCGACTCCATCTTTGATTTTGACCCCACCAAGCTCTCGATCCACACCAGGGACATCGGCCTTGCCGGCATCGAGGTTTATGACATTCTGCGCGACGAGTACGACATCCAGATCGAGTTCGGCGACATCGGCAACATCCTGGCGTATCTGTCCATCGGCGACCGGCCGCAGGAGCTCGAGCGGCTGGTGTCTGCGCTCGCGGAGATCCGCCGGCGCTATCAGAAGGATCCGTCCGGCCTGCTCTCCTCCGAGTACATCGACCCCGAGGTCGTGGCGAGCCCCCAGTATGCCTTCTACGCGCCGAAAAAATCCGTGCCCCTGCGCGAGAGCGAGGGCATGGTCTGCTCGGAATTTGTCATGTGCTATCCTCCCGGCATCCCGATCCTCGCCCCCGGCGAGCGCATCACCAAGGACATCCTGGATTATATCGAGTTCGCCAAGGAGAAAGGCTGCTCCATGACCGGCCCGGAGGACCCGGATATCCTTCGCCTGAACGTGCTGGCCTGAACGCAATAGGAGATTGAACAATGGAACTATGGTTTTCTGAATTCCACGCGCCGGATGTGCAGCATATGATCCGCGTGAACCGGCATTTGTATTCCCAGAAATCGGACTATCAGCAGATCGACATCTTTGACACGCCGGAGTTCGGGCGGGTGCTGGCGCTCGACGGCAACGTCCAGCTCACCGAGCGCGACGAATTCATCTACGACGAGATGATCACCCACGTGCCCATGGCCGTGCATCCGGGCATCAAGGACGTGCTGGTCATCGGCGCCGGCGACGGCGGCGTTGTCAAGGAGCTGGCCCGGTATGAGCGCATCGAGCGCATCGACCTGGTCGAGATGGACCCCGAGGTGGTCAAGGCCTGCCGGATGTATCTGCCCGAAAACGCCAGCCGTCTCGACGACAGCCGCGTGCACATCTACTACGACAACGCGCTGCGCTTTATCCGCCGCTGCAACGCGAAATACGACCTGATCATCGTCGATTCCACCGACCCCTTCGGTCCCTCCGAGGGCTACTTTACCCGCGAATTCTACGGCATCTGCTTCAACGCGCTGCGCGAGGATGGGATTATGGTAAACCAGCAGGGCAGCCCGTTCTACAAGCACGACGCCGAGGCCATGCAGAGAAGCCACCAGCGCATCGTCTCCACCTTCCCGATCTCGCGCGTCTACCAGGCCCATATCCCGACCTATGCGGCCGGCTACTGGACCTTCGGCTTTGCCAGCAAGAAGTATCACCCGGTCAACGACCTGGACGCCGAGGGTTGGAAGAAGCTGAATCTGCAGACGAAATACTACACCACCAAGCTGCACGTGGGCGCGTTCTGCCTGCCGGCGTTTTTAGAGCGCATGCTGGAGGAGGTCGAGCACAAATGAACCCGAATGTAGAGACCTTTCTCGGCTGCGACGCGGGCTTTGCGGAGGCGAAGATCGTCCTCTTCGGCGCACCCTTCGACTCCACCACGAGCTTCCGTCCCGGCGCCCGCTTCGGCAGCGCCGCCATGCGGCACGAGAGCTTCGGCCTGGAGAGCTACAGCCCCTACCAGGACAAGGACCTGACCGATTACGCGGTGTTCGACTCCGGCGATCTGGAGCTCTGCTTTGGCTCGAGCGAGCAGGCGCTGGCGGACATCGAGGCCCGGGCCAGGGAGATCCTGGACGCCGGCAAGCTGCCGCTGCTGATCGGCGGCGAGCATCTGGTGACGCTCGGCAGCGTGCGCGCGGTGCTGGAACGATACCCCGACCTGCACATCATCCACTTTGACGCACACACGGACCTGCGGGACGACTATCTGGGCGCAAAGCTCAGCCACGCCTGCGTGATCCGCCGTTGCCACGACCTTCTGGGCGACGGCCGCATCCACCAGTTCTGCATCCGCAGCGGCGAGCGGGCCGAGTGGGAATTTGCAAAGCAGCACACCGAGCTGCACCCGTTCTGCTTTGACGGGCTTGCGGAGTGCTGCGAGCGCCTGGCTGCCAGCGGCGCGCCGGTGTATTTCACGATCGACCTCGACTGCCTGGACCCGTCGTGCTTCCCCGGCACCGGCACGCCCGAGGCCGGCGGCGTGAGCTTCCCGCAGCTGCTGGACGCCATTCTGACCGTCTGCAAAACCAACGTGGTTGCCGCCGACGTCAACGAGCTGGCCCCCATGCTCGACCCCAGCGGCGTCTCCACCGCCACCGCCTGCAAGGTCCTGCGCGAGCTGCTGCTGGCACTCTCAGACAACATGTAGGGACAAGCCTCGCTTGTCCGAAAACAGAGCTTCGGATAGAAAAACCGGACGAGCGCGGCTCGTCCCTACGGCAAGGTCAAAAAACAGTGTAGGGACAAGCCTTGCTTGTCCGGAGAATAACGCAGAGAAAACCGCAGAGAAAAACCGGACGAGCGCGGCTCGTCCCTACGGCAAGGTCAAAAAACAGTGTAGGGACAAGCCTTGCTTGTCCGGAGAAAACCGCAGAGAAAACCGGACGAGCGCGGCTCGTCCCTACGGCAAGGTCAAAAAACAGTGTAGGGACAAGCCTTGCTTGTCCGGAGAAAACCGCAGAGAAAAACCGGACGAGCGCGGCTCGTCCCTACGGCAAGGCCAAAAAACAGTGTAGGGACAAGCCGCCTTGCTTGTCCGGAGAAAAACGCAGAGAAAACCGGACGAGCGCGGTGTCCCTGCAACAAGGTCAAAAAACAGTGTAGGGACAAGCCTTGCTTGTCCGAAAAGCCTAATGAACAGGTGATGATGAACGATGAATCCGTTTCCGACCCGGAAGAAAAATCGTCTGGAAAACTACGACTACTCGTTGCCGGGGTTTTATTTCATCACCTTTTGCACAGAAGGCCGCAAATGCATCCTGGGAAGTATAGAAGAAAACGCGGATGATGCAAAGATTTGTTTGTCCCAATTTGGGAAAATAACGCAGGATGCGATCGAACGCATATCAAAAAGCTATAGCGGCGTATTTGTTGACAGTTTTGTTATCATGCCAAACCATGTTCACATGATCCTGGTTTTACAGGACGGGTTTGATCAACTGCCAACCATCTCCAGAGTTGTTCAGCAGACAAAAGGTTTGATCAGCAAAAGAGTTGGCCAAAGGATTTGGCAGGTGCATTTTCATGAGCATGTGATTCGCGGTGAACAGGATTACCGGGAAATATGGGAGTATATTGAGCAAAATCCGGAAAAATGGATGTTGGATCGATATTACTGCGAATGAAAACAACGGACGAGCGCGGCTCGTCCCTACGGCAAGGTCAAAAAAACATGTAGGGACAAGCCTTGCTTGTCCGAAAACAGAGCTTCGGATAGAAAAACCGGACGAGCGCGGCTCGTCCCTACAATAAAAATACGGAGGTAACAACATGAGCAGAGTATTAGTGATCGGCTGCGGCGGCGTGGCGAATGTCGCGATCCGCAAGTGCTGCCAGGTTTCGGAGGTCTTCACCGAGCTGTGCATCGCGTCCAGGACCAAGTCCAAATGTGACGCCCTTGCGGAGGCTCTCAAGGGCAAAACCGCAACCAAAATCACCACCGCCCGCGTGGATGCGGACAATGTGGAGGAGCTTTGCTCCCTCATCAACAGCTACAAGCCCGACCTCGTTATGAACATCGCCCTGCCGTATCAGGACCTCACGATCATGGACGCCTGCCTGGCCTGCGGTGTCAACTACATGGACACGGCCAACTACGAGCCCGAGGACACCGACGACCCCGAATGGCGCAAGATCTACGAAAAGCGCTGCAAGGAGCAGGGCTTCTCTGCCTACTTTGACTACTCCTGGCAGTGGGCCTACCGCGAGAAGTTCGAGCAGGCGGGCCTGACCGCCCTGCTGGGCTGCGGCTTCGACCCCGGCGTGACCCAGGCCTACTGCGCCTACGCCAAGAAGCACCAGTTCGATGAGATCGACACCATCGACATCCTCGACTGCAACGGCGGCGACCACGGCTACGCCTTCGCCACCAACTTCAACCCTGAGGTCAATCTGCGTGAGGTCTCCGCGCCCGGCTCCTACTGGGAGGACGGCCATTGGGTCGAGATCCCGGCGATGAGCATCAAGCGGGAGTACAACTTCGACCAGGTGGGCGACAAGGACATGTACCTGCTCCACCACGAGGAGATCGAGTCGCTGGCGCAGAACATCCCCGAGGTCAAGCGCATCCGCTTCTTCATGACCTTCGGCCAGAGCTATCTGACGCACATGAAGTGCCTGGAGAACGTCGGCATGCTCTCCACCACACCGATCCTGTTTGAGGGCAAGGAGATCGTTCCGATCAAGTTCCTCAAGGCCCTGCTGCCGGACCCGGCCAGCCTCGGCCCCCGCACCCACGGCAAGACCAACATCGGCTGCATCTTCACCGGCCGCAAGGACGGCAAGGAGAAGACCTACTATATCTACAACGTCTGCGACCACCAGGAATGCTACAAAGAGGTCGAGAGCCAGGCCATCAGCTATACCACGGGCGTTCCGGCCATGTGCGGCGCGCTGATGATGCTGACCGGCAAGTGGACGCAGAAGGGCGTGCACACGGTCGAGGAGTTCGATCCCGATCCGTTCCTGGACGCGCTGGACAAGTACGGCCTGCCCAGAAGCGAGAATTTCGAGCCCAAGCTGGTGGATTAGAGACCGGTTGACCGTTGAAAGCAGACAGTGCAGGGACGGAAATATACCGTCTGCGCATCGATCTGCACCTGTAGGGGACGGCGTCCTCGACGTCCCGCCCGACAGAAGAAACAACAGATGAGGAGAGGCCTATGGACAACAGAGCACCGTTTCAAATACTCGGTTCCCAGACCCCGGAACAGCTGTTCGGGGGCCTGAAAACGCCGTGCTATATCCTCGACGAGGCTGCCCTGATCCGCAACGGCGAGATTATGCAGGGCGTGGCCCGGCGCACCGGGGCACGGATGCTGCTGGCCCAGAAGGCCTTTTCCAACTACGACTGCTATCCGATCCTGGCGCCGTTTCTGGCGGGCACCGAGGCCAGCGGCTTGTTTGAAGCCCGGCTCGGCAGAGAGGAGCTGCCTGAGAAGGAGAACCATGTCTTCTGCGGGGCCTATCGGGATGATGAATTTGACGAGCTGCTCCGCTATGCCGATCATATCGTCTTCAATTCCCCGGCGCAGCTGGCCCGCTTCGGCGGCAAGGCGAAGCAGGCCGGCAAGAGCCTGGGTCTGCGCGTCAATCCGGAGCGCTCCACGCAGGAGGGCCACGCGATCTACGATCCCTGTGCGCCCGGCAGCCGCCTGGGCACGAACCGCGCCCAGTGGGACCGCTATATGACGGACGAGCTGATCGGGCTTCTGGACGGGCTGCACTTCCACACCCTCTGCGAGCAGAATTCCGACGATCTTGAGACCACGCTGGACGCTTTCGCGGAAAAATTCGGGGACGTGCTGCCCCGAATGCGCTGGCTCAACATGGGCGGCGGTCACCATGTCACGCGGCCCGACTACGACATCCCGCGGCTCGAGCGCTGCATCCGGCGGGCGCAGCAGGCGTGGGGCGTCACGGTCTATCTCGAACCCGGCGAGGCCTGGGCGCTGAACGCGGGTTTTCTGGCAAGCCGCGTTCTGGACCTCACGGAAAACAGCGGCGTCAAAAACGCGATCCTGGATGCCTCAGCTGCCTGCCACATGCCGGACGTGATCGAAATGCCCTACAGCCCGCCCATCTTTGAAGCACAGGAGAGATCAGAACCCGTAGGGGACGGGTCCCCCGTCCCCGTAACGGACGGTTCCCCCGTGCCCGCAGCGGATGGGGCCCCCGTCCCGCTCCGGGAACCGGGATTCGATTGTTTGTATCGCCTCGGCGGGCCGACCTGCCTGGCCGGCGACGTGATCGGCGATTACGCCTTCCGGAAGCCGCTGCAGGTGGGCGATCTGGTCCTCTTTGGCGATCTGGCGATCTATTCCACCTGCAAGAACAACACCTTCAACGGCATGCCCCTGCCGGACATCTGGCTGCGGCACAGGGACGGCCGCCTCGAGCGCCTGACGGAATTCGGCTATGCCGATTTCAAAGGGCGGCTCGGAAGACGATAGAAAACATGGGCCTGTTGCAAAATGCACAAACCCGTCATTTCGAGGGAGCTTGCGACCGAGAAATCCGTATTCTCACCGCAGACAGATGCGAAAAAGAAACGGATTTCTCGCTTCGCTCGAAATGACAGAGCATTTTGCAACAGGCCCATTTTTCTGTATTTTCAAAAATAAATGGTGCAATTTTCTGACGTTTGTGATATGATAGCAAAAAATATCAAACGAGGTGAAATGCGATGGATGATTTTGAACAGAAGGTTCCCGGCAAACCGGAGGAGCCGGAAGAAGTGCTGCCGGCGCAGGATGCCGCGCAGCCCGAACCCTATACCCCGCGGCCGCTCGGCGTGCGGATCTTTGCCTGGGTGCTGGCGATTTTGGTGATCATCGGCCTGGCGCTCTACTACTACAATATCATGTTTGCAAAATGAAGGATTTACTCGACCTGTTTCTCGCTTTTTTCCGCGTGGGCCTGCTGACCTTTGGCGGCGGCTACGCGATGCTCCCGATGCTCCAGCGGGAGGTTGTGGATAAGACCCATTGGGTGACCGAGGAGGAGCTGCTCGACTGCTACGCCATCGGCCAGTGCACGCCCGGCGTCATCGCGGTCAACACCGCCACCTATGTTGGCTATCAGCGAAAGGGGATCGCCGGCTCCATCTTCTCGACTGTGGGCGTGGTGTTTCCTTCGCTGATCATCATCTCGATCATTGCGCTCTTCCTGCGCAGCTTTGCAGACAACGTCTATGTGCGCCATGCCTTCGCGGGCATCCGCGTGGCGGTGGGCGTGCTGGTCTGCGACGCGCTGATCAAGCTCTACAAAAAGGGCGTCAAAGGCGCGCTTGCCAACGGGATCTTCATTGCGGCGGCGCTCTTTGCGCTTTTGACGAATTTCTCCCCGGTGTGGGTCGTCCTTGCGGCGATCGTGCTGGGCGTGGGTGACGCGCTGCGAAAGGGGAGAGCCAAATGATTTATCTGCAACTGTTCTGGGAATTTTTCAAGACCGGCCTGTTCTCCATCGGCGGGGGTCTCGCAACGCTGCCGTTCCTGCGGCAGATGGGCCAGCGCTACCACTGGTTCACCGAGACGGAGCTGGCCAATATGCTGGCTGTTTCCGAGTCTACGCCGGGCCCCATCGGCATCAACATGGCGACCTATGTGGGCATCACTGTGACCGGCGGCAACATTCTCGGCGGCGTGGTCGCCACGTTCTCGCTGGTGCTGCCCTCGGTGATCGTCATCGTGATCGTAGCGAGCATCCTCAACCACTTCCGGGAAAACCGCTTTGTGCAGTCGAGCTTTGCGATGATCCGGCCGGCCTCTGTCGGCCTGGTGGCCGCGGCGGTGCTCTCGGTGCTGAAAATCGCGCTGCTTACCGGAGACGCGGCAAATTCCGCCTGGTGGATGCCGGTCTGGCCGGCCGTGGCGCTGTTTGCGGTGCTGGCCGTGGGCCGCTGGAAGCTGCAGAAGCTGCACCCCATTGTGTTTATCGCAGTCGGCGCGGCTGCCGGCATTCTGCTGAAGCTGTGATGGCCGATGTGGGCATCGGCCGCTACGACGCTGCAACATCATAAACTTGTCATTCTGAGGAGCTTGCGACGAAGAATCTATTCCCCGGCACAGTCGAGATTCTTCGCTGCGCTCAGAATGACATGTGTCCGGTTTTATGCGTTACACAGTACGACGAAATGTGATTTGAAATGAAGGTATTGGGAATTGATCCCGGGTATGCGACCACGGGATTCGGATTGATCGAGGCGGACCGCGGCAGCTACCGGCTGCTGCAGTACGGCGTGGTGACCACGCCGAAGGAGCTGCCGTTTCCGCAGCGGCTGGAAATCCTGCACAGCGACATGCTGGAGCTGATCGGCGCGACCAAGCCGGACGCCAGCGCGGTGGAGGAGCTCTTCTGGGGCCATAACATCACAACCGGCATCGGCGTGTCCCACGGACGCGGCGTGATCCTGCTGGCCCTGCAGCAGGCCGGTGTGCCGATCTTTGAGTACACGCCCATGCAGGTCAAGCAGGCAGTCGTGGGCTACGGCAAGGCCGAGAAGCGGCAGGTCATGGACATGACCCGGCGGCTGCTGCACATGAAGGAGGTCGCCCGGCCCGACGACGCGGCCGACGCCATCGCCATTGCGCTCTGCCACGCCAGGTCCAATACCTCGCTGCTTTCCAGGGCAATGAACCAAGGGGTGAAATAACCATGTTCTATTATTTGACCGGAAAAATCACGGTGATGGACGCAAATCTCGCGGTTGTGGACGTCGGCGGCGTGGGCTATGCCTGCCACGCGAGCAACTACACCCTGGCGCAGCTGCGCCTGGGCGAGGAAAAGCGCCTGTACACCTACTGCAATATCAAGGAGGACGCCTTCGACATCTACGGCTTCGCCTCCCGGGAGGAGCTGCGGCTGTTTGAGCTGCTGCTCTCGGTCACGGGCGTGGGCGCCAAGGTGGCGCTCTCGATCCTGTCCGCGGTCTCGCCCGACCAGCTGACGCTGGCCATCGTGACCGGCGATGAGAAGACCGTGACCATGGCCCAGGGCGTGGGCAAGAAGATGGCCCAGCGCATTCTGCTCGAGCTCAAGGACAAGGTCGGCGGCGAGCTGGACTTCTCCGGCGGCGTGTCGATGGGCGACGTGGCGCCGGCACCCAAGAGCGGCAAACTTGCCACCGCCACGGCCGCGCTGGTCGAGCTGGGTTATTCCCAGGCCGAGGTGGGCAGGGCCCTCAAGGGCGCAGACGTGGAGAAGCTCTCGGTCGAGGAGCTGGTCCGCTACGGATTAAGAGCCATGGTAATGGGGTAATTTGATATGAGCATTGACTTTTCACAGAACTATGAAGCGCCGATCGTGACCTCGTCGCTCACGCCGCTCGACGAGACCGAGTTCACCCTCCGGCCCAAGACGCTGCGGGACTACACCGGCCAGGAGAAGGCCAAGGAAAACCTCGCGGTCTATATCGAGGCGGCCAAGCGAAGGAACGAATCGCTCGACCATGTGCTGCTCTACGGCCCGCCAGGCCTGGGCAAGACCACGCTGGCCGGCGTCATCGCCAACGAGATGGGCGTGAACATCCGCATCACCTCGGGCCCTGCCATCGAGAAGGCCGGCGATCTGGCCGCGCTGCTGACCAATCTCAACCCCGGCGATATCCTGTTCATCGACGAGATCCACCGGCTCAACCGGGTGGTGGAGGAGATCCTGTACCCCGCGATGGAGGACTTTGCCATCGACATCATCGTGGGCAAGGGCCCGTCTGCCAACTCCATCCGCCTGGATCTGCCGCGCTTTACGCTGATCGGCGCGACCACCCGGGCCGGCCAGCTCTCCTCGCCGCTGCGCGACCGCTTCGGCGTGTCGCTGCGCCTCGAGCTCTACACCACCGAGGAGCTGGCCCGGATCGTCACGCGCTCTGCCACACTGTTCGGCATGCAGATCGACCCCGACGGCGCACGCGAGATCGCTTCGCGCAGCCGCGGCACCCCGCGTATCGCCAACCGCATTCTGCGCCGCGTGCGCGACTACGCCCAGGTCTACTATGACGGCGTTATCACCAAGCAGGCCGCCGACCACGCGCTCGATCGCCTGGAGATCGACCGCCTGGGCCTGGACAACATCGACCGGCGCATGCTGCGCGCCATCATCGAGAACTACGCCGGCGGCCCGGTGGGCCTGGAAACGCTGGCTGCGACGATCGGTGAGGAGGCTGTGACACTCGAGGACGTGTACGAACCGTATCTCATGCAGATCGGTTTTCTCAGCCGGACGCCCCGCGGCCGCTGCGTCACGATGCTGGCCTATCAGCATCTGGGCATTCCGTACAGCGGTCAACAGCAGTTATTGAACGTGTGAGCTCGTTTTTTCAGAATAAAGAGAAAAATATATCACAATAACGAAAAATGCTGTTGACAGATTGCAGATTGGTGGTATAATAGCGTTAATATTTTAGAAATATATCGCATGATGGATCAAAACTTTTCAACCATGACCGATGAGGCGCTGCTGCTGCAGTGCCAAGGCTCCGAAGCCGCGCTCGAGGCGCTGATCCGGCGGCATTTCCGCCTGGTTACGGCCTGTGCCCGTTCCTTTTTCCTGGTGGGCGCAGAGGAGAGCGACCTCATTCAGGAGGGCATGATTGGCCTGCTTGGCGCCATCCGGAGCTACCGGGCAGAGCAGGACGTCAGCTTTCCCAGCTATGCAAAGCTATGCATCCGGCGGCACATGATCTCCGCGGTCCGCGCCGCCAACGCCGAGAAGAATTTGCCGCTGAACGACGCCATTCCCCTGGATGATTACGAGGAACAGATCAACCGCATGGACCCGGAGACGGCCTATCTCGGAAAGGAGCGCATGGAGGACCTGCTTGCGGCGCTGCGATCGCAGCTGTCGGCGTTTGAGCAGGCGGTTTTGCAGCTCTATCTCGAGGGCTTTTCCGGCCGAGAAATTGCCCTGACCCTTCACCGGCCCGCCAAATCCGCAGACAACGCGATCCAGCGCATCCGCAGCAAGGCGGCCAAGCTTTTCCCACGGCGATAACGGGTCTGCCCGTTCGCAATATTCAATTCCGTCCTGTACCGTACACAGCATCAACCGTGGTTCGTCAGGGCAAAAGAGAGGTAACAAACCATGTTCGAAGACAAGACTTTAGTTTGCAAAGAATGCGGTAAGGAATTCGTGTTCACCGCCGGTGAGCAGGAGTTCTATGCTGAAAGAGGCTTCCAGAATGAGCCCCAGCGCTGCAAGGCTTGCCGTGACGCCAGAAAGAATGCTGCTCGTGGCCCCAGAGAGTTCTTCACTGCCACCTGCGCTGCCTGCGGCGGCGAGGCCCGCGTTCCGTTTGAGCCCAAGTCTGACCGTCCCGTCTATTGCAGCGACTGCTTCGCAAAGATGAGAGGCGAGAACGCCTGATTATTTCAGACGCAAAAAGAACGACCCGATGATTTTCGGGTCGTTCTTTTTTTGTGTGCCACTCGCTGTCGAACAAGAATCAGACGCTTGCAGCTGGGGGTTGGCGAAGAGAATGAAGGAATGAAGGAATGAAGCTGCGACTTCGTCACGAATGAAGCCGCTTCGCTAATTGCGGTGTCGCTATGCGACGAATTGAATGGGCGGCTTGCGCCGCAGTTCTTAAACAGGGTGCTGGGCATTGAAAAATTCAATCTGTTTTTCAATTAGCAAATTGAAAAACACCACAATTAGGCGAAGCCGGCTTCATTCGGCCGCAGGCCGGCATCATTTCTTCATGAACAAAGTGACTTCATTCCGATTTGAATCGCTCATCAGCCCCAGAGGGCGGACAGCATCGGGATGATCTGCTTCTTTCTGGACATGACGCCGGGGAGGAAGAAGGTCTGATCGGAGGCGGAGACGCCGAAGGCCTGCTCCATGGTGTCCCGGTCGCCGAGGTAGATGACGCGCGTGCCCTCAAGCAGCACGTCGGTCAGCATGAGCAGCAGGATGGAATAGCCCTTGTCGGCCTTGATTTTCTCCATGACCTCCAAAAATTCGTCCTTCCGGTCCAGCATCCGGGCCGAATCCACGCAGGTGATCTGGCTCACGCCGAGGTAGTGGTCGGCAATGTGGAAGTCCTTGAAGTCGGTGAGGAACATGCTCTCCGCGCTCTTGCCCTCGCCGCTGGAGGCCGAGAAGATGTACTGGCCCAGTTCATCGAGCGAGATGCCGGCCAGGCGCGCCAGACGCTCGGCGATGTCGCGGTCCCGCTGGGTCGCGGTGGGGGACTTGAAGAGCACCGTGTCGGACAAAATCGCCGCGCACATGAGGCCCGCCATCTTGACCGGCGGCATGATGCCGCGCTCCTGGTACATGCCGGCGACGATGGTCGTCGTGCTGCCCACGGGCTCGTTGCGGAAGTAGATGGGGTTGTTGGTCTGGATGTCGGCCAGGCGGTGGTGGTCGATGATCTCCAGGATTTCGGCCTGCTCCAGGCCTGGGACGGACTGGGCCAGCTCGTTGTGGTCCACCAGCACGACCTGCTTGCGGTGCGGCTTGATCAGATGGAAGCGCGAGAGCGTGCCCACGACTTTCTCATTTTCGTCCAGGATCGGGTAACTGCGGTAGCGGCTGCGGGAGACCACCTCGCGCACATCGTCGAGATAGTCCGTCAGGTGGAAGCACTCGATGTCCTTCGTGCGGCAGATCCGCTCGATCGGGATCGCCTGGAAGATCAGCCGCGCCGCGCGGTAGGCGTCAAACGGCGTGGAGATGACGCAGGTGCTGCCGGCCATGGCCAGCAAATCTGCGGAAATCTCCGCCTCGCAGAGGATCAGGCAGTGGATCTTGGATTCCAGCGCCCAGCGGATGACCTCCGGCTGGTTGCCGCAGATGGCGATGTAGTTTGAACCGTTGAACAGCAGACTGTCCTTGCCCTTGGGCAGGGCGAAGACGATCTCACCGGAGATGGCGTCAAGGTCCGTGCCGTCTTCGTTGAGCACATGGCCCTCGAGCACCGAGAGCAGATTGAACAGCGGAATGCTCTCCACCATGGGGTCGGTGATCGACTGCATGTCATAGCTGGCGATGTCGCCGGCGGTGAGCATGCCGTAGAGCAGACCGTTTTCGTCCGTGACGGGGATGGCGTTGATGGCGGGGTCCTGCTGCAGGATGGACCAGGCGTGGCGGACCGTCAGCGCGCTGCTGAGCGCCGGCGGCGTGTCGTAGGCCAGGTCGCGCACCTGCGTGCGCATATTATAGATGTGCAGCGGGGGATCGAAGCCGAAGCGGTCGAGCACCAGCTTGGTCTCGTCGCTGATGTGGCCCAGGCGGGCGGCGATGTACTGCCGGTCGCCCAGGGCGTTGCGCAGCGCGGCGTAGGCCATGGCCGAGACGATGGAGTCAGTGTCCGGATTGCGATGCCCGGTGACGTAGATACGTTCCAAATTGCGCTCCTCCTTGTGATTATAGCTAATTATATTATGCTATTTTTCGGAAAATTTGTCAATCCGTAAAACACGAAAACAAGCGGTTGCAATCGGAAAAAAATTGTTGTATAATAGCAAAAAATCAGAACCTAGAGCGATATTTCGCACGAAAGGATAAGCACATGGATATTTTTGAAAAATGCAGAAAGCCCGCGATCCAGCATGAGCTGCGGGCCCGGGATCTGTATCCATATCACCGCGCGCTCGAGTCGCGGCAGGACGTCGAGGTCATCATGGAGGGCAAGCGCCGCATCATGCTGGGCTCAAACAACTATCTGGGCCTGACGACCCAGCCCGAGGTCGTCGAGGCAGGCATCAAGGCCATCGAGCAGTACGGCACCGGCTGCTCCGGCTCCCGCTTCCTCAACGGCACGCTGGAGATGCACCTGGAGCTCGAGGCCGAGCTGGCGAAGTTCCTCGGCAAGGAGGAGGTCATCACCTTCTCGACCGGCTTCGGCGCGAACCTGGGCATTCTGTCCGCCATCGTCGGCATGCACGACTATGTGATCTGCGACCGGGAAAACCACGCCTCCATCTACGACGGCTGCAAGCTCAGCTACGGCAAGATGCTCCGCTATCGCCACGCGGATATGGAGGATCTGGAAAAGCAGCTGCAGAAGGTCCCCGAGAAGAACGGCTGCCTGATCGTGACCGACGGCGTGTTCTCCATGGGCGGCGACATTGCGAAGCTCCCTGAGATCTGCGCGCTGGCCAAGCAGTACGGCGCCAGAGTCATGGTAGACGACGCCCACGCCCTGGGCGTGATCGGCAAGGGCGGCCGCGGCAGCGCCAGCTACTTCGGCCTTGAGGACCAGGTGGACATCTACATGGGCACCTTCAGCAAGTCCCTGGCCTCCCTGGGGGGCTACTGCGCGGCCAGCCATGAGGTCTGCGACTTCATCCGCCACGCCTCCCGGCCCTATATCTTCACCGCGTCCATCCCGCCCGCCAACTGCGCGGTCGCGCTGGCTGCCCTGCGCTATCTCGAGGCCCATCCCGAGATCGTGCAGAACCTGGCTGACATCAGCAACTTCGCCAGAGACTGCTTCCACCGCAAGGGCGTGAAGATCATCGAGGCGAATACCCCCATCGTGCCCATCTACACCTACGACGCCTTCCGCACGCTGGAGAAGTCCAAGCGGGCCTACGAAGAGGGCGTGTATGTCAATTCCGTTTTGCCGCCCGCCTGTGCCGAGGGCGAATGCCTGCTGCGCACGAGCTACATGGCGACGCTGACCAAGCCCCTTGTGGAGGAGGCCACGGACATTCTTGCCCGCGTCCTCAAGGAAGATGGCTAAGGTCGCGATCGTGACCGGCGGCAGCTCCGGTATCGGACTTTGCGCTGCACAGTCCCTGCTCGCGCAGGGCTGTAAGGTCTACATTTTCAGCCGGCGGCCCTTCACGCTCAAGGGCGCGGCGCACATCTGCGTCGACGTGACCGACGAGACGCAGGTGAAGGAGGCTGTCGCCCAGGTGCTGGGCCACGAAAAGCGGATCGACCTGCTGGTCAACTGCGCGGGCTTCGGCATCTCCGGCGCGGTCGAGTTCACTGAACTGGCCGACGCCAAGCGGCAGATGGACGTGAACTTCTTCGGCATGGTCAACATGAACAAGGCGGTGCTCGGCCCCATGCGCGCGCAGGGGAGCGGCCGCATTGTGAACATCAGCTCGGTGGCTGCGCCCGTGGCGATCCCGTTCCAGACCTACTACTCGGCGTCCAAGGCGGCGATCAACGCCTACACCTGCGCGCTGGCCAACGAGGTCCGGCCCTATGGGATCACGGTCTGCGCCATCCAGCCCGGCGACATTGCCACCGGCTTCACTGCGGCGCGGAAAAAGTCGGAGCTGGGCGACGAGGAATATGGCGGGCGGATCTCCCGCAGCGTGGCGGTCATGGAGCACGACGAGCAGAACGGCATGAAGCCCGAGGTCGCCGGCGCCTACATCGCCAAGATCGCGCTGAAAAAGCGCGTCAAGCCGCTCTACACCATCGGCTTTTCCTACAAATGCGTGTGCTTCCTCGTCAAGATCCTGCCCTGCGGCATTCTGAATAGGCTCGTGGGCATGATTTATGCGAAGTAGGGATCAGGGGGACCAGGGATCAGGGATCAGGGGTCAGGGGTCAGGGGTCAGGCACCACCCGGCGGCGGTTCGGCGATGCGGCGTTTGCGCCTGTTCGGACTGCAGCTCGTTCCTGTCATTCTGAGGAGCTTGCGACGAAGAATCTGAAAAAGACGGGCAGCAGGAGACGCGAACCGCTTCTCCCGCTGCCTGTTTGTCTATTTCAATTGTATGTGGTCTGTTTCCTGCGGGACGTCGAGACGCCGTCCCCTACGTCTCCTATTGCCGATTGCCTCACTGCCTGTTGCCTCAAAAAACACCGACCGGAATTTCCGGTCGGTGTTTTTTTGAAATTCGATCAGATCAATCTGCGTACAGGTCGATGAGCTTCTTGAGGTGCTCGTAGCGCTCCATGGCCGCCTTCTCGTTGCGTGCAAACAGGGTGCCGGCGCGCTCGGGGAATTCGCGGGTCAGGCGGGAGTAGCGGGCCTCGTTCATCAGGAACTCCTGATAGCCGCCCTTGGGCTCCTTGGAGTCGAGGGTGAACTTCTTCTCGGCTGCGGGGTTGAAGCGGAACATGTTCCAGTAGCCGCAGTCGACAGCCTTCTTCATCTCTTCCTGGCAGTGGATCATGCCGCCCTTGATGGAGTGCATCTCGCAGGGAGCATAGCCGATGATCAGGGACGGGCCGTTGTAGGCCTCGGCCTCGGAGATGGCCTTGATGGTCTGCGCGGGGTTGGCGCCCATGGCGACCTGTGCCACGTAGATGTAGCCGTAGCTCATTGCGATCTCGGCAAGGCTCTTCTTCTTGGTCTCCTTGCCGGCTGCGGCGAACTGCGCCACCTGGCCGATGTTGGAGGCCTTGGAGGCCTGGCCGCCGGTGTTGGAGTAGACCTCGGTGTCGAACACGAAGATGTTGACGTCCTCGTTGGAGGCGAGCACATGGTCCACACCGCCGAAGCCGATGTCGTAGGCCCAGCCGTCGCCGCCGAAGATCCACACGGACTTCTTGGAGAGGTATTCCTTCTGGTCCAGGATTTCCTTGACCAGCGAGCAGGCGCTGCAGTCGCAGAACTCGCCGCCGTTGGCCTTGACCTCCTGCGCGTGAGCCAGCTTCTCAGCAGCCACGTCCGCGCCGAACATTTCCTTGGCCGCGTCGGAGGAGAAGAAGCCGATGGTCTCGTCGATCAGAGAGATGTTAGCCATCAGAGCGGCAATGTATGCCTTGGTGGCAGCCTTGTTGGCCTCGCCGTCGGAGTAGGTGTCGAGCCACTTCTGGGCGGCTTCCTTCAGCTCGGGACGGGTCTGGGGCTGCTCGATGAGCTTTTCGGTCTTGGCCTTGAGGGACTCGCGGATGACCTTCTGGGCAACGTGCATGCCAAGGCCGTGCTCGGCGTTGTCCTCAAACAGGGAGTTTGCCCATGCCGGGCCGTGGCCCTCGCTATTCACGGTGTAGGGAGAGGTGGCGCCGGGACCGCCCCAGATGGAGGAGCAGCCGGTGGCGTTGGAGATGTACATCCGGTCGCCGAAGAGCTGGGTCACGAGACGGGCGTAGCTGGTCTCGGCGCAGCCGGCGCAGGAGCCGGAGAACTCCAGCAGAGGCTTCTTGAACTGGGAGCCCTTGACCGTGAGATCCTGCATGTCCTTCTTCTCTTCGGTCTTGTTGACGCAGTAGTTGAAGACCTCCTGCTGCTCGAGCTGGCTCTCCTGCGGCTTCATGGTGATGGCCTTGGTCGGGCAGACGCCGACGCAGACGCCGCAGCCCATGCAGTCGAGCGGGGAGACGGCCATGGTGTACTGGTACACGCCCTTGCCCTTGCCGGCCTTGACGGGCACGATCTTGGCAGCTGCGGGCGCAGCGGCGACCTCGGCCTCGGTCAGCGCGAAGGGACGGATGGTGGCGTGCGGGCAGACATAAGCACAGTTGTTGCACTGGATGCACTTGGCAGCGTCCCACTCGGGAACGGTGACGGCAACGCCGCGCTTCTCATAAGCGGCAGCGCCCAGTTCGAACTGGCCGTCGACATAGTCGGTAAAGGCGGAGACGGGCAGGCTGTCGCCGTCCATCTTGTCCACGGGCACCAGGATGTCCTTGACCATCTTGACGACCTCGGGCTTGCCCTCGTAGACGGTCTCGTCGGGCTTGTCCTCGGCGGTGGCCCAGGCGGCGGGGACGTCGATCTTCACGAACGCGGTGGCGCCGGCGTCGATCGCGCGGTGGTTGCAGTCAACCACGTCCTGGCCCTTCTTGAGGTAGGACTTGGTGGCAGCGTCCTTCATGTAGGCGATGGCGTCCTCCTGCGGCATGACCTTCGCCAGGGTGAAGAAGGCGGACTGCAGAATGGTGTTGGTGCGCTTGCCCATGCCGACCTGGATGGCCAGGTCAATGGCGTTGATGGTGTAGAGCTGAATGTTGTTCTTGGCAATGTAGCGCTTGGAGGCAGCATCCAGATGGTGCTCCAGCTCGGCCAGATCCCACTGGCAGTTGATCATGAACACACCGCCGGGCTTGACGTCGCGGACGATGGGGAAGCCCTTGGTGATGTAGGAGGGGTTGTGGCAGGCGACGAAGTCGGCCTTGTTGATGTAGTAGGGGCTGCGGATGGGCTTGTCGCCGAAGCGCAGGTGGGAGATCGTCACGCCGCCGGTCTTCTTGGAGTCATACTGGAAGTAGGCCTGGACGTACTTGTCGGTGTGGTCGCCGATGATCTTGATGGAGTTCTTGTTGGCGCCGACGGGCTCAGACCGGTCACGTCGTCGACGATGCCGATGGTGAACTGGCGCTTGGGCTGATCCTTCTTGAGCTCGTCATAGACTGCGAACACGGAGGCAGGAGGCGTATCCTTGGAGCCGAGGCCGTAGCGGCCGCCGGTGACGACAACGTCGGTCTTGCCGGCGTTGGCCAGCGCGGTCACGACGTCGAGGTACAGAGGCTCGCCCTGTGCGCCGGGCTCCTTGGTGCGGTCGAGGACCGCGATCTTCTTGGCGGTGGCGGGGATGGCAGCAAGCAGCTTGTCCGGGCAGAACGGACGGTACAGGCGGACCTTGACCAGGCCGACCTTTTCGCCGTTGGCGTTGAGGTAGTCGATGACTTCTTCGATGACGTCGCTGATGGAGCCCATGGCGATGATGACGCGGTCAGCGTCGGGCGCGCCATAGTAGTTGAAGGGCTTGTAGTTGGTGCCGAGCTTGGCGTTGACCTTGTCCATGTACTCCTCGACGATGGCGGGCAGCGCGTCGTAGTACTTGTTGCAGGCCTCGCGGTGCTGGAAGAAGATATCGCCGTTCTCGTGAGAGCCGCGCATGGCGGGGCGCTCGGGGTTGAGGCAGTGCTTGCGGAAAGCAGCGACTGCGTCCATGTCGACCATTTCCTTCAGGTCGTCGTAGTCCCAGATCTGGATCTTCTGGATCTCGTGGGAGGTGCGGAAGCCGTCAAAGAAGTTGATGAAGGGGACGCGGCCCTTGATGGCAGCAAGATGCGCCACGGCGCCGAGGTCCATGACCTCCTGCGGGTTGGTCTCGCACAGCATGGCAAAGCCGGTCTGGCGGCAGGCGTAGACGTCGGAGTGATCGCCGAAGATGTTCAGCGCGTGGCTGGCGACGGTACGGGCGGAGACGTGGAACACGGCGGGAAGCAGCTCACCTGCGATCTTGTACATGTTGGGGATCATGAGCAGCAGGCCCTGGGATGCGGTGTAGGTGGTGGTCAGAGCGCCTGCGGCCAGAGAGCCGTGCACGGTGCCGCTGGCGCCGGCCTCGGACTGCATCTCAACGACCTTGACACGGTTGCCAAAGATGTTCTCGCGGCCCTGCGCAGCCCACTGATCGACATAGTCGGCCATGGGGGACGAGGGGGTGATGGGGTAGATGCCGGCTACTTCCGTAAAGGCGTAGCTGACATGTGCGGCAGCGGTATTGCCGTCCATGGTTTTGAGTTTTCTTGCCAAAACAAATACCTCCAAATTTCGGGGCGATCCCGCCCCATATTTTGACACATCTATTCTACCAGAAATATGACGATTTGTAAATGAAAAATCTGTGGAAATTTTTATTTTTTATGTATCGTCTCGCAGCCAAAGCCTCTTCCGGATATAAAGTCTTGCAATCAGATGAAAAATAGGGTATAATAACCCAGATATAAAGGCAATAGGGAAGAGGCAACAGGCAATAGGAGTCAACTGACCCCTGACCCCTGAATCCTGACCCCTAAAACAAACTAAGGAGTCCCGCCATGCAGATTGACGTTCTTGGCGTTGCATACGACAATGTGACAATGGAAGAGGCGGTGTCGGCCGGGCGGCAGCTGCTGCAGGGCAGCAGAGCGGCCGTGTGCGTCACGCCCAACGCCGAGATCGCCTACGACGCCACGCAGGACGCGGCCTTCCGCGCGCTGCTCAACCGGGCCGATCTGGTGCTGCCCGACGGCGCCGGCGTGGTGCTGGCGGCAAAGCTGCGCAAAACGCCCCTCAAGCAGAAGGTGGCGGGCGTCGACTTTGCCGGGCAGATGCTGCAGGTCTTTGCCGAGACCGGCACGCGCCTGTACCTGCTCGGCAGCAAGCCCGGCATTGCGGAGCGGGCGGCGGAGAACATGAAGAAAACAGCCCCGGGGCTCGTTATCTGCGGCACCGCCGACGGCTATTTCACCGACGAGGCCGCCGTGGTTGAGAAAATCAACGCCGCGCAGGCACAGGCGCTCTTTGTCTGCCTGGGAAGCCCCAAGCAGGAGCGCTTCATGTTTGACCACCAGGAGGAGCTGACCACCGTGCGCCTGATGGCAGGCCTCGGCGGCACGCTCGACGCCTTTGCCGGCACGGCCAAGCGCGCGCCCGACTGGATGATCCGGGCAAATCTGGAATGGCTCTACCGCCTGTACAAGGAGCCCAAGCGCCTCGGCCGCATGATGCGCCTGCCGAAGTATTTGCTGAAGGCAATCGGGGAGAGGCAATAGGAGATTACTTCATGGGAAAGCTTATCGTATTTGAAGGGACCGACGGGTCCGGGAAGTCCACGCAGTTTGCGCTGCTCAAGGAGCGGCTCGAGCGCGAGGGGACTGAGTTTCGCACCATCGTCTTTCCGCAGTATCAGGAGCCGTCCTCGGCTCTGATCCGCATGTATCTGGGCGGCGAGTTCGGCAGCGACCCCGCCGACGTCAACGCCTACGTGGCCTCCACGTTCTACGCGGTGGACCGCTACGCCTCCTTCCGCAAGGCCTGGGGCGAATACTATCAAAACGGCGGCGTGGTGCTCTCCGACCGCTACACCACCTCCAACGCCGTGCACCAGGGCTCGAAGGAGCCGGATGCGCGGCAGCGGGACTTTTTTGCCTGGCTTTCGGAGCTGGAGTTCACCCACATGGAACTCCCGCGGCCGAATCTCGTCATATATCTGGACGTGCCAACCGAGCTGACCGAGCGGCTCATGCGCCACCGCGAGCACGAGGGCGGCACCCACGCGGACATCCACGAGCAGAATCTGGCCTATCTGCGCCGCTGCCGGCAGACCGGCCTGGCCGCCGCGGAATTCTTCGGCTGGCGGGTCGTCCGCTGCGCCGAAAACGGCGAAATGCGTTCAATCGAAGACATCCATGCGGAGATCTATGATCTTGTCCGCAAGTGCCTGGAGGAATAAAACATGGTTTATATTTTACTTGGAACCGGATTTGAAGAGGTCGAGGCCGTCACCCCCTGCGACCTGCTGCGCCGCGCGGGCGTGGAGGTGCGCTTTGTAGGCTTGAACGGCCGACAGATCGTGGGCTCGCACAAGATCACCGTGACGGCCGATCTCACCATCGAGGAAGTCAGCGAGCTGCCTGAGCTGCTGGTGCTGCCGGGCGGTCTGGGCGGCGTGCGCTCGATCCGCGCGTGCCCTGCTGCGCTCGCGCTCACGAAACAATGCTGGGACGAGGGAAAGCTGGTCGCAGCCATCTGCGCTGCGCCGACGATCCTGGCGGAGCTCGGCATTGTGGGTGAGAAAAAAGCCACCTGCTACCCCGGCATGGAGGATCAGATGGGCCCGGCTGACATGCAGGACGCGGCCTCGGTCACCGACGGCCGCCTGATCACCGGCCGGTCCGCCGGCTGCGCGATGGACTTTGCCCTGACGCTGGTTGAGCGCATGGCCGGCAGAGGCGAGGCGGAGCGCATTGCAAACGGCGTGGTCTATCGCCACTGGGAGGCATAACATGGCAGATTACCGGGACAACAATGGCCTGAGCGACGCTTCGCTCGATGAGCTGCTCGACGATGCGAACAGCTACTTCGAGCCGCCGCAGAGCGAGTCGCTCAGCCGCGCAAACCAGACCGTCAAGGTCGAGGCCGACGGCTTCTTTGAGCCGGACTTCGGCAACGCCTTCGACGACTACGGCGAATATAACGCCGACGCCTACGACCGGCAGCCGGCCCCTGCGCCGGGCAAGCGCATGCGGCGCAAAACGCACCTGAAAAAGTTCAAGTTCCCCGCGCTTTTGAAGCTGGCGATCTATTTTGCCATCGTGGCGGCGCTGGCTGTGTTTCTGGCCAAGGCCGGCTGGGCCATGGCCGACGACGTGCTGGCCCTCACCCGGCCGGACATCGACGTTGAGATCACGATCAACCAGACCGACACAGTCGAGGAAATTGCAGACACGCTCAAGGACGCCGGCGCGATCAAATACGACTGGCTCTTCAAGCTCTACTGCAAGTTCACCAAGTCGGAAAACTATTTTGACCCCGGCGTCTACACGGTCAATCTCACGAGCGACTACCACGCGCTGGTCAACAGCCTGATGGCCGTCACCGGCAGCCGCGAGACGGTCACGGTGATGATCATCGAGGGCGCCTCCTGCAGCGATATCTTCGACCTTTTGGAGGAAAACAACGTCTGCAGCCGCGCCCGGCTGGAGCAGTGCGCGGCGGAATACCACTTTGACTACGACTTCCTGCGGCGGCTGCCCTACGGCGACGCCAACCGGCTGGAGGGCTACCTCTTCCCGGACACCTACGAGTTCTACCTGATGGACGAGCCCGAGGCGGTGCTCGACCGCTTCCTCAAGAACTTCCAGAGCAAGTATGAGGACGACATCCTCGACATGCTCGAGGGCAGCGAGTACAGCCTCAGCGAGATCATCACCATGGCCTCCATCATCGAGGGCGAGGCGGCCAACGACGGCGAGCGCGCCGATGTGGCCTCGGTCATGTACAACCGTCTGAACAACTGGGAGGTCCCGACCCTCGGCATGGACTCCACGGTCTACTACGGCGCAAAGCTGCTGGGGACCGAGTTCAGCCTGGAGCTCGACAGCCCCTACAACACCTACCGTTATGCGGGCTTGCCCAAGGGGCCCATCAACAACCCGGGCATGAATTCCATCCGCGCGGCCCTGAACCCCGCCGAGACCGATTACTATTACTTCGCCACCGGCGTGGACGGGCTCAACCACTTCTTCCACGAGGAGCAGGACTTCCTGGACTTCCTCAACAGCGAGGAGTTTGACGGGCAATGAGCGTTTCGTGGTTAGTGTTTAGTGTTTAGTGGATAGTGGTTAGTGAGGAGAGAGAACGCGATGAACGATCCGAAAGACGGGCAGCGCCCGTCCGTGCCGGAGCTGCTGTCTCCGGCAGGTGATTTTGAGAGATTGCAGATGGCCGTGCGCTACGGCGCAGACGCGGTGTATCTGGCGGGCACGAGCTTCGGCATGCGCTCCTTTGCGGGCAACTTTACCCCGGAGGAGCTGCCGAAGGCGATCCGGTTCTGCCACGAGCACGGCGTCAAGGTCCATGTGACCGTGAACACCATGGCCCGGTCGAATGAGGTCGAGCAGCTGCCGGCGCATCTGGAGCTGCTGGACGAAGCCGGCGCCGACGCGCTCATCATCGCGGACCTGGGCGCCTTCCGCATGGCGCAGAAATACGCGCCGCACTGCCAGCGGCATGTTTCCACCCAGGTCTCCGTGGCAAACTACGCCACGGCGGCGGCCTGGTACGATCTTGGCGCGAGCCGCGTGGTGCTTGCGCGGGAGCTGAGCCTGGACGAGATCCGAACGATCCGGGAGAAGGCCCCGAAGGAGCTGGAGTTGGAGGTCTTTGCCCACGGCGCCATGTGCGTGAGCTATTCCGGTCGCTGCCTTTTGTCCAACTACATGACCGGCCGCGACTCCAACCGCGGCCAGTGTGCCCAGCCCTGCCGCTATCAGTACGCGCTGATGGAGGAAAAGCGGCCCGGCGAGTATTTCCCCATCTTCGAGGACGAGAAGGGGACCTACATCATGAACTCCCGGGACATGTGCATGATCGACCATCTGGACGATCTGATCGGCCTGGTGGATTGCCTGAAGATCGAGGGCAGAGCCAAGAGCGCCTACTATGCGGCCATCGTGACCGGGGCCTACCGCCACGTGCTCGACGATCTGGCCGCCGGCAGAAGTCCCGACCCCGTCTGGCGCGACGAGGTGGACAAGGTCTCCCACCGGCACTATTCCACCGGCTTCTATTACGGCGAGCCGGGGCAGTATTACCAGAATTCCCGGTACATCCGGGACTACCAGGTGGTCGCCATCGTGACGGACTGCGACGAAACCGGCCTTGCCACTTTGAGCCTTCGCAACAAGTTCTGCGCCGGCGATGAGATCGAGGTCGTCGGCCCTGACTGCAAGCCCTTTGCCGTGCAGGCCGTGCCCATGCAGCTTACGGACGGCACCGTGACCGACGAGGTCCGCACGCCGCAGACCGTCTTCCGGATGCAGCTGCCCCATGCGGTGCAGCCGTATTCCATCCTGCGGCACGCGGTGGATCTGTCTGCGAAAGAGTAGTTTGAAGGGATCAGGGGTTAGGGGTCAGGGATCAGGGCTTTTGGATCGCCTCCCCTGATCCCTAATCCCTGATCCCTGATCCCTGAATTTTTTCTCTTGACATTTCGGAAATAATCGCTATACTATATGCACAACTGAATAGCCTTATCAAGAGTGGCGGAGGGACCGGCCCTGTGAAGCCCGGCAACCTACAGCAATGTAAGGTGCCAAATCCGGCGAGAAATCGGCAGATGAGGATGCATGACAACCAACTCTGCGAAAGCAGAGTTTTTTTCTGCCCTATGGAAAGGAAATATAAATGATGAACAAACGAATTTTTACCTCCGAATCCGTCACGGAGGGACATCCCGACAAGGTCTGTGACCAGATCTCCGACGGCGTGCTCGACGCCATTCTGGCCCACGACCCCATGGCCCGCGTGGCCTGTGAGTGCGCCGCTACCACCGGCATGGTGCTGGTGATGGGCGAAATTTCCACCAACTGCTATGTGGACATCCAGAAGGTCGCCAGAGAGACCATCTGCAAGATCGGCTATGACAAGCCCGAGGCCGGCTTCAACGGCAACACCTGCGCGATCCTCACCACGATCCACGAGCAGTCCGGCGACATCGCCATGGGCGTCGACCGCTCCTACGACGACGGCGAGACCAACGGCGCAGGCGATCAGGGCATGATGTTCGGCTTCGCCTGCGACGAGACCGAGGAGCTCATGCCAGCGCCCATTTCCTATGCACACAACCTCTCCCGCGCGCTGGCCGAAAAGCGCCGCGACGGCACGCTGAGCTGGCTGCAGCCCGACGGCAAGAGCCAGGTCTCCGTCCAGTACGGCGACGACGGCAAGCCCGAGCGCATCGACACGGTGGTCGTGTCCACCCAACACAGCGAAGAAGTTGACATAACAACTCTGCGCGAGGCGGTCATTGAGACCATCATCCGGCCCCATCTGCCCAAGCGCCTGCTGGATGCGGACACCCGCTTCTTTGTCAATCCCACCGGCCGATTCGTGCTGGGCGGCCCGGCGGCGGACGCCGGCCTGACCGGCCGCAAGATCATTGTGGACACCTACGGCGGCTATGCGGCCCACGGCGGCGGCGCCTTCTCCGGCAAGGACCCCACCAAGGTCGACCGCAGCGCGGCCTACATGGCCCGCTACGTGGCCAAGAACATCGTCAAGGCCGGTCTTGCCACCAAGTGCCAGATCGAGCTGGCCTACGCCATCGGCGTGGCGCAGCCGGTCTCTGTGCTTGTGGAGACCTACGGCACCGGCAAGCTCAGCGACCTGCGCCTGGCCGAGCTGGTCAAGCGCTGCTTCGATCTGCGCCCCGCGGCCATCATCGAGACCCTCGACCTGCGCCGGCCCATCTACCAGCAGACCGCCGCCTACGGCCACTTCGGCCGCCGCGAGCTGGATCTGCCCTGGGAGCGCACCGACGCGGTGGAGAAGCTGCTTGCGGAAGCAATCTGACAGTTGACAGTAAAAAGATGCATACAGTAAATGACATTTTGAATTCGCTCTGGGCGCTGGCGCCGGAGGCGTGCAAGGAGCATTGGGACAATGTCGGCTTCCTGGTTGGGCGCGGGGATGCGCCGGTTTCCCGGGTGCTCGTCGCGTTGGACCTGACCGAGGCCGTGGCGGCAGAAGCGGCCGAGCTGGGCTGTGAGCTGATCGTGACGCACCACCCGCTGATCTTCGGCGGCGTACTGCAGGTGACCGACCAGACTCCCGTGGGCCGGCGGCTGCTGGCGCTGATCGAGCGAGGCATCGCGCTCATCTCGATGCACACGAACCTGGACTGCGCAAAGGGCGGCGTCAACGACCGGCTGGCGGAGGTTTTAGGTTTACATAATGTTTTCACCTACGAAGACGGCGAGACTGCCGGCCTGATCCGGATCGGCGAAACCGAGCCGCAGACACTGCCGGAATTTGCGGCCTTTGTCAAAAAAGCGCTGCGCTGCCCCGGTCTGCGCCTTGCTTCCGCCGGGCGGCCGGTCCGCCGCGTGGCGGTGGGCGGCGGCAGCTGCGGCGAATACGCCGAGCGCCTGGCCGCGGCGGGCTGCGACACCTTTGTGACCGCGGACCTCAAATACCACCAGTTTGCCGATGCAAAGGCGCTGGGCATCAACCTGATCGACGCCGGGCATTTTGAAACCGAGGACCCGGTGTGCGATGTCGTGATCGCGCATCTGCAGCGGCAGCTTCCGGCGCTGGACGTGCGCAAATCCGCCGTTCACACCGGCTGCATCCAATATTTGTGAGGCATTTTATGAAATACATCGTTGTTTTAGGCGACGGCATGGCGGATTACAAGGTCCCCGAATTAGGCGGCCGCACGCCGCTGGAGGCCGCTGACAAGCCGTATATGGACGCGCTGGCCAAGAAGAGCGTGGTCGGCATGGCGCAGACGATCCCTCTGGGCATGCCCCCGGGCTCGGATGCGGCCAACATGTCGGTCATGGGCTTTGCCCCGGCCAGGTACTATTCCGGCCGCTCGCCGCTCGAGGCGGTGGCCATGGGCATCGAGCTGGGCAGCCACGACGTGACCTACCGGACCAACCTGGTGACGCTCTCGGACGAGGCTGAGTTCTCAAGCCGCTCGATGGTGGACTATTCCGCGGGCGAGATCACGTCGGACGAGGCCCGGCAGCTCATTAAAGCGCTGCAGCCGCTGTTTGCATCAAACGGCCTGGAGCTCCATGCCGGCATCAGCTACCGCCACTGCGCGGTGCGCCGAGGCGGCGAGACCGGCGCGCTGCTCACGCCGCCGCATGACATCTCCGGCAAGCCGATCTCGGTTCATCTGCCCAAGGGCAGCTACGGGGTCGAGCTGACGGCGCTGATGGCCGAGGCCGCCGACATTCTGCAGGCTCATCCGGTCAATCAGGCACGGATCGCGGCAGGCAGGCACCCGGCCAATTCCGTCTGGTTCTGGGGCGAGGGCACCCGGCCCAGCTTCGCCGCCTTTGAGGAGCTCTACGGCAAGAAGGCCGGCGTGGTCTGCGCGGTGGATCTTATCCGCGGCCTGGGCCTGTGCGCCGGGATGCGGGTGCGGACGCCTAAGGGCGCCACCGGCGGCATGGTAACTGACTACCGCGCCAAGGGCGAAGCCGCGCTGCAGCTTCTGAAGGACGGCTGCGATCTGGTTTACGTGCACATCGAGGCGCCCGACGAGTGCGGCCACCAGGGCAACCCGACGGCCAAGGTCGCGGCCATCGAAGCCATCGACCGGGACATCCTGGGCTATCTGACCGACGCGCTCGGCGCGGCAGGGGAGGATTATCGCGTGCTCGTCTGCCCGGACCACCCCACGCCGGTCTCCATCCGGACGCACACGGCCGAGCCCATTCCGTTCATGGTCTATGACAGCAGAAAGGCCGCCGACGGCGCCACACGCTACACCGAGGACGAGGCAGCAAAAACCGGCCTGCTTCTCCCGGAAGGGCCGATGCTGATGCGGCTTGTGCTGGAACAATAGGGAGACGCTATGCGATACATCGCCTTTGACGTGGAAACGCCGAACCACTGGAACAACCGGATGAGCGCGATCGGTATCACGGTCATTGAGGACGGGGAAATCACGCAGGAGTTCTTCTCCTACGTGGACCCCGAGCAGCCCTTTGACTGGTTCAACACGCAGCTGACCGGCATCGGCCCGGAGACCGTGCAGGGCGCGCCGAACTTTGCCGCCCTCTGGCCGCAGATCGAGCCGCTCCTGGCCGGCGGTGTTCTCGTTGCGCACAACGCCAGCTTCGATATGGGCGTGCTGCGCAAATGCCTGTGGGATTACGGCATCCGCTGGCGGACGGAGGTGACGGGCCTGTGCACGGTCGTGATGGGCCGCCGCCTGCTGCCCGGCATCAGCCACAAGCTCAACGACATGTGCAGCTACTACGGCATCTGCCTGAACCACCACCAGGCCGACAGCGACGCCCGCGCCTGCGCCGAGATCCTGCTGCGCTACATCGAATCCGGCGCAAAGCCGGAGCAATTCTACCGAAGCTACCGCCTCTGAGCGCCGGCCATGCCAGCGCTGCTCTTTTCCCGGGAAAAGGCCCTGTGAAATTGGTGAAAAACGCGAAGTGCTGCACCACCGAACCCTGTCAGATTTTACAAAATCGAGCAGAGTTTTTTGGATTTATTGACATCTGAAATCGCAGAAGTTATAATAACTCCGTCGAAAAAAAGCACCATTCGGATCCCATCTGCGAACGGCGCGCTGCGCCGCTCATACACGTAAAGGAGCGTAAAAGCATGAGAACCATTGGAACTGTTGTGCGCGGTGTGCGCGCGCCCATCATCCGTCAGGGAGACGACATTGCAAAGATCACTGCCGAAGCTGTGCAGGCTGCCTGGGCCGAGGCCGGCATCACCCCGAGAGACCGGGACGTGGTGGCCGTGACCGAGTCCGTCGTGGCACGCAGCCAGGGCAACTATGCCACCATCCAGCAGATCGCGGCCGACGTCAAGGCCAAGACCGGCGGCGGCACGATCGGCGTTGCCTTCCCCATCACCAGCCGGAACCGTTTCTCTCTGCTGCTCAAGGGCATCTCTCTTGCGGCGAAGAAGGTTGTCGTGCTGCTCTCCTATCCCGCCGACGAGGTGGGCAACCATCTGGTGGACATCGACCAGCTCGACGAGGCCGGCGTGAACCCCTACACCGACACGCTGACCGTGGCCCAGTTCCGCGAGAAATTCGGCCACATCATTCACCCCTTCACCGGCGTGGACTACATCGACTTCTTCACCGACCTCATCGAGGGCTGCGGCGCCGAGGCGGAGATCCTGCTGGGCAACCGCATCCAGACCCTGGTCCCGCTGTGCGACGCGGTCATCGCCGCCGACATCCACACCCGCTTCCGCTCCAAGCGGCAGCTCAAGGCCGCCGGCTGCAAGGTGATCCTCGGCCTGGACGACATCCTCAACGCCTCCGTGGACGGCAGCGGCTACAATGAGAAGTACGGCCTTCTGGGCTCCAACAAGGCTACCGAGGAGACCATCAAGCTCTTCCCGAGAGACTGCACCGCCGTGGCGCAGCGCATTTCCGATCTTCTGAGCGAGGCCTCCGGCAAGCACATCGAGGCCATGGTCTACGGCGACGGCGCCTTCAAGGACCCCGTCGGCAAGATCTGGGAGCTGGCTGACCCCGTGGTTTCCCCCGGCTACACCGCCGGCCTGCAGGGCACCCCGAACGAGCTCAAGCTCAAGTACCTGGCGGACAACGATTTTGCCGGTCTGAGCGGCGAGGAACTGCGCGAGGCCGTGTCCGACCGCATCCGCAGCAAGACCGGCGAGAGCCTCGTGGGCAACATGGCCGCCCAGGGCACCACGCCCCGGCAGCTGACCGACCTCATCGGCTCGCTGTGCGACCTGACCTCCGGCTCCGGCGATAAGGGCACCCCCATCATCTACATTCAGGGCTATTTCGACAACTACACCAACGAGTAATCAGGAGGCATCATGCTGATCAGAACCGCCGAACAGGATATCAAATACGTTTTATTCACGGAGGAGCAGATCGCCAGCCGCGTGAGCGAGCTGGCCAAGGAGCTCTGCGCCCGCCTGGAGGGCAAGCGGCCGCTGATGATCTGTGTGCTGCGCGGCGCGTCGTTCTTCTTTGCCGACCTCTGCCGCAAGATGACGATGGACCTGGATATGGACTTCATCGCCGTCTCAAGCTACGGCAGCGGCGCCACGAGCTCGGGCGCAGTGCGCCTGCTCAAGGACACGCGCTACGACGTAGAGGGCAGAGATCTGGTCCTGGTGGAGGACATCATCGACTCCGGCCTGACGATCCAGTACCTCAAGCGGCTCTATGCCGCGCGGAACCCCGCCTCCATCACCACGGTCAGCTTCCTGGACAAGGACACCGGCAAGCCCGGCAAGCCGGGTGTGGATCTGTGCGGCTATACGATCGCCAACGAGTTCGTGGTGGGCTATGGGCTGGACTATGCCGACCACTACCGCAATCTGCCCTACATCGGGGTCATCAAGCCCGAGTGCTATCAATAACAGTCGAACTATGCCGTGCAGCGGCTTTCGCTGCACGGCGTTCATCATTCTATTTCATGAAAGAGAGGAAGCGAAACATGCAAGCACTGAAGGACCGAATCGTAAACGAGGGCAAGGTACTGCCCGGAAACATCATCAAGGTGGACGGATTTCTGAACCACCGTGTCGACTGCGCGTTCATGGGCGAGATCGCCGACGCCTTTGCCGAGCGGTTTGACATCAACAATGTAGACGTGATCCTCACCGCCGAGGCCAGCGGCATTGCGCTTGCGTCCATCTGCGCCTATCGCTGGAACAAGCCGATGATCTTCGCCAAGAAGGCCAAGTCCGACAACATCGAGGGCGGCCTGTACAAGAGCGAGATCATGTCCTATACCTATAACAAAAAGGTCACGCTGCTGGTTTCCAAGCAGTGGCTGGCGCCCCGCACCAAGGTGCTGGTGATCGACGACTTCATGGCCAGAGGCGAGGCCGTGCGCGGACTGTGCGAGCTGGTGGGCGAGGCCGGCGCGGAGCTTGTCGGCGTGGGCATCGCGGTGGAAAAGGGCTTCCAGGGCGGCGGCGACCGCCTGCGCGAGATGGGCATCAACTACCAGGCCCTGGCCGTCATCGACAAGGCCACCCCGGACGAGATCGTTTTCCGCGCGGACGAAGACTAATTTGATACATATTTCAGAACAGGAGATATTACCATGATCGATTTCAACGCAAACAAGCGCCCTGAGGAGATGGAGCGCATTTCGACCCCCGCACTGGCCAACGCCTTCATCGACGCCCAGGTCGAGGCCCTGAGAAAGCAGATCGGCGACGGCAAGGTCCTGCTGGCCCTTTCCGGCGGCGTGGATTCCTCCGTCGTGGCGGCGCTGCTGATCCGCGCGGTGGGCAAGCAGCTGACCTGCGTGCACGTCAACCATGGCCTGCTCCGCAAGGGCGAGAGCGAGCAGGTGATCGACGTCTTCCGCAACCAGATGGACGCAACGCTCATCTATGTGGACGCGGTCGACCGCTTCCTCGACAAGCTGGCCGGCGTGGCCGAGCCCGAGCAGAAGCGCAAGATCATCGGCGCAGAGTTCATCCGCGTGTTTGAAGAGGAAGCCCGCAAGCTCGAGGGCATCTCCTTCCTGGGTCAGGGCACCATCTACCCCGACATTCTCGAGTCCGACGGCGTCAAGGCGCACCACAACGTGGGCGGCCTGCCCGAGGATCTGAACTTCCAGCTCGTGGAGCCGGTCAAGCTGCTCTACAAGGACGAGGTCCGCGTGGTCGGCAAGGCCCTGGGCCTGCCCGATTCCATGGTCTACCGTCAGCCGTTCCCGGGTCCCGGCCTGGGCGTGCGCTGCGTGGGCGCCATCACCAGAGATCGCCTCGAGGCGGTGCGCGAGTCCGACGCGATCCTGCGCCAGGAGTTCTATAAGCACGGCCTGGACGAGAAGGTCTGGCAGTACTTCACCGTGGTGCCCGACTTCAAGACCACCGGTATCACCGACGGCAAGCGGACCTACGACTGGCCCGTGGTCATCCGCGCGATCAACACCGTCGACGCCGTGACCGCCGAACCGTATGAGCTGAACTTCAGCTTCGTCCAGAAGCTCGTCAAGCGCATCACCACCGAGGTCCCCCACGTCAACCGCGTCCTCTGGGACGTCACCCCCAAGCCCAGCGCAACCATCGAGTGGGAATAAGGAAAAAGTGATCCTTCGAGACCGCGAGGCCTTGAAAATACTGGACTTTTGAGTTCCCGTTACTCCGAGTGATAGCAAATTGATAGCACGAGAATCCGAGATTTGTTGAGAGCAAATCCAAGGGTTTGCGAGTGAGCTGTCACCCATCATCCATAAACCAAAGGGCCTGTTGCAAAATGCTCTGTCATTTCGAGCGAAGCGAGAAATCCGTTCCTATTTCACGCTTTTTCACGGGAAAGTACGGATTTCTCGGTCGCAAGCTCCCTCGAAATGACAGGTTCGTGCATTTTGCAACAGGCCCTTTCTTTTTGTCTTCGGACAGGCATTTCTTCTTTTTTCAATTCTTCAATCAGTGCATCAGACAGAGTTTGAGAAGGAATCTTGGCCCACCGCCCGGCTTGATCCAACTCCGGGTACTTGGAGCGCCAGCGGTCATATTCCTCTTTGCTGATCTCCCCGTGCTCCAGCTTGGCGGCTTGCTCTCGCCAGGAACGAAACATATCAAATAGTTGAAGATATCGGAGACATTTTGCGCAAGCTGAAAGAAGCGTAACAGATACATATCATCTGCCGCAGATGTTGATACACCGTTGATAAGATTCATACATCTTTGATAGAATCAGGCTCTTTTTTGTCGTAAAATGAGATCATAAGCAGCGGAGAGTCGAACCCAAGTCGGTTTTCCCGGAGCGGCGGTCCGCCGATGCTTCGGAAAGCGTCTTGAACATTCGGCAAGGATTCTCAGCGGCGTTTTTCTCGCCTGGGCGAACCGCCGCTCCGGGAAAACTGCTTTGCACCTCCGCGCGAGTATTTTTCGAGGGATTTTCGGTGCGGCGAACGCAGCCTTGCTGGCGCAAGGCAAGGACAACAAGCCGAAAAGCACCGAAAAAGACCGCGCAGAGGCAGCTTGGGTTCGATTCCCCGCTGCTTAAGGCACAGCCGCCTGAAAGAATGAGATCAGTGAAAACAGAAAGGAGCCTCACCATGGCAAGAACCCGAAAGCTCAGGGGTCCGGAGTCCGTCGGCGCAAAGGAAATTTTCGGCGTCACGGCGCTATCGACCAACAACGGCTTCGCAGCCATCTTCATGTCCACCATGTTCATGACCTTCATGACCGACTATGCAGGTCTGGGCAAGATGGGCGCCACCCTGGCCACCGTCCTTTTGCTGGCTGCGAGAGTCATCGACGCAGTGGACGACCCGATCCAGGGCTTCATCATGGACCGCGGCAAGATCGGCAAGCACGGCAAGTACAAGCCCTTCTTCATGCTCTCCATCATCATGACCGCCATCGGCGTCATTTTCCTGTACCTGATGCCCAAGGGCATCACCGGCTCGGCAGTGATCGTGACCGTCTGGGTCATCTTCTTCTACCTTGTCTATGACATCGGCGCATCCTTCTACAACCCGAATCTGCTGTTCCGTGCCATGACCACCGACACGAACGAGCGCTCCAAGCTGCTCATCGGCCCCCGTGTCTGGGTCATGATCATCGGCATGATGGGCTCCGGCATGGCCGCGGTCGCCGTCACCATCCAGGCCGCCACCGGCAGCTACAAGACCGCCTACATGATCCTGGCGATGGTCGCCATGGTCGTCTCGAGCATCATCTCCGTCATTGGCTGGTTCATGGTCAAGGAGAAGCACGTGGTCGAGCAGGACCCCGAGGACAAGGTCAAGTTCACCGACTTCTTCGAGCTCATGAAGACCAACAAGCCCATGATGCTGAACTTCTTCAAGTGCATCGCCACCGGCTTTATCTGGACCTTCCTGTTTGCCGCGCCCGTCTACTACGTCAAGTACGGCTACTGCGCCGACCTCACCACCGGCGCGGTGGATATGGCAAAGTTCGGCAGCCTGTCCATGGTCGTCTCCCTCATGATGCTCTTCCCGCTGCTACTTGGCACCATCGTCGCCAACCCCATGCTCAAGGCCTTCAAGGGCGACTTCCTCAAGATGCACATCTTCGACCTTGCCATGCAGGGCGGCGCCGGCCTTCTGATGTTCATTCTGCAGCTGCTCGGCCTGCTGCGCACCAGCCCCATTTTCTTCTTCATCCCCATGTTCCTGATGGCCTTCTTTGTGGGCATCGACTTCGTGCCCGGCAACAACCTCAGCATGGAGATCATGGACTACACCGTCTATAAGACCGGCAAGGATCGCTCCGCGCTCACCGGCGTGCTCGAGAAGTTCCTGGAGAAGGCGCAGAGCGCGGTTTCCGCCTCGATCGTCGGCGCTGTGCTGATCGCCATCGGCTATCAGGTCGACTCCGTCACCGGCAACTACGTGGGCGACATCGCCAAGATGCCCACCCTGCTGACCTGGATGATCGTCATCATGGGTCTCGTTCCCGCGATCCTGGCCTTCGTCGGCATCATGGTCATCGGCAAGTACCCCATCGACCAGACCGAGCGCGGCAAGATCCGCGCGTACATCGCAGAGCACCAGACCAAGAAGGAAGTCGACTGAGTTCCGTCACCCAACCCCGCGGCGCAGATTTTCCTGCGCCGCGGCTTTTTTCTGCACTCCGAAGCAGAAGAAATTGCCGGAAGGGAAAACAGAAAGTTGAAAGTGGAAAGTGGAAAGTGGAAAGTTTCGGTATCGCTTCGCGATGAATTGAATTGTAATACCAGCGTGTCAAAAACTTCCGGCAGCAGCGCAGTTGCTTGAATCGGCCGCAGTCTCAACCCCGTCATTGCGAACCAGTGACCAATGTCTGCATTTTTGCCTACGCAAAAAGCGGTGTGGCAATCCGTTTCCCTTGGAGGGAAGTGTGCGGGCGGCAGATTGCCGTTCTTTCGCGTGCAGTGCAGCATGAGACATTCCGTAGTGGCCGATGCCCACATCGGCCATAAAGCTACGATGCGCAACGATGGCTTATGGCCGATGTGGGCATCGGCCACTACGGGTGCTTTTTCTGGCAGGCGAAAATTACCAACCCTGGCGCTTCCGTCACCGGGTCCTGCCTCCGGCGGCCCTATTTTCTTTGGCTCTTGCCCAAAGAAAATAGGGGAAAAGAAAAGCCGCTTTCCTTCGCGGAAGCTTTCCCGGCAACCATCGTACACGCTACGTGCTGCTTGCTTTTTGGGTACCTGGGAAGGATCTGACTGGTGTTCTATCCCCGCGCCAGCGCTGGCCTGATTCCGAGCGTGGTGTTCTGCTCCATCGGCCTTTGCTGAACTGCATCATGATGATAGAACATGATACCGTAGGGTAAGCTTTGACAGCCTGATATCTTAATTATGCGATTTGAAATATCAATTCAATTCATCGCGAAGCGATACCGAAACTTTCCACTTTCCACTTTCAACTGTCCACTTCCCACTGGCCCTTGCCCCGGCAAATTCCAATTTGCATTCTTTTCCGCCCTGTGTTATAATGGGTTCACTCACAGACGGAGGTGCTTGCGATGGCTTCATGGGCGGATGGGATTTCGGATGCCTGGAAAAACGATATCGGCTTTTTGCAGCTTGTGAGCGAGCTGTCTGGGCTCTCTGCTGCCATCTGGATGACCGGGAGAACTCCGAAAGAGGCCTGCTGGAGCACGCTGGGCGAGGCGCACCCCTGCCTGACCGACGACGCGCTGCGCAAAGCCCTGGAGGAATCCTGCGGCGGTGGAAGCGCCGGACTCTACTTTGACACCGACTGCATTTTCTACGGGGTTCTCCCGGTCGGGCCGTTTTCTCTGGCGCTGGGCCCGGCCGCGACCGGCGCTGCGACCGCTGCGCTTCTGCAGAACTATGCAGAGGATTATGGTTTGGATGCACAGATCAAGATCCAAACGCGGGATCTCCGGACCGTCTCAAAGCTTCTCAATCTGCTGCACTGCCACTTCATCGGCACGCCCATGAGCGGAGAACCCCTCCGGTTTCATTTTGACACCGACGAGCAATGGCAGATCGAAAGCGAGCTGGCCTCCTACCAGCTCGAGCAGCACGAGCAGGAACGGAACTTCCAGGCCGGCGTGGAGTATGAAAATACGCTGCTGCAGGCCGTGGAGCACGGAGATGTCGATGGGCTCAAGGCGCTGCTCTCCGGCCCCATGCCCGACACGGAACAGATCTCCGGTTATTCCTTTTCGCATTCCAGGGAGATGGAATACATGATGGTCTCCAGCATCACGCTGATGACCCGGGCTGCGATTGCCGGCGGCGTGCCGCTGGAGCTGGCGCACCAGCTCGGCACCGTCTACATGAACCGGCTGGCCAAGGCGGTGGACCAGGGCGCGGGCTTTGTCAGCCTCGGCTACAACGCCATGCTGGAGTATACCGAGCTGGTCCGCCGCTGCCGGGAGGAAAAGAGCGCGGTCTCCTATGTCGACGCCTGCAAGCAGTACATCGAGGACAATTTCCGCAAGCAGCTGCAGGTTGGCGAGATCGCGCCGGCCATCGGCCTGAGCCGGACCTATCTCTCCCGGCTGTTCCACGAGGCCGAGGGGATCACCGTGCAGCAGTACATCCAGAAGGTCCGCTGCCGCCACGCCGCCCAGATGCTGCAGTATTCCGACTATTCCATCGCGCAGATCGCCCTGTACAACGGCTTCTCCTCCCAGAGCTACTTCGGCGCCTGCTTCCAGAGCTGGTACGGCATGACGCCGAACGCCTACCGGAAGGCGAAGCACTGAGAATTTTGTCAGATTTGTACATCCTTGATAAAAAAGTCACACGATTGATAGAAGAACAAAACCGCCTCTGGTACAATGTTCCTGTAAGATCATTGTATCAGAGGCTATTATCAAAAACGGAGGATTCGGTTATGGCAAAGTTTTACGCAGGTAATCAGCAGCAGGTCAGCGCCCGCGAGACGCGCAACATGGAAAAGGTCCGCCGCATCGCTGCCGACGGCATGGTGCTGTTGGAGAACAGCGGCGTGCTTCCGCTGAAAAACGACGGGCGGCGTCTGGCGGTCTTCGGCAACGGCGTGCGCCGCATGGTCAAGGGCGGCACCGGCTCCGGCGACGTCAACTCCAGAACGGTCATCAACGTGGAGCAGGGCCTGGAGGCGGCCGGCTTCCGCATCGGAACCAAGCGCTGGCTCGATCAATACGACAGCGACTGCACCGAATATGGGACGCAGTATATGGCAAGCTTCCAGAAGGTTCTGGCAGAGCAGGGCTTTGCCGGCGTCAACTGGGCGCTGGAAAACCCATATCGGGACCCCGACGTGCCCGTGATCACCGAGGCCGACTGCGCGGATGCAGACCGCGACTGCGCGATCTACGTGATCGCCCGCACCTCCGGCGAGGGCTCGGACCGGAAGCTGGCCCCGGGCGACTACGAGCTCACGGACCGCGAAAAGGAGAACCTCCTGACGCTCACGAGGCTGTTTGCCCACACCGTCGTCGTGCTCAATGTCGGCGGCGTGATCGACACAATATTCCTCAGATCGACCCCGGGCATCGACGCGGTGCTGCTCATGAGCCAGCCCGGCTGCGCCGCCGGCCAGTCCCTGGCCGACGTGCTGACCGGCAGGGCCGCGCCCAACGGCCGCCTGAGCGCCACCTGGGCAGAGAACTACAGCGACTATCCCTTCGCCGATTCCTTCAGCTATCTCAGCGGCGATCTGGACGATTCCTTCTACCGCAGCGGCCTCTATGTGGGCTACCGCTACTTTGACAGCTTCGGCGTGCGGCCTGCCTATCCCTTCGGCTTCGGCCGCTCCTATACTGATTTCTCCCTGCAGGTCAAACGGACCGAGATCCAGGGCGAGCACGTCTGCGTGAGCGTCGCAGTCAAGAACACCGGCGCTGCCCAGGGCAGACAGACCGTGCAGGTCTATGTCTCCCAGCCCCAGGGCCGGCTCGACAAGCCCTATCAGGTGCTGGCCGGCTTTGCCAAGACCGGCACCCTGGCCCCGGGCCGCGAGGAGACCGTGACGGTCCGCTTCGCCCTGCGCGATCTGGCCTCCTATGACGAGGCCGCGGCCGCCTATGTGCTCGAGTCCGGCCTGTACTATGTGCGCGTCGGCACGCATTCGCGCAACACCCACATTGCCGCCGCCCTGAAGCTCGACGAGACCGTTCTCACCGAGCAGCTGCAGAACAAGCTCCGCCCGAACTGCGATTTTGAGGTGCTGCGCGCCGACCCCGCGCGCTTCTATTCCTACCCCTCCGAGGCCATCGAGAAGGCAAACGCCCTGGTTTTGGAGCTGATTCCCGCGACCATCCCCACCAAGACGGCCGTCTATGCCCCGGCGCCCGCCGTTCTCACGACCGACAAGACCGCTCCCGTTACGATGGACGACGTGGCGAGCGGCACAGCGAGCCTGGACGATCTCACCGCCCAGCTGACGGTGGAGGAGCTTGCCGCCCTGACCGTCGGTGCGTCCCGCGGCGGCCTGCTCGAAGGCTCCATCGTGGGCGCGGCCTCCACTGCCTGCCCCGGCGCGGCCGGCGACACGACCTCCTGCCTCATCGAGACCAGAGGCGTGCAGAACCTCGTGCTTGCCGACGGGCCTGCCGGCCTGCGGCTGTCCAGAGTCTTCGTGGCAGACGCCCAGGGCAACGTTCTCCCCGGTCTGGGCGAGTCCGCCTTCGGCAACCTGGACCAGCTGCTGGGCATGCCGAAGCCGGAGCGCCCCGCGGACGCCGTGGACTACTACCAGTACTGCACCGCCATCCCGATCGCCACCCTGCTGGCCCAGACCTGGGACCCGGACCTCATCGAGGAGGCCGGCGACCTGGTGGGCGAGGAGATGGAGGAATTCGGCGTGACCCTCTGGCTCGCGCCCGGCATGAACATCCAGAAAAACCCGCTCTGCGGCCGCAATTTCGAGTATTATTCCGAGGACCCGCTGCTCTCCGGCCGCTGCGCCGCCGCCGACACCCGCGGCGTGCAGAAGCATCCCGGCTGCGGCACCACGATCAAGCACTTCGCCCTGAACAACCAGGAGGACAACCGCCAGCACAACAACGCCCACTGCACCGAGCGGGCCCTGCGCGAGCTCTATCTCAAGGGCTTTGAGATCGCCGTGAAGGAGTCGCAGCCGCTGTCGCTCATGACCTCCTACAACCTGCTCAACGGCATCCACACGGCAAACCACAGAGAGCTCCTCACCGACGTGCTGCGCTCCGAGTGGGGCTTTGCGGGCCTCGTCATGACCGACTGGGGTACCACCGACGCTGCCGACGGCTTCAAGTACGGCGCATCCAGCCCCGTGCAGTGCATCCGGGCCGGCAACGATCTGACCATGCCCGGCTCGCAGGCCGACGTGGACGCCATCGTCGCAGCCGTGGGAGCCGAGCTGCCCCCGGCCGAGCTCCAGGCCTGCGCGAAGCGCATCCTGGCCCTGGCGCTGCTCCGGCACAGAAGCGGCATGTGAGAAGACAATCAATTGGAATTTGACGAGAAGTTCGATTTTAATTGTAGGGGCGAGCATTGCTCGCCCGGTGTGCGAAGCACACATCGTTTGCGTCCAGCAAACGATTTATTTGCATCGATTTTCCTTTGGAAAATGCATCCTTCGGATTCGCGGGCGAGCAATGCTCGCCCCTACAGGCGAATATGAAACTGCTCGACATATTCCTGTTTATCGAAAGAAGGACGTGACTTATGAAACAGGTATTCAACCCCTATCTCCCGGAATGGGAGTACGTTCCCGACGGAGAGCCGCATGTGTTTGGGGACCGGGTCTATCTCTTCGGCAGCCATGATGCGTTTGACGGCAAAAAGTTCTGCCCCAACGACTATGTCTGTTGGTCCGCGCCGGTCACCGATCTGAGCGACTGGCGCTACGAGGGCGTCATCTACCGAAAGACCCAGGACCCGCACATGACGGACGGCAAGCACGAGCTCTGGGCGCCGGATGTGGTGCAGGGCAAGGACGGGCGCTACTACCTGTACTATTGCCCGGACGACACGATCAAATCCATCGGCGTGGCCGTGAGCCTGCGGCCGGCCGGGCCCTACAAGTTCTACGGCCTGGTCAAGGACGCAAACGGCGGCATCCTGGGCGAGCGCCCGGGCGACACGATCCAGTTTGACCCCGGCGTGTTCATCGACGACGACGGCGAGATCTATCTCTATTCCGGCAACGGCCCCCGCACCAAAAAAGAGATCGGCAAGGAGCCGAAGGCATCGATTGTCATGACGCTGCAGAACGATATGTGCACGCTCAAGACCGAGCCGAAGAAGCTGCTGCCGCTGCTCGGGGAATCGGAGGGCACCGGCTTTGAGGGCCACGAGTTCTTCGAGGCCAGCTCGATCCGCAAGATCCGCGGGCGCTACTATCTGATCTACTCCTCTCTGACGAACCACGAGCTCTGCTACGCCGTGAGCGACCGGCCGGACGGCGGCTTCCGCTACGGCGGCGTGGTCGTGTCCAACTGCGACCTCTTCCCCGGCACGAACGGAAAGCCGCGCAACTGCTTCGGCAACAACCACGGCGGCCTCGAGTGCATTGGCGGCAAATACTATATCTTCTACCACCGGGAGACCAACCGCAGCATCTGCTCGCGCCAGGGCGGCGCCGAGGCGGTGGAGATCCTGCCCGACGGCAGCATCCCCCAGGTGGAGCTGACTTCCTGCGGCCTCAACGGCGGCCCGCTCAAGGCCGAGGGCAGCTACTCCGCCGGCATCGCCTGCAGCCTCTACGGAAAATACACGCCGACCTACTCCCACCCCATGGCCATGATGGGCCGGCACCCCTACATCACGCAGGACGGGCCGGATTACGACCCGGACCGGGGCGGCACGCCCCCGCGGCAGTACATCACCAACGGCAAGGACGGGCTCGTCGCCGGCTTCAAGTATTTTGATCTGACCGGCGCAGCGCAGATCACCGTCCGCGTGCGCGGCTCGGCGAAGGGCACGCTCTCGATCCGAACCGACCCGAACGGCGCGCCCCTCGCGCAGATCGCGCTTTCGCCCGCCAGGGACTGGACCGCCTACACCACCTCTCTGCGCCCCAGCACCGGGACGCACCCGCTGTACCTCTGCTACACCGGAAAGGGAAAGCTGGATATTTTGGATTTTTCGTTCTGAACACCGCAGAAGCAGAAAGGAGCTTTTACGATAGCAAAAGTCCGTAGACCCCATGGGTTGAGGATAATGGGAATCAAACGGAGTCACGTCGAGACAAATCTCCTAAGCAAAAGCAGTTAAAGTCGGGATTTGTATGGCGAGTGGGAATAATTTCCTAAAACCAAGTGTACGAACCGCCGCCAAGTGGGATCATCTCCTGCTTGGCGGCGGTTTTTGCTTTTTCGTAAAAATCCCAACTTTTTTGTTGACAGCTTACGAAGGATCGTAGTATATTGATTTAAGTACCATAGTTTTTTTAAGTGAGGTGATTCTTCTTGAGCCGTACAACAACTGACACCTGTTGCCTTACGTTACCACTGAAAACAGAAAAATGGCAAGAAGACCGCCTCGAAAAACGGTTTGAAATTGCACGGCAAATATACAACACCTTATTAGGTTTTGAACTGAAAAAATATCGGAGACTGACTTCTTCCGATGAATATCTCGCAGTCATCGAAAGAATAAGAAATACAGAGGATGATCCGGTTGGACGAAAGGAATCTTTCGAGCAATTGGGAAAAATGCGGAGAGATGCTGGTTTTTCAGAATATACCTTTACGAAGGATATGAAACCATTCTACAAGCACTTTAAAGAAAACATAGGGTCTACAGTTGCAGTACATTGTATTGCAAAGCAAGTTTGGCAAGCATTTGACCGATTGCTTTATGGCGATGGCAAGGAGATTCACTTTAAGAGGCGCGGAGAAATCCGTTCAGTAAAGGGCTATTCTTCTGCAGGAAAGAGTGGCGGAACGGAGATCATCTTTAAAGGTGAATATATTGAATGGAAGGGTTTAAAGATCCTGATCAAAGAAAATCCGAAAAACGATTACGAGCAAGAAATGCTACAAAAGCGTGTCAAATATTGTCGGATCATAAAGAAACCTGGAAAAAACAAAGCCCATTGGTATGTGCAATTGGCACTTGAAGGAAAACCGACCATTAAAAGAGACAAAAATACTGGTGAGATAAAACACCCAATCAATGACGGAGTTGTTGGGATCGATATTGGCCCGCAAACTATTGCCTATGTTTCAGAGAACGAGGTTGGACTAAAAGAATTAGCCGATGCAGTAACCAATATTGAGCGGGAAAAACGCCTCCTTCTTCGCAAGATGGATCGAAGCCGACGAGCAACCAATCCGGATAATTACAACGAAGATGGCACATATAGACGAGGAGTTAAGCTGACAAGAAACAAATCAAAGCGGTATCTTCGGTATCAGCAGCAATTGGGCACAATACAACAAAGACAGGCTGAAATCAGAAAGCGGCAACATAATGAATTAGCCAATCATCTATTGACGCTTGGGAATACGTTTTACATCGAAGATATGGCCTGGGCGGGTTTGGCACATAGGGCAAAACAAACAGAAATATCAGAGAAAACCGGGAAGTATAAACGAAAAAAACGGTTTGGTAAATCCATCGGTAATAAAGCACCCAAAATGCTCACGTCATTATTGGATTTGAAATTAAAATCCAGAGGTTATGAGGGAATCACAGAAGTACCTACTTCCCTGAGAGCCAGCCAATATAACCATATATCGGATGAGTATCATAAGAAAGAATTGAGTGAACGATGGAACATTATGCCGGATGGCAGAAAGATTCAACGAGATTTGTATTCAGCCTTTTTATTACAGCATGTACAGGCAGATGATGCAGCAACTTATTGTTACAACAAACAAGGCTTAAAACAAGATTATGAACACTTTGTTACTATGCATGACAAGTGTATCGTAGAATTACGTAATTCCTCTAAAACAATCGCCAGTATGGGTATACGGCGAAGTGCAAGCTAACTGAATTACCCTAGGAGGTTCGCACCTCCTGAATCGGTCTATTGCCAGTCCGAAGCTGTCGTTAATGGCTTCATAGGAAGCTTTGACAGCAGAAGAGCAAGGGAAAATAGTCAGTGCAGCAATCAGTACAACTGAATTGCTGAGAAGCTATCTACCTACTCACAGCGTATTTTACAATTCATTGCGTCGTGATTTGTGCGATTTTGCCGAAGCAATTCGCGCGAGGTACGCTGAGGCAAAGATCATGGTTGGTCTCTCCCTTCAAAAGCGCCTCGAAGCAATTCGCGCGAGGTACGCTGAGGCAAAGTTGCGAATCATGATGCATTCCCCCTGCCGTAGGGGGAAGCAATCCGCCCGAGGTACGCTGAGGCAAAGCTCGATCATCGGTATCACCCCTTTGCCAAAAATGCCGAAGCAATCCGCGCGAGGTACGCTGAGGCAAAGTGCGCCCTCAATGCTCTTTCATTGTATCGCAAATGAAGCAATCCGCGCGAGGTACGCTGAGGCAAAGTTTTCGAGCACACCGCTAAAGGCCCGTTTGACCCGCGAAGCAATCCGTGCGAGGTATCCTATTATCTCATAAAGCAGCAGGCATTCTTCGGAGTGCCTGCATGGATGTGGACGTTTAGATTCTTCGCTGCGCTCAGAATGACGAACGGTGAGTTGAAACCGGGACAATGCTGTGTTATACTGGACATGCCGCTGCTTTGAGCGGAAATGATTTGCAAAGGAGTGATCATGTATGAAGATGCATCGTGTCGGGAGGGCCCACGAGATCTGACCCTCCGAAATATGAAATGGAGGATCGAAAATGATCAAGCTGATCGAAATCAACGAGGAAAACTGGCTGGCGGCCAGAGCACTGTCCGTCAGCGACGCACAGAAGGACTTTCTGGACAGCGCGCTCGGCATTCTGGCCAGAGGCTATGTCTACCGGCAGGACCGCGCCCGGGTCGTCGGCATCGCACGGGAAGGTACGCTGATCGGCCTGGCCCTGGTGCGCGATCTGGACGAGGCACCTGCCTGCTATGATCTGCAGCAGTTCATGCTCGACGCCCGCGATCAGGGCAGGGGCTGGGGCACGGAAGCGCTGCGGCTGCTCCTGAACGAGCTCGGGAAGGAGCGGAAATACGACTGCGTGGAGGTCTGCGTCAAGAAGCACGACGCCGCAGCCCGCCGGGTCTACGAAAAGGCCGGCTTTGTCGATACCGGCTACATCGACGAGGACGCGCCGGACTGCCTGAATCTGATGTACCACTTTCCCGGATCATAAACGGTATTCGCAAAACGAAACGCTTCGGCTTCCATCGGAAACCGAAGCGTTTCATCATACCGCCTGTGAATTATGCAACAGAGGACATTCTGACCAGGATCACGGTGACCATGGTCAGGAAGACGAAGGCAAGGCCGACCCACTTGGTGGAGCGGGCGAGCTTGGCGTCGAGGGTCTTGCTGCCGGTCTTGGCAACATAAGAGCCGGAGTTGCCGGCGATGGCGCCGGACAGGCCGGCGGACTTGCCGGACTGCACCAGGACGATCGCGATCAGTGCAAGGGCGCTGAGCACATCCAGGGCAATGGCGATATATTTCAGTACGTTCAGCATAGGTACCTCCAAAAAAGAATAATCACAGAACGCATGCTATGATAGCATATTCACGCGTTTTTTGCAAGAGCTTTTTTCGCAAAAAATGCATTTTTTGCGAAAAAAGGCGGAAATCGCATCAGTTCTTCCCGGGCCAGATGCCGGTGGCGGCGCAGGTGAGGTAGGCGTTGATGAAGCCGTCGATGTTGCCGTCCATGACCGCGTTGATGTTGGTCATTTCGTAGCCGGTGCGGGTGTCCTTGGCCAGGGTGTAGGGCATGAAGACATAGTTGCGGATCTGGCTGCCCCATTCGATCTTCTGCTGCACGCCCTTGATGTCGGAGATCTTGTCGTAGTGCTCGCGCTCCTTGATCTCGACGAGCTTGGATTTCAGCATGCGCAGGCAGACCTCCTTGTTCTGGAACTGGCTGCGCTCCTGCTGGCAGGAGACCACGATGCCGGTGGCCTTGTGGATCAGACGGACGGCCGAGGAGGTCTTGTTGATGTGCTGGCCGCCGGCGCCGGAGGAGCGGTAGACCTGCATCTCGTAGTCCTCGGGCTTGATCTCCACGTCCACGTCGTCGGTGATCTCGGGGATGACCTCGACCGCGGAGAAGGAGGTGTGCCGCCGGGCTTGGGAGTCGAAGGGGGAGATGCGCACGAGGCGGTGCACGCCGTGCTCGCTCTTGAGGAAGCCGTAGGCGTTCTCACCCTCGATCAGGATGTCGGCGGACTTGAGGCCGGCCTCTTCACCGTCGATGTAGTCGAGGATCTTGTAGGTGAAGCCGTGGCGCTCTGCCCAGCGGGTGTACATGCGGTAGAGCATCTGGCACCAGTCCTGCGCCTCGGTGCCGCCGGCGCCGGCGTGGAAGCTCACAAGCGCGTTGTTGCCGTCGTAGCTTCCGGTGAGCAGGGTCTCCAGGCGCGCCTCTTCCATTTCGCCCTCGAGCGTGGCGAAGCCTTCCTGCAGCTCGGGCAGCATGGAGTCGTCGTTTTCCTCCAGGGCCATCTCGCAGATGGTCATGAGGTCGTCCCACTGGGTGCTCATGCGCTTGAAGCGCTCGACCTTGGCCTCCAGCTGCTTGATGCGGATGGAGGTCTTCTGGGATTTTTCCGGGTTGTCCCAGAAGCCGGGGGCCTCCGACATGGCGTGCAGCCGCTCAAGCTCGTCAAGCGCGCCGTCGATGTTGAGCGAGGCGCGCAGATCCTGCAGCTTCGGCTGGATGTCGTTCAGTTTTACCTTGTAATCTTCAAATTCAATCATGAAAGAAAAATCTCCCACACAGTATTACGGGGATGCAGTGCAGTTATGCAGCGAAAGCATCCAATTATAAAAATGTCCAGAGACATTATACAGAAAACCGGCCTGCTTGTAAAGAAAAAAATTTCATTATTTTAAAGAAAGTATTTGACATTTTTATATTTGGATGCTATATTATATCAGCCGCATTGAAGAGGTTTTGAAAGAAACGGCATTTTCCGATGCGTTCACCTCCAGAGCGAGACTACAGAAAGGTAGAGTAACACATGCAGGCAATCATTGTAACCGGCGGCAAGCAGTACAATGTCAGCGAGGGCGATGAGCTCTTCATCGAAAAGCTGAATGTTGAGGCTGACGACACCGTGACCTTCGATCAGGTTCTGGCGGTTGTGGACGGCGCGAACTCCAAGTTCGGCACTCCCGTGGTTGACGGCGCTTCTGTCACGGCGAAGGTTCTGAAGAACGGCAAGGCCAAGAAGGTCATCGTCTTCAAGTATCGCCCCAAGAAGGACAGCAAGTCCATCCGCGGCCACAGACAGCCTTATACCAAGGTGAAGATCGAAAAGATCAACGCGTAATGACCACCGTTGAGTTTTTCAACCAGGACGGGAGAATCACCGGTTTTTCCGTCAGCGGGCACAGCGGCTATGGCGAGGAGGGCGGCGACGTTGTTTGCGCAGCCGTTTCCACAGCCGTTACCTTTGCCGAAGCGACCATCAACGATGTGCTGGGCGCCCAGGCAAAGACCAAGGTGAACGAACAAGAAGCCCGCATCACCTTGAAGCTCCCGGCAAGCTGCGAGGAGGAGGACGCCGTGCAGGCGGTTCTCACGGGCATGATGCTCACACTCAGCAGCCTCAGGGACGACTATCCTGATTATATCGAAGTTATGGAGGTGTAACACATGCTGAAAATCGGTTTCCAGTTCTTCGCGCATAAGAAGGGCGGCGGTTCCACCAAGAACGGCCGTGACTCCGAGTCCAAGCGCCTCGGCGTCAAGCGCGCTGACGGTCAGTTTGTCCTGGCCGGCAACATTCTGGTCCGCCAGAGAGGCACGCACATCCATCCGGGCAACAACGTCGGGATCGGCAGCGACGACACCCTGTTCGCACTCATTGACGGCAAGGTCAAGTTCGAGCGCATGGGCAAGGATCGCAAGATGTGCTCCGTCTACGCAGAGCAGTAAAGAACACAGACGACCGGGACATCACACATGTTCCGGTCGTTTTTTCATCCGCAACAACCCCGGTTCCATCCGTAGCGGCCGGGTCTCCCCGCAGCGGCCGGGTTCCCCGGCCCGTTTCGGTCCGTAGCGGCCGGGTTCCCCGGCCCGTTTCGGTCCGCAGCGACCGGGTTCCCCGGCCCGTTTCCACCGCAGCGGCCGGGCTCCCCGGCCCATTCCCTTCCGTAGCGGCCGGATTCCCCGGCCCGTTTCCACCCGCAGCGGCCGGGTTCTCTGGCCCGTTTCCACCGCAGCGGCCGGATTCCCCGTCCACACTGCACCACAAAGAGAACACAATCCAAAACCGAAAAATGAAACAAATCATTCGAAAACCAAACCGATTGCGGGATTATGATTATTCCTCCAACGGCGCATATTTCGTGACTGTTTGCACACAAAACAGGGTACACTGCCTGTCCGGCATTCGACAAATGGAGCAGGGCGTTCAGGTGAAGCTGACGTGGCAGGGTGAAATCGTTTCAAGGTGGATCGACCGAATTCCCGAAAAGTATCCGACCGTGATCGTGGAGCATTCCGTGATCATGCCAAACCATGTTCATATGTTGTTGCGTATTGAACGTGGGGATCGGACGGGAGACCCGTCCGCTACGGAAGGGGATCGGATGGGAAACCCGTCCGCTACGGAAGGAGATCGGACGGGAAACCCGTCCGCTACGGAAGGAGATCGGACGGGAAACCCGTCCGCTACGGAAGGGAATGGGACGGGAAACCCGTCCGCTACGGAAGGGGATCGGACGGGAGACCCGTCCGCTACGGATTGCGAGGCACCCTCTCTGGGGACAATTCTTGGCTGGTGGAAATACCAGACGACAAAGGAAATAAACAGCGTGCGAAGCGAAAGGACGCAGGTTTGGCAGCGGTCCTATTATGACCATGTCATCCGTGACCTGTCGGATTTTGAAATACGCTGGAATTATATCGAAAACAATCCGTATCGATGGGCTGAAGACAAGTATTACTCCGAGGAGGTAAACTGACCGTGTTCGTGGATAAAGTCAAGATATACTGCAAGGCCGGCAACGGCGGCAATGGTGCGGTGGCGTTCCACCGGGAAAAATATGTGGCGGCCGGCGGCCCGGACGGCGGCGACGGCGGCCACGGCGGCTCCATCGTTCTGCGCGTGGACGACAATATGTCCACCCTGATGGACTTCCGCTACCAGAGAAAATACACTGCCTCCAACGGCCAGGACGGCCAGGGAGGACGGCGCTCCGGCAAGCGGGGAGAGGACCGGATCATCAAGGTGCCGCGCGGCACTGTGGTCAAGGACGCCGAGACCGAAGCGGTGATCCACGACATGTCCGACGCCGAGGACTTTGTGCTCTGCAGAGGCGGCCGCGGCGGCTGGGGCAACCAGCATTTTGCCACGCCGACCCGGCAGGTGCCGCGCTTTGCCAAGGCGGGTCTGCCCGGCGAGGAGCACGAGGTCATCCTGGAGCTCAAGCTGCTGGCGGACGTCGGCCTGGTGGGCTTCCCCAACGTGGGCAAATCGACGCTGCTGTCCGTCACGTCCAACGCCCACCCGAAGATTGCCAACTATCACTTCACGACGCTCTATCCCAACCTGGGCGTCATCTACGTGGAGGAGGGCGTGTCCTTCGTCATGGCGGACATCCCCGGCATCATCGAGGGCGCGGCCGAGGGCGCGGGCCTGGGCCACGATTTTCTGCGGCACATCGACCGCTGCCGGCTCATTGTCCACATCGTGGACGTCTCCGGCAGCGAGGACCGCGACCCCATCGAGGATTTTGAGAAGATCAACCAGGAGCTGGCGGCCTATTCCGAGGATCTGGCATCCCGCCCGATGATCGTGGCGGCGAACAAGACCGACCTGCTCTATGACGGCAGCGACAACCTCGAGCGTCTGCGCCAGTACGTGACCGAGCGGGGCTACGAGTTCTATGAGATCTCCGCAGCCACCACCCAGGGCACCAAGCAGCTCATGCGCACGATCGCAAACCGCCTGCGCGAGCTGCCGCCGGTGACGGTCTACGAGGCGGACTACGTCAAGCCGCTGCCCGAGGCCGGCTCGTCGGACGATCTGCAGATCGAGCACTTCGGCGATACCTGGGTGATCTCCGGCAAGTGGCTGGCCCAGCTCATCAATGACATCAACTTCGGCGACTACGAGTCGAGAATGTATTTTGACCGTCAGCTGCGCAAGTCCGGCCTGTTTGAACGGCTCGAGGACATGGGCATCGAGGACGGCAACACCGTATCCATCTACGACTTTGAGTTCGACTACGAGCGCTGAAAACAAAAAAACGACCTGGCTGCAATCAAGCAGCCGGGTCGTTTTTTATGCGCTAGTCCGCTTTTGTGCCGCACTCGAAGCAGAACTTGGCGCCGTCGGGGAGCTCTACGCCGCAGTTTTTGCAGACGCGGGGCGCGGGGGCAGGGGGCTTCATCTGCGCCACGGGCTTGCCGCAGCCGGAGCAGAATCTCTGACCGGGGCGCAGCGGCTCGCCGCACTCGTCGCAGACCTCCGGCACCCAAGGGGCTTCCGGCTCGGGTTCCGGTTCGGGCTCGGGTTCGGGCTCCTTCATGCGGTAGCCGCAGTAGTTGCAGAATACCACGTCCTTCGAGATCTCGCGCCGGCACTCGGGGCAGAGCACCAGGCCCTTCAGCTCCCGCAGGTTGGCCTGCGCCTTCTTGATGCGCTCGGTGGCTTCGCTGACCTTCAGCACGTCCAGCTCCGGGGCCTCGTCGTCCTTGTGGGCGTCATAGTAGGCCTTGCCCATGCGCAGGCAGGCCTCCCGGATGAGCTTTTTCTGGAGCTCAATGGCCTCGTTCGTCATCTCGATGGCCTGCTCCTTCGTGATCTCAAGGCCGGGGTCCTCCTGGGCCGGCTGCATCGCATTTGTCTGATCCATCGTCGGTTCCATCTGGGTTGCTCCTTTCCGTAATTTTATATTTTTAAGGTTTACATAACTTGTAATAAGTAGCCCTTCAAATACCATGCGTGCTGGGCAGCCAGCGCGGCGGGATGGTCCCGCGACTGCATGAGCGTCTCGATCAGCCGGACGCTTCTGCCGCAGTCGCCGGCGGCCTCGGTCAGCATCTGCAGAAACAGCGGCGGCGTCATAAACTGGCTGCACGAGCAGCTGATCAGAAAGCCGCCGGGCGCGAGCACCTGCATGCAGCGCAGGTTCAGCTCCTTGTAGCCCCGGTAGGCGCCCTCGAGCGCCTGCTTGCTCTTGGCAAAGGCGGGCGGGTCGCAGATCACGGTGTCAAAACGGCGGCCCGCCTGGGCATAGCCCTTGACGAGGTCAAATACGTTGGCGCAGACCGGTGTGATGCGGTCCTCCACGCCGTTGAGGCGGGCGTTTTGCACCAGCATGTCCAGCGCGTCCTTCGACACGTCCACGGCCTCGACTGCGGACGCGCCGTAGAGCGCTGCGTGGATCGCAAAGCCGCCGGTGTGGCAGCATAGGTCCAGAACTGTCCTGCCCGGGCAGTAGGGCCGGAGCCTGCCGCGGTTTTCCTGCTGATCGAGGAAATGGCCGGTCTTCTGGCCGCCGGCGATGTCCACCAGCATCCGGGCCTCGTGCTCGAGGATCTCAATCCTCTCCGGGACCGTGCCGTAGACGCAGCCGCTTTTCTGCGCCATGCCCTCCTTTTCGCGGACGGGCACGTCGTTGCGCTCGTAGATGCCCTGCGGCTGAAAGAGCTCGGCCAGGATCGAGACGATCTCGTCCTTCCAGCGCTCGATGCCAAGGGCCAGGGTCTGGAAGCTCAGGCAGCTGCCGAACTTGTCCACCGTGAGCCCGGGCAGGCCGTCGGACTCGCCGAAGACCACGCGGCAGGCATTGGAGAAGCCGAGGCTCTGCCGGTAGTGCCAGGCCGCCTCGATGCGCCGGCGGAAGAAATCGCGGTCGATTTCCTCGTCGGGATCCCGCGTCAGCACACGGACCGTTATTTTGGATTTGGCGTTGAAGTACCCGCGGCAGAGCCAGCGCATCCGGCTGTCGAGCACGTCGACCACGCCGCCGTCCTCGCAGGTCTCATCGACCCAGTCGATCTCGTTGTCGAAGATCCACCAGCCACCCTGCCGGATGGCCGCATCCTCGCCCCGCCGCAGACAAAGCTGCGGATATTCCATTCTAATCACGAATCACGAACCACGAACCACTAATCCTTCGGCGTCTGAATGAAGGTCCATGCGTCGCGGCACATGTCGTTGACGTCGAGCTCGGCCTTCCAGCCAAGCACCCGGTTGGCCTTGTCGGCGTTGGCCCAGAAGCCGGGCAGATCGCCGTCGCGGCGCGGCCCGATCACATAGGGCACGTCGATGTGGTTTTCCTTCATAAAGGCGTGGATCAGCTCCAGCACCGAGGTGCCGTTGCCGGTGCCGAGGTTGAAGGCCTCTGCGCCGGTGTGCTCGTTGGCGTATTCCAGGGCGGACAGATGGCCCTTGGCCAGGTCCACCACGTGCAGATAGTCGCGCAGACAGGTGCCGTCGGGGGTGTCGTAGTCGTCGCCGAAGACCGTGAGCTTCGGCAGCTGGCCGGCCGCCACGCGGGCCACATAGGGCATGAGGTTGTTGGGGATGCCGTTGGGATCATCGCCCAGAAGGCCCGAGGGATGCGCGCCGATGGGGTTGAAGTAGCGCAGCAGCACCGCGGAGAACGCGGGCTTTGCCGCGCAGTAATCGCGCAGGATCTGCTCGATCATGACCTTGGTCCAGCCGTAGGGGTTGGTGGCCGAGGTGGGCATGTCCTCGGTGAAGGGGGCCTTGTTGTTGGGCCCGTAGACCGTGGCCGAGGAGGAGAAGACGAACTTGTTGCAGCCGTGCGCCTCCATGACCTCAAGCAGGGTCAGGGTGGTGTCGAGGTTGTTGCGGTAGTAGCGCAGCGGGATCTGGACGCTCTCGCCCACGGCCTTGAGGCCGGCAAAGTGGATGACGCCGTCGATCTGATGCTCGTCAAAGACCTGATTCAAGGCGGCCTTGTCGGCCACGTCAATGGGGTAGACTGCGGTGACAGGCTTTCCCGCGACCTTTTCGATCCGGGAAGGGACCGCGCGGTCCGCGTTATAGAAATTGTCTGCGATCACGACCTCATGGCCTGCCTGCAGCAGCTCCACACAGGTGTGGCTGCCAATGTACCCGGCGCCGCCGGTGACAAGAATTTTCATAGAAACCTCCGAGTAAATCATTTCGATTGGAGGACTGCAGAGAATCCTCCAATTTCAGTTTACCCAAGATGCCGCAGAAAGTCAAGTTTTCCGGCCGGAACGGTTGAAAAATATTTTTGTTTGTGCTAAACTGAACACATAGACTCAAAGGAGGCTTGCGCATATGAACAAACGCGTTGTGAAAATTGTCCTCACCGGCGGCCCGGCAGCAGGCAAGACCACGCTGATCAGCCGCATTCTGAAGGAATTCAAGCAGGACGACGGCTGGAAGGTCATCACGATCCCAGAAACCGCCACGGAGCTCATCTCCCAGTTCGGCATCAAGCCCTTCGGCAACTGCGTCACGATGCTGGAATTCCAGGATTTTGTCATTGCCGATCAGCTCCACAAGGAGAAGCTCGCCCTCAAGGCGGCCGAGATGGTGCCCGAGAGCAACGTGCTCATCATCTACGACCGCGCCCTGATGGACGACAAGGCCTACATCACCGACGAAGAATTCCGCCAGACCATCGCCCGCTTCGACGGCCGCACCGAGGAGACCGTGCTGGCCAATTACGACGCGGTCATCCACCTGGTCAGCTGCGCCAAGGGCGCGGAATTTGCCTATAACCTCGGCAACGACGCGAGAACCGAATCCATTGAATACGCCAGAGAGATGGACGACCGGACCCTGCGCGCCTGGAGCGGCCACCCCAACCTGCGCATCATCGACAACTCCGTGGACTTCGAGGAGAAGATCAACAACGCCCTGCGCGAGGTCTACCGCATTGTGGGCGAGCCCGAGCCCATGGCCAAGAAGCACAAGTACCTGATCAAAATGCCGGACCTCAACCAGCTGGTCATCCGCTACCAGGCGGTGCCGTTCGACATGATGCAGACTTACCTCTACACCACCAACCCCAATGTCGAGCGCCGCATCCGCCAGCAGAAGAACGGCCGGGATTACCTGTATTTTTACACCGAAAAGCACATCATGCCGGACCAGACCAAGTGGGACACCGAAAAACCCATCTCCCAGAAGGAGTACATCCAGTATCTGATGGAGGCCGACACCAGCCTACGCAGCGTGCGCAAGACCAAGTACCGTTTCACCTACGACAAGCAGCGCTTTGAGATCGACATCTATCCCTTCTCCAGGGACAAGGCGATCATGTTCCGCTACGCCGAAAACGACGACGTGCAGCTGCCGCCGGAGGTGGACATCCTCCGCGAGGTCACGGGCGATCCCGAGTTCAAGAACAAGCAGCTTGCCGCCACGCAGACGCTGTAGCGGTTAGCCCGTAGTGGCCGATGCCCACATCGGCCATAACCCGGCCTACAGTAGTGGCCGATGCCCACATCGGCCATAACCCGGACCCACATCAAGTTATGTAGAGAAGGAGAATCCGATATGCCCCAGGTTTCTGCAATTTGCCCGAAGTGCGGGGCGACCGTTTCGGTGGATACCGGCGTAGAGGCCAGCATCTGCACCGCCTGCGGGGCGCCGTTTGTCACGCAGAAGGCCGCTGAGGCATACATCGCGCGCCGAAATGCGGAGAACACCGGGCGGACTGCCGACGAAGCCGACCGGACCTTTGTCCTCGCGCATCTGATCGACGGCGTGCGCGACAACCCCAAATACTACGAAAACAATTTCAACAAAAAACAGTATGAAGCGGCGTTCTTCCAGTTCAAGCGCGACCGGATGCCGACCTACGAGGCCATGGACCGCTATGTGCTGGCAAACCCCATGCAGCGGGACGCGCTGCTGAATGAATTTGCCGACCGCTTTGTGGCCGATTGGGCTGCGCTCTATCCCGGGAAAAAGACGGGCCGCGCGGCCTTCGCCGGAAAGATGGTCCTGGCCCTGTTCGAGGTGCCGGCCATTCTGCACATGGGTCTGTCCTGCAGCATGGACTACTGCAGCCTGCTCGAGCGGAAGTTCAACGAGCACTATCCGGACAATATGTTCCACGTGGGCAGCTACGAGGAGCTTGCCGCGGGCTTTGCACGCAAGAAGGTCTGCTTCATCACCACCGCCGTCTGCGAGTTTGAGGGCAAGGCCGACGACTGCGCCGAGCTCACCGCCTTCCGCGCCTTCCGCGACGGCTGGATGATGGAGAACGGCGACGCCCCGCTGATCGAGGAATACTACGAGATCGCGCCGGCCATCGTCACCGCACTGGATTATTGCACCGACCGGGAGGCCAGCTATACGGCGCTGCGCCGGGATTACCTGAGCCCCTGCTATGCAGCCCTGCAGCGCGGCGACATGGAGGCCTGCCGCAGCCGCTATATCGAAATGGTGCGCAGCCTCAAAACCCGCTTCGGGCTGAGTTGAATCAAAACTGTCCACTTTCCACTGTTCACTATAAATGCGCCGCATTTCACCCTCCGTTCGTCATCCCGATGATATGCGGTGAAGTGCGGCGCTATTTGCGTGACTGCGGGACGATCCACGTCAGCCGCTCGGTGCGCGACACGGCCTACCGCGTGCTGCAGTGCAAGGAGCAGGTCCTGGCGCAGGAAAACCGGGAGCCGACGATCGACGAGCTGGCCGGGCGTCTGGGTCTGCCGCGCGAGACCGTGGTGGAGGCCATGGACGCGGTCTGCGCGCCGGTCTCCCTGTATGAGCCGGTCCACTCCGACGGCGGGGACCCGCTGACCGTGATGGATCAGCTGCGCGATCTGCGCAACACCGACGAGATGTGGCTCGAGCACATCGCGCTGCACGACGCGGTGCAGTCGCTCAGCCCCAGAGAGCAGCGCATCCTCAGCCTGCGCTACGCCGACGGAAAAACCCAGGTGGAGGTCGCCCAGGAGATCGGCATCTCCCAGGCCCAGGTCTCCCGCCTGGAAAAGGGCGCCCTCAAGAGCATCAAGCGGGCGATAGGGAATTAGGGGTCAGAGATCAGGGATCAGGGGCCAGGGGTCAGGGGTCAGGGGTCAGGGATCAGGGATCAGGGGTCAGGGATCAGGGATCAGGGGCCAGGGGTCAGGGGGCGCTGCTCCCAATAGAGAAAGAAAAAAATATGAAAAAGAAACGAACATTTTACACCGAGCTGGCCTATGGATTCGGCATCCTTCTGCTGGCGCTAGGGACGGCGCTGATGGAGAAGGCGGACTTCGGCGTCTCCATGGTGGTGGCGCCGGCCTATCTGCTGCACCGGAAAATCTCCGAAAGCCTGCCGTTTTTCAGCTTCGGCATGGCGGAATATGCGCTGCAGGCGGTGCTGCTGATCGCCCTGTCGCTGGTGCTCCGGCGCTTTCGCAGGGCCTACCTGTTCTCCTTCGTCACGGCGGTGATCTACGGCCTTACGCTCGACGGCTGCATGTACCTGGTGTCGCTGCTGCCCTTTGCGGGCCTGGCCTGGCGGCTCGTCTGCTATGTGCTCGGGATGCTCGTGTGCGCCGGCGGGGTGTCCTGCCTGTTTCACACCTATCTGCCGCCGGAGGCCTACGAGCTGTTCGTCAAGGAGATGTCCCACCATCTGGGCGCCGATATCCACAAGACCAAGACGGTCTATGACTGCGTCAGCTGCCTGATCGGCGTGCTGCTGTCCTTCGCTTTTTACGGGCTGTGGCATTTTGAGGGCGTCAAGTGGGGCACGATCCTGTGCGCCCTCGTCAACGGCTGGATGATCGGCCAGGTCAGCCGCCTGCTGGAGCACGCCTTCGACTTCCGCGACGGCCTGCCGCGCCTGCGGGAACTGTTTACAAATCGTTCATAATTTTTTAGCACTCTCGTAACACGAGTGCTAAAATCCGTGCTATAATAAGCACAGAACAAAGGAGCGAAGAAAAATAAACGCCCCGATGCTCTGGTAACATATTTAGTGCGCCCGATGGGCCCAGCAAATGAATGGAGGAATGTAATTATGTTGCCGAGTATTTTTGGAGAAAATCTGTTTGATGATTGGTTTGGCTTCCCCGGCTTCCGGGAGCTGCAGAACATGGACCGCAAGCTCTACGGCAGACATGCTGCCCACGAGATGCGCACCGACGTGCACGAGCACGAGGACCGCTATGAGCTGGACATCGACCTGCCCGGCTTCAAGAAGGAAGAGATCAAGCTCGACCTGGACCACGGCTATCTGAGCGTCAGCGCCAGCAAGGGTCTGGAGGAGAAGAAGAACGACCAGGCCGGCCGGCTGATCCGCCAGGAGCGCTACATGGGCTCCATGCAGAGAAGCTTCTACGTGGGCACCGCCCTCAAGGCCGAGGACGTGAGCGCGAAGTTTGAAGACGGCGTGCTTCGCCTGAGCATCCCCAAGCGCGAGCAGGAGAAGCTGCCGGAGAAGAAGGTCATCGCGATCGAATAATACTGAACTGCAATAAAACGATTGAATCGTTTTATTGCCTGCGGCGAACGCCGCAGATGCCAAGCCAAGTGGGCTTGGCATGTTCAGCTATCGTGTTCGACGAATAAAACCATTATAAATGGTTTTATTGCATTCTAGTATAAGGTCCGGAATCCACAAAGCGCCTTTTCTGCCGATCCAGCCGCAGAAAAGGCGCTTTTCCTGTGATTTTTGCTTGCATTCCGGTGACAAGCGTAGTATAATACCATACCGGATTGCAGAAAGGAGGCATCTGCCAATGGACGAACAAAACCGGAGCGCCATGGATAAAATCGTGACGATCCCGAATATATTGTCGCTGTTCCGGCTGGTGCTGGTGCCGATCTTCTGCTGGACTTATCTGGGGCTCCAGGACGAGAAGCTGACGGTCATTTTGCTGGCGATCTCCGGCCTGAGCGACATTGTCGACGGCTTCATTGCCCGGCATTTCAATATGATCAGCGACCTGGGCAAGGTGCTCGACCCGCTGGCCGACAAGGTCACCCAGGCGGCGATGCTGCTGTGCCTGCTGATCGTCTATCCGGCGCTGCTGCCGGCGTTCATCCTGCTGGTGGTCAAGGAGCTGTCCGATCTCATCACCGGCGGCCTGGTGGTCAAGCGGACCGGCCAGGTCCTGCAGGCCCAGTGGCACGGAAAGCTGACCACGGTGCTGCTCTATGTGACCCTGATGCTCCATGTGATCTGGCCCGCCATTCCGGCCTGGGGTGAGATCCCGTCCTGGCTGACCGTGCTGCTCTCGGCCCTGTGCTGCATTATGAGCGCGCTGTCCATGATCCTCTATGCCGTGCGGAATTTCCGGGCCCTGCGCACGTATCAGAATTCGCAGAAATGAGAAAAAGCAAAGATCCTTCACGAGCAAAGTGAAGGATCTTTTTTATTTCTGCGGTGCTGCCTAAAAAACCGGGCTGCGGGCTCTGAGCGTGAGCCGGTCGCCGCAGGCCTCGAGCGCGGCGTGAACGGGCAGACGGCTGCTCTCGAGCAGCAGCGAGGCCAGGGGAGACTCCACCTGCTGCTGGATCAGATGCCGGATGCCTCTTGCGCCGGCGCCGCTGCCGGCACAGGCCCGCCCCAGGGCCGCAGCCGCATCCGGACCGATCCGCAGCCGGACGCCGGCTGCCTCGGCGCGCGCAGCTGCCTGCTGCAGCTTCTGGGCGGCGATCTGCGTCAGGGCCTCGACGGACAGGGGAGCGAACGGGATCACCGCGTCGATCCGTCCCAGAAATTCGGGAGAAAAATACTGCCGCAGCCGGGGATCGCCGGCCTGAGCCGGGCAGAAGCCGGGCGCCATCTGCACGCCGCCCCCGGCGCCTGCGTTGGTGGTCATGACCAGGATCGTGCTGCGGAAGTCTGCCCGGCGGCCCCGGCTGTCGGTCAGTACGCCGTCCTCCATAATCTGCAGCAGCAGGCTTAAAACGTCCGGATGTGCCTTCTCGAGCTCGTCAAAGAGCACCAGGCTGTAGGGCCGGCGGCGCACCTGCTCGGTGAGCAGACCGCCGTCCTCATGGCCCACATAGCCCGGCGGCGCGCCGACCAGGCGGGCGGCGGTGTGGGCTTCGGCATACTCCGTCATATCCAGGCGGATCATGGCGTGCTCGCTGCCGTAGACCTCTTTTGCCAAGGCCTTGCACAGGGCGGTTTTGCCCACGCCGGTGGGGCCGTACAGCAGCAGCGCAGCCACCGGCCGGTCCGCCTCGGCCAGACCCAGCCGCCCGCGGCGCACGGCAGCGGCGGCCGCCTCCACGGCCTGATCCTGGCAGATGACCTGCTGGCCCAGGCGCTCGGCCAGAGCGCGCAGCCGCTGCCGCTCCGAAGCCTCGATGCTGCCGGCCGGGATGCCGGTCCGGGCGGCCACGGTCTGGGCGACGACCGCGCCCGTGACCCGGCAGGCGCGGCCGAGCACGGCAAGGGCGGCGCTCTCGTCGAGCAGATCCAGCGCCTTGTCGGGCAGAAAGCGGTTGGGAAGATAGCGGATGCTGTAGTCCACGGCGGCCTCGACGGCCTCGTCGGTGATGCGCACCCGGTGGTGCTGCTCGAGCGCCCGGCGCAGGCCGCGCAGGATCTGCGCGGCCTCGTCCCGACCCGGCTCCTCCACACGAAGCACGCAGAAGCGCCGGGCCAGGGCCGGATCCTTTTCAATATATTTGCTGTACTCGTCGCTGGTGGTGGCGCCCAGAAGCTGCAGCTCGCCGCCGGAGAGCGCCGGCTTGAGCAGATTCGAGGCGTCGATGGCGCCCTCCGCGGCCCCGGCACCCACCAGCGTGTGCATCTCGTCGACAAACAGGATCACGTTCTGTGCCCGCCGCAGCTCGCACAGAAGGTCGCGCACCCGCTCCTCAAATTCGCCCCGATACCGGGTCCCGGCGATCAGCCCGGCCATTTCCAGCCGCAGCAGCCGCTTGCCCTGCAGCTGGACCGGCACGCTGCCCTCGGCCAGCAAGCGGCCGAGAGCGTAGGCCAGCGCGGTCTTGCCCACGCCGGGCTCGCCCACGAGCGCGGGATTGTTCTTGTGCCGCCGGCATAGGATGGTGATGAGCTCGCGCAGCTCCTGCGTCCGGCACAGCACCGGCTGCGCCGCCCCGGGCAGCTGCGTCATATCCACGGTAAACTGTTCGATCAGCTTCATTTGTGCCTCCAAAGAATGGTATTTCCGACATTTTAGACAGAAAAAGTTGGGCTTAACCGTAAAACCAAAAGAAAAGCGCCGGAAAGCTTGCCTTTTTCCCGGCTTTGTGCTATCTTTGGAGTATCAATCACTGACCGCATCGCGGTCGCGGAAAGGAGCTGGGAGCTTGCTGAATCAACTGTATGCCCACCTGGAAACCGGCGCCCCGGCGGCGCGGACGATCATTGCCATCGCCCTGATGCTGCTGGCCGGGTACCTGCTCAGCCGCGTCACGACCAAGCTCCACCTGCCCAACGTGACCGCCTACATCCTGGCGGGCATCCTGCTGGGCCCGTTCTGCCTGAACCTGGTCCCGGCAGACATCGTGGAGGGCACCGGCTTTCTGCCGGACATCGCACTGGCCTTCATCGCCTTCTCCACCGGCGAATTCTTCCGCCTCTCGACGCTCAAAAAGAACGGCATGCGCGTGATCCTCATCACGCTGCTCGAATCGCTCCTGGCGACGTTGTTCGTCTTCCTGCTCTGCGACCGGGTGCTGCATCTGGAGCTGGCCTTCAGCGCGGTGCTGTCCGCGCTGGCCGCGGCCACGGCGCCTGCCTCCACACTTATGACGATCCGCCAGAACGGGGCAAAGGGCGACTTTGTCGATACGCTGCTGCAGGTGGTGGCCCTCGACGACATCGTGGGCCTGATCGTCTACTCCGTCGCCATTACCGTGGCGGTGGTGAGCTTCGGCAGCGGGAAGGTGAGCGCCGGTTCGGTGCTGCTGCCGCTGGCAAAGAACATCGGCGTGCTGCTCTTGGGTGCAGGCTTCGGCGTGCTCATGAAGCTGGCGATCCAGCACCGGCGCTCGTCGGACAACCGCCTGATCATCGCGATCGCGCTGCTGTTCAGCTTCTGCGGCATCTGCACGGCCATCGACGTCTCGCCGCTGCTGGGCTGTATGGCGATGTCCACGGTCTATTTCAATATCACCGACGACGACAAGCTCTTCAAGCAGCTCAACTATTTCAGCCCGCCGCTTCTGCTGCTGTTCTTTGTGCGCAGCGGGCTGAGCTTTGATCTCGGGGCGCTGCTCAAGCCGTCCGGGGCCATCGGCAGCACGCCGCTGCTGCTGATCGGCGCGCTGTATTTTCTTGTCCGCATCGTGGGCAAGTACATCGGCGCGTACCTCGGCTGCCTGCTGGCAAAGAAGCCCGTGAAGACCCGCACGACACTGGGCCTGGCCCTGATCCCGCAGGCGGGCGTGGCCATCGGCCTGGCGGCGCTTGGCGCCCGGACGCTGGGCGGCGCGGTGGGCTCTGCGCTGCAGACCATCATTCTGGCCTCGAGCGTGCTCTATGAGCTGGTCGGCCCGGTCTGCGCCAAGCTGGCATTGTATTTGTCCGGGTCCTACTCCAACCGGCTCGAGGAGCTGGTGGAGGTCCCCGAGACCACCGAGGCAGGGGAGAAGCGCACGGATCTGGAGCTGCTGATCGAGCGCATCCAGAAGATCCAGGCGGAGCTCTCCGTGCCGAAACCGAACGAAGAGGAGGAGGCCTACACCGAGGCGGCCATGCAGCAGCTTGGCGCGCTGCCCGGCGTCCAGGCCAGAAAGGAGGGACGAGGCCGATGATCGATCCCATTGCAAGGCTGCTGGGCCCCTGGGCGTCCGAGCTGTGTACCGCGGCGGTGCTGCTGCGGCTGTGTCTGAGCCTGGTGCTCTCGGCGGTGATCGGCTGGGAACGCTCGAGCAAGCGGCACTCCGCCGGTATGCGCACCTTCATGCTCGTGGGCATCGCCTCGACCACGGTGATGATCCTCGACCAGCTGATCCACAGCCAGAGTGAGCGCTATCCCTATCTGATGTCGGCGGCGATCCTGCTCGCCATCGCGATCCTGGGCATGCAGTCGATCCTGTTCTCCTCGCGCAACCAGGTCAAGGGCCTGACTACGATCTTCGGCGTGCTGGCCTGGGCGGTGCTGGGCCTCACGATCGGCGCGGGCTTCTACACCGCGGCGCTGCTGGCCTTTGTGGCGCTTCTGAGCGCGCTCACGGTGCTCTCCTCGGTGGAGATTTTGCTCAAGAAGCATTCGGTCCACTTCATGATCCACCTGGAGCTGAAAAACCGGACGGATCTGCAGCTGTTCGTCTCCACGATCCGCAGGCTGGGCCTCACGATCGACGACATTGAGCAGAACCCCGCCTACAACGGCTCGGGGCTGAGCGTCTACTCCATCGCGATCACGAACCGCTCGCCCGAGCTTAAAAAGTTCAAGACCCACGAGGAGATCATCCAGGCCCTGTCCACGCTCGATTATATCTACCACATCGAAGAGCTGCAGCTTTAGCTCTGCAAACGAAAAACCCGACTGCGGTTGCAGTCGGGTTTTCTTGTGCAATCATTCAGCGGAACAGGTTCAGAAAGCCGTCGAGCAGGGGGTTGCTGTCGTCCTGCGCCTGCTGCTGCGGCTGCTGGGGCTCGCTGCTGCCAAAGAGGTTCATGAGGCCGCCGATGCCGCCCAGGGCGTCGAGCACGCTGCCGCTCTGCTGCTGCGTCTGCTGGGTTTGCTGCGGCGTTTCGATCAGCTGCAGGCCGCCGCTCTGCTGGGCCTGCTGGGGCTGCGCCTGCATGCCGAGCAGCTGCTGCAGGGGAGAGACCTGCGGCTGCTGGCTCTGGCCGCCGAGCATCGTGCCGAGAAGGGAGAGCAGGTTGAAGCTGCTGCCCTGCTGGCTCTGCTGACCGCCGAGCAGCGTCAGCAGCAGGGGCGCGATCAGCGCGAGGATGCTGGTGGTCTTGCCAGCGGAGACGCCGCTGGCCTTGGAGACCTTGTCCACAATGGCCTTCTGGTCGTCGCCCAGCACGTGGCCGAGGATCTTCTTGCCATCCTTGAGGTCGGCGGTCTTGAGGAAGGCACCGACGTCGGAGACGTCCGCAGCGCTGTGATCGCTCAGTGCGCCGCGCAGGGAGCGCTCGCCCGCCTGCGTGGCGGAGTTGCGCTTCATGCCGGTGAGCAGAATGGGAATGCCGGCGGTGAGCACGTTTGCAACCTCGCCGGTCTTGAGCTTGGTGCGCTTGCTGATGGCGGAGATGCCACCGCCAGAGAGCAGGCTGTTGATGGAATCCAGGCTGATGTTTGCCATGATTGTTCCTCCTCTTATGCAGCGGGCTCGAGCACCTCATCCGGGGCGGTGTCCACGCCCTCCTCCACGTTCAGCGCGTCCAGATCCAGGCCCTCGGCATAGTGGCTGGCGCAGTAGGAGCAGATCGCGGTGCGGCCGGATTCGATGGCCTCGGTGACGGTGCCGGTGTAGAGCGTGGCCGAGTCGCGGATGTGATAGCACTCGGTGCTCAGATGGTACTTGTGGCCGAAGGTGGACCAGTACACGTCGTCGGTGATGCTCTGCTCGGCCTCTTCCTTCTGCTCAGCGGTGATGGGATGGAAGTCGGCGGAGGCAACGCCCGTGATCAGCAGGGCCACGATCGCGATGATGGAGACGATGATCTTGGATTTCTTGTCGAGCTTCTTGTCCTTCAGCAGGGCCACGATCAGCGGGATGAAGCAGATGCAGGCCATGATGACGCCCATCTCGCTCCACAGGTAGAACAGGAACTTGTTCTTGCCGCTCATGGGCTTGATGCGGTTGGCCTTCTTCCAGAGCTGGGCGGCGACGATGGCGAGGATCAGATCCAGCACGATGAACAGGATCAGGGAGATCACGGCGTTGGTGTTGCCGTTGCGGGTGAAGCGGATGACGAAGTTCTTCGTCAGGGCCATGATCGCGAAGACCTCGCACAGGATGGCCAGCGCCCACAGAACGAAGGCGATGATGCGATAGACGAGGGAATTGCCCTTGACGGGCTCCGCCTGGACGACGGTCTGCGCGGGCTTTTTGGCTGCCTCAGCGGTCTGGGCCTTTTTTGCGGTCTTGGCTTCCTCGGCGGCGGGCTTGATCTCCTGGCCGTCGGAAGCGCGCACAATTTTCTGAGCCATTTCTCTTCCTCCAGTGTCAAAATATTGGGGTTCAGCTGACTCTATTATCTATATAATGTAGTTTTTTGTCAATAGGTTTGCGAAAAAATCTTTCTCTCCCGCGCCGAAAACGTATATGCCGCAGCCACACGGCATATTCTTTGACGACAGGGAGGTAGACCATGCGCGAGAACATTGACCGGCGAGCCTGTGATCTGGCTGTGTACCTGATAGAGCATCAAGCCACCGTGCGCAGCACGGCAAAGCACTTCGGGATCTCCAAGTCCACGGTCCACAAGGACCTGACCCAGCGGCTGGAGAAAGTGAACCGCAGCCTGTATCTGCAGGTACAGGTCTGCCTTGCGCGCAACAAGGCCGAACGCCACCTCCGCGGCGGCGCGGCCACCCGGCGAAAATACAAAAAACCGCTCTGAGAGCGGTTTTTTGTATACTTGGGAATTACTCGATCATGCAGTCTTCCCAGCAGTCGGGGGCTTCGATGCCCAGCAGCTTCACGATCGTGGGAGCGACGTTGGCCAGGCCGTACTTGCCGTCCTTGAAGGTGTACCGGTTGTCCGGATCCCAGATGATGAAGGGGACGGGGTTCAGGCTGTGGGCGGTGCGGATGCTCATCTTGCCCTTCTTGACGTCGTACATCTGGTCGGCGTTGCCGTGGTCGGCGGTGATGCAGACCGTGTAGCCGTATTCCTTGGCCGCCTCGATCACGCGGCCCACACTCTCGTCTACGGCCTCCATGGCGGTGATGACGGCCTCGATGACGCCGGTGTGGCCCACCATGTCGCCGTTGGGGTAGTTGCAGCGCAGGAAGGTGAATTCCTTCGTGGCCATCATTTCGATCAGCCGGTCGGTGATCTCCTTGGACTTCATCTTCGGGGCGAACTCGAAGGGGATGATGTCGGAGGGGATCTCCTCGTAGACCTCGAGGCTTTCGTCGACCTTGCCGGAGCGGTTGCCGTTCCAGAAGTAGGTGACGTGGCCGTATTTCTGCGTCTCGGAGATCGCGTACTCGTGGACGCCGGCCTTGCACAGGGTCTCGGTCAGGGTGTTGCGGATGACAGGCGGCTCGACCAGGTAGTTGTAGGGGATCTTGAGGTCGCCGTCGTACTCGAGCATGCCGGCAAACTTGACGCCGGTGTAGCCCGGGCGCTCGAACTTGTCGAAGTCCTTACGGTCAAAGGCCAGGGAGATCTCCTGGGCGCGGTCGCCGCGGAAGTTGAAGAGAATCACGCTGTCGCCGTTTTCGATCCTGCCGACGGGCTGGCCGTTCTCGGCGATCACAAAGGCGTCGAGGTCCTGGTCGATGGCGCCGGTCTCGGCGCGGTAGGTCTCGATGGCCTCTCTGGCGCTGGCAAACTGCCGGCCCTCGCCGAGCACGTGGGTCTTCCAGCCGGCCTCGACCATGCCCCAGTTGGCCTGGTAGCGGTCCATGGTGATCTTCATTCTGCCGCCGCCGGAGCCGATGCGGTAGTCATAGCCGTCCCCGGAGAGCTCGGCAAGGACCGCCTCAAGCGCGTCGATGTATTCCAGCGCGGAGGTGGCGGGCACATCGCGGCCGTCGAGCAGAGTGTGCACGCGCACGCGGCGGATGCCCTGCTTCTTCGCCTGCCGCAGCAGGGCAAAGAGGTGGTTGATGTTGGAGTGCACGTTGCCGTCGGACAGCAGGCCGATGAAGTGCAGGGTGTGCGCGCCGTTTTCGCAGTTGGAGGTCAGATCCTTCCACGCCTTGGATTCATAGAGCTTGCCGTTGTCGATGGACTCCTGCACGAGCTTGGCGCCCTGGGAGTAGATCTGACCGCAGCCGAGGGCGTTGTGGCCGACCTCGGAGTTGCCCATATCGTCGTCGGTGGGCAGTCCGACCGCGGTGCCGTGGGCCTTGAGCCAGGTGTAGGGGCAGGTGGCAAAGAGCTTGTCAAGGTTCGGGGTTTTGGCGAGCGCAACCGCATCGCCGGGGCCGCCGTCGCCCTTGCCCACGCCGTCCATTACGATTAAGACTACAGGTTTTTTCATGTTGGAAATCCTCCATATTTTATATCCATATTATTTTACATGATTTTTCCGTGGGGTGCAATAGTTTTCTGCGGAAATTTGGACTTGCTGAGGCAAATGAAAAAATGAAACTATGAAAAAATGAAAGAATTACGGTATCCCTTCGGGATATATTTAAAATTTTTTCATATTGCGATATGAAAAACACCACAATTTTTTCATTCTTTCACTCTTTCATTCTTTCATCAGGATTTGCTTGGCAAATCCTGATCAGTTTCCCGCTGCGCGATCGAAGTCGAATTTCGGGAACTGCACGCCCCGCAGGCGCAGAATTGCGCGATAGGGGTAGTAGCGGTTCAAATAGTATTCCTCGAACCACTCGTAGGTGGCCTCGGGCAGCTGGCGCAGCTCGGGGGCATCGACCCGGAACAGCTCGAAGGTGCGCCGGTCGCCGGAGATGAGTGCGGCGATCAGCTCCATCCGGCCCTCGCCCCGCAGCCGCTCGATGCAGGCGTCGAGGATCGTGGCGCAGGCGCGCTCGGATTCGTCTGCATAAAGCTCCTTCGTACCCAGCCAGTAGAGAAAATCATGCAGCCGCAGCTCCCTGCGTACCGTCACCTGCGAGAGCCGGAAGAAGGCCAGCTCGTCCTCGCGCAGCAGGACGTCGATCAGGTATTCGATCAGCGCATCCTCCAGCGCCAGGCAGTCGAGGAAGGCCTCGTAGGCGTTTTGCTTTGGCGATGCGGGAGCATCCGGCTGCGACGCCTGGTCAGCGGGCGCTGCTTGCGGGGCGTCGGGGACGCCGCCCCCTACAGACGATCTTGCAGCCTGCACCAGGGCCTGGGGGTCAAACGCGTCATATATCTGTTGCGGGATCTCCGTCCCCTCGGCAGCCGCGCAGCGGCGGACAAATTCGGGAATGCCGATTTTTGCGATTTTCTGCTGCAGATCCATCGCCTTTTCGGTCTCGTCCGCGCCCTCGGCGGAGAAGCCCTCCACCGTCAGCGTCCCTTCGCAGACCGCGGTCAGATAGCGCAGATAATAAGTAAACAATTCCATGGCTGCACCTCGTTTCTGATCCGATTCTAGCACAGATTGTTTACAATTTCAATGTTGACTTGCAGCGGGAATGGGAATATAATTGATAAAAACTGAGAAAAGAGGCATTTTTATGGGCAATGTTCGCATCATAGAGATCAAGGAGAGCGTCTTTGCGGACAACGACCGCGAGGCCGACCGCGTCCGCGGGGCGCTCAAGGCGCAGAACACCTTCCTTCTGAACCTCATGTCCTCGCCCGGTTCGGGCAAGACCACGACCTTGCTGCGCACCATCGAGGCGCTCAAGGACGATCTGAAGATCGGCGTCATGGAGGCCGACATCGATTCGGACGTGGACGCGGAGAAGATCGCGACCACTGGCGTGAAGAGCATCCAGCTCCATACCGGCGGCATGTGCCACCTCGACGCGGGCATGACCGAGCAGGGCCTGCAGCAGATCGGCACCGAGGATCTGGACCTGGTGGTGCTCGAGAACGTGGGAAACCTGGTCTGCCCGGCGGAATTCGACACCGGCGCGGTCAAAAACGCGATGATCCTGTCCGTGCCCGAGGGACACGACAAGCCGCTCAAATATCCCCTGATCTTCACGGTCTGCGACGTTCTGATCATCAACAAGATTGACGTCCTGCCGTATTTTGACTTTGACATGGACAAGGTCGTGGAGTACGCCCACCGCCGCAACCCCAAGCTGAAGATTTTCCCCATCTGCGCCAAGACCGGCGAGGGCGTTCAGGCTTGGGCCGACTGGCTCAAAGCCGAGGTCCGCAGCTGGCAGGAAGGGTAATTGAGAGTTGAAAGTGGAAAGTTGACAGTGGACAGTTGAGGGACGACCCGTAGCGCGGGCTACCAGCCCGCCCAACTGACGTTCCGGCCTCGGTGCACCTCGTAGGGGCGACCCGTAGCGCGGGCTACCAGCCCGCCCAACTAACGTTCCGGCTTCCGGTGCACCTCGTAGGGGCCGGCGTCCCCGACGGCCCGCCGCTGCCGCTGATTTGAAGCGCAAATGAAACATCCCTGCCGCAGCCGATGGGCCGCGAGTTGAAATATAGAGGGTGACAATATGGAAGATTTATTTGATTTTGACCGGGAGGGTGAAATACCGATCGAGGAAACGCCCATCGAGGCGATTGCGCCGGAAGCTGAACAACCCGTGCAGCAGCCCGATGCGCTTGTTCCGACTGCCGAACCGCCCGCGGAGCCGACCGAAGCGCGTGCGCCGGAACCTGAAGCACCCGCACCGGCTACCGAACCGGCCGTGGAGCAGACAGCAAGCTCCGATCCTGTCATTCTGAGCGCCAGCGAGAAATCTCAGCCCCAGGCGCAGGCGGCCCAGGCTGCGGCAAATCCCTATGCACCGCCCCAGCAGGCAGCTTATGCACCGCCCCAGCAGGCAGCTTATGCACCGCCCCAGCAGGCGGCTTATGCCCGGCCGACTGTGCCGCCGACGATCGACTCTGCGCGGCCTGCGCCGGCATATGCCCGTCCCTACGCCGCCCAGCAGCCGCAGACCGTCCAGCCCAAAAAGCGCTCGCTCGGCTGGGTCTGGCTCATCATCGGCCTGCTGGTGGGCTTTGCGCTGGGCTTCCTCGCCGCGCAGCTGACGCAGTCCGGCAGCCGCCGCGCCGCTGTCTCTCAGCAGCCTGCAAAGGGCGATCTGCAGGAGCAGATCCAGATCGCGGGCGACGCCGCCATCCCCACGGCCCCGTCGCAGGTCTATAGCAAGAACCTGGCCTCGGTCGTCGGCATCGCCAGCGAGACCCAGACCAACGCCTGGGGCCAGCAGTCCGCGGTGGCGAGCGTCGGCACCGGCTTTGTCATCACCGAGGACGGCTATATTCTCACCAACTACCACGTGGTGGAGGGCGACGGCACCGTGACCGTCATGCTCAGTGACGGCCGGGAGCTGCCGGCCACGCTCGTGGGCTACGACAGCGAGATCTGCGACATCGCGCTGCTCAAGGTCGAGGCCAGCGGTCTGCAGCCCGTGACCTTCGGCGACTCGGACAAGCTGCTCGTCGGCGAGCAGGTCTGCGCCATCGGCCACCCGTTGGGCGAGCTGACCTACACGCTGACCGTCGGCTACGTGAGCGCGAAGGACCGGCTCATCAACAGCGACGGCGCGCCGATCAACATGATGCAGACTGACTGCACCATCAACTCCGGCAACTCCGGCGGCCCGCTGTTTGACATGAACGGCAACGTGATCGGCATCACGACGGCCAAGTACTCCGGCACCACCACGAGCGGCGCCTCGGTCGAGGGCATCGGCTTTGCGATCCCCATCAACGATGTGGTCGTTTTGCTGGACGACCTGCAGACCTACGGCTACCTTGCCACGCAGCCCTATCTCGGCATCAGCGTCCGCGTGGGCGGCGACAACGAGGGCGGCCCGGCCGGCGCCTATGTCAACGACACGCTTCCGGGCTATGCCGCGGAGGCCGCCGGCCTCAAGAGCGGCGACATCCTGACCCGCCTGGGAGACTATCCCATTGATTCCTACAACAGCCTCTCTGCGGCCCTGCGGCACTATCACGCGGGCGACACCGTGGAGCTGGAGGTCTGGCGCGACGGGAAGACCCTGACCATGGATCTGTCACTCGACGCCCGGCCGCACACGGAGCCCGAGGAGACCGAAGCGGCCGCCGAGCCGCAGCAGGGCATTCCGGGCTGGGGCTGGAGCTTCCCGTAAGCGGCGAGGGAAGGGAGGATACCCCGTGCCATTTCAAATCATCCGAAACGACATCACCAAGGTCTGCTGCGACGCGATCGTGAATGCGGCCAACCCCACGCTGCTGGGCGGCGGCGGAGTGGACGGCGCGATCCACAGCGCAGCCGGGCCCGAGCTTCTGGCTGAATGCCGGACCCTGGGCGGCTGCAAGACCGGCGAGGCCAAAATCACCCGCGGCTACCGCCTGCCGGCCCGGTACGTCATCCACACGGTGGGCCCCGTCTGGCAGGGCGGAGAGGCGGGCGAGGAGGCGCTGCTGCGCCGCTGCTACCGCAGCAGCCTGGCGCTGGCCATGGAACACGGCTGCGCGAGCGTGGCCTTTCCGCTCATTTCCGCGGGCGTCTACGGCTACCCGAAGGATCAGGCGATCGCTGTCGCCTGCGAGGAGATCCGCGGCTTCCTCGACGGGCTCGAGGACGAGCCGACGGTGTACCTGGTGGTCTTTGACCGCAGGAGCTTCCGCCTGAGCGAGACCCTCACGCGGGAGATTCAGTCGTTTATTGACGACGCCTATACCGCGCCCTTCGAGGCGGCTGAGGCCAGACGCGACCGGTGGAACAATAGCTCTGTCGCGCTGCCCCAGATCGCCGCGCCCATGCCCGATGCGGCCCCTGCGCCGAAGACCGCCGGGAAGAAGAAATCCGGCATCCTCGCAAGACCGGCCAAGGCCGTGCAGGAGGCGAAGGGCGCCCTCTGGGACGAGAGCTTTGCCAACGCCGAGCTGGAGAGCCTGCTGTCGCAGATGGATGAGAGCTTCACCCAGATGCTGCTGCGGAAGATCGACGAGTCCGGTATGACGGACGCCGGCTGCTACAAGAAGGCCAATGTCGACCGCAAGCTGTTCTCCAAGATCCGCAGCGACCTGCACTACAAGCCCAGCAAGGCCACGGCCATCGCCTTTGCCATTGCGCTGGAGCTTCCGCTGCGGGAGACGAACGAGCTGCTGCGCAAGGCGGGCTACGCCCTGTCGCCCAGCTCCAAATTTGACCTCATCATCGAGTACTTCATCCGCCGCGGCAACTACGACGTGTTTGCCATCAACGAGGCGCTCTTCGCCTTCGACCAGCCCCTTCTGGGCGGCTGAGCAAAAAAAGATCCTCTGCAAGCCTTGCAGAGGATCTTTTTTGTTCAGCTGAAATTACAGCTCGATCGCCTCAACGGGGCAAGCGCCGGCGCAGGAGCCGCACTCGATGCACTGCTCAGCGTCGATGACGTACTTGTCTTCGCCTTCGGAGATGATGCCCAGGGGGCAAGTGTCGGCGCAGGTGCCGCACTTGACGCAAGCGTCGGTAATCGTGTAAGCCATGTTTGTACCTCCATGCTTTTGGTTGTGAAGACGTTCCCGGACGGGTCCGTCGCTTCTAAGCTCATTTTAGCATACTTTTTGAAAAATGCAATGGAATTTTCAAGTTTTTTTATTCCATGGCGTGATTTTGTCCGGCACTCACTGCAGGTGGTAGTGGATCAGCGTCAAGGCCACGTAGAACACGATCAGCCCGGCGAGGATCAGACCCTGCTTGACGCGATGCTCGGTGAGCAGGCCCACGAACTCGCGCACTGCGGCGTTGGGCCAGAAGTACCACTTCGAGCGGCAGCCCATGCCCTGGGCGCGCATCTTGACCCGGCGGGCCTTGAGCCCGGCGCGGAAGACATGGTAATTCGTGGTGGCATAGGCGATTTTGCCATCCGTTTTTACGGCCAGGATCTTCTCCTTGGAAAAGGCCATGTTTTCCGCGGTGTCGGTGGAGCGGTCCTCCAGAATCAGCCGCGTCTCCGGCACGCCCTGGGCGAGCATGTAGCCCTTCATGCACGCGGCCTCGGAGATGATCTCGTCTCTGCCCTGGCCGCCGGAGAGCACGAAGCTCGGCTGCTTGCCGGTTTCGAGCTCCTGCGCCCGGGCGAAGGCCAGCGCCCGGTCCATCCGGCCGCGCAGCAGGGGCGTGGGGGTGCCGTCCTTGCGGATGCCGCAGCCGAGGATGATGATGAAGTCCTTGTCACGGGCCGGCTCCACGCGCACGGAGATCGCATCGGCGACCATGGTGCCGAGCAGCATGCACTCAAAATAGAGATACCCGGCCGCCAGGAAATTGGTGAACATATCGTGCAGCATGACCTCGGTCACAGAGCCGGAGACGAAATAATCGAGCGCGTAGATGACGGCGTTGCCTGCCAGCAGCAGCACGGCCAGCACAATACCCAGCACATTGACGAAGCGGAAGCCCTCGTGCCGGATGAGCGACACATTGGAGACCACCAGCGCAATCGAGAACACCAGCAGGAACGGAGAGCTGAAGAGAATATAGGTCTTGGC